>JBBQVN010000094.1:0-14666 GCA_038211475.1 Terriglobales bacterium | reverse complement strand
TGGGTACGCTGGCGGTGATTTCGGAACTCGAAACCACTTTGAAGCTGGCCGCCGTGCCGTTGAAGGTGACGCTGGTCGAGCCGGTCAGATTCGTTCCGAGGATAACGACCTTCGTTCCGACCTTGCCGGAGGTGGTCTGCGTCTCAACAAACGGACCAAGACCTACAGACAAGCTGAAGACCGTGCCAAGGTTGCGGGCCCCGCCAATCTGCGTTGTCCCGTAGAGAGTCCCATTGGTGTCCTGAACCAGCACCCCTTCGGGATTGCCTAGCATTTCGAAGCTGTGCAGCGTGGTCAGCGCGCCACTCGGGGTGATTTCGAAGACCGTTCCACCGCCATGGGCTCCGCCGAAGTAAGTTGTTCCGTACAGGTTGCCGTCGGTCGCATAGGCCAGGCCGGCGACCGGGCCGCTGCCATCTACGCAGCCGCTTTGGGAACAGAAGTTATAGAGTGTGGTCAGCGTGCCGCCGCCCAAGGTAATCCTAAAGATCGTTCCAGAACCTCCGCCCCCGAAGTATGTTGTTCCATAGAGGCTTCGACCCACCTCGATAAGCGCCGCGAACGGCGCCTCGCCGTCCGTCGAGTTGAAACTATGCAGCGTCGTCAAGGTACCACTCGACGTGATTTTGAATACGGTCCCATATTGAGTACTGGTATCCGGGTAACCGTAAGTGGTTCCGTAGAAGTTCCCGTCCGTGGCCTGGAGCAGCCCGGCTGCGGGTCGGGCGCCATCGGCGCAACTGCTTTGGGAGCAGAAACTGTAAAGCGTGGTCAGCGTGCCTGTAGGGGTGATTTTGAAGACCGTGCCGAGGCCCGCGGCCCCGCCCAGGTTGGTCGTCCCGTAAAAATTCCCGTCTTTGGCTTGGATCAGCCCGCCTTCCGGGGAAAGACCGTCGGGCCCACCGAAGGTGTGCAGTGTCGTGACCACGCCACTAGGGGTGAGTTTGAAGACTGTGCCGGACGTCGTCCCGTAGAAGTTCCCGTCTCTAGCCTCAAGCGGCGGCGCGACGGGGAAAAAGCCGTCCGTGTGGTCGAAGCTGTGCAACGTGGTTAGCAAGCCGCTCGTGATAATTTTGAAAACCGTGCCATCGCTGTGCGCGCCACCATTGGTTGCCGCTCCATACAAATTCCCATCGGCGGCCTGGATCAGGCCCGCGATAGGGTTGGCACCGTCGGTCGAGTCGAAGCTATGCAGTGTGGTGAAAGTCTGTGCAGGCAAGCCGATCGCGGCCGCAGCGCATACT
This sequence comes from Terriglobales bacterium, assembly GCA_038211475.1. Taxonomy (GTDB): domain Bacteria; phylum Acidobacteriota; class Terriglobia; order Terriglobales; family Acidobacteriaceae; genus JANYBT01. Next base: position 13,422 of record JBBQVN010000094.1, on the reverse strand, counting down.
ACAAGAACGGCGAACGCCTTCATTGCTGAACTGCGTATCGCATTAAGGATCGGTCTCATATTGCCCTCTCTAGCGATTTGTGTGCTGGCCCCCTGTGGCGGGAGCCGGAGCTTGCTGCCAGAATGGGACTGTCCGAGCCGCACTCGGCGAATCGGGCATTACAGGGTTTTAGTGGACGCACCGAAAGGTGTCAAGTTGCGCGATTCGAGTCGGCCTCACACCGACGGATGCGCCCCGGCGTTGTTTCGTTCGGAATGACTGGTGACGCTGGCACAGGGTTTGACTCGATGGCCGGGGCGACGTTAGGTTATTGTCGCGGGATGCAATCACAGTTCAGCCGATCAAGGTTCAGTCGATCACGTATCAGCCAATGACGGATCAGCGTGGACGCGGCCGGGGTCGGCCCTATCGGGAGGAACATGTCAAGCGCAAAGAATCCGACAATCACGATGCACGTAGTTTCAAGCCTTGATGGCTTCATCGCCAGGACGGACAACAGTGTTTCGTGGATGGACAGTTCTGACGTCTACGAAAGAGGGGTGACCGACGACGGGGCTGACGTTATCGAGTCGATAGACTGCTACGTTCTCGGTTCTCGCACTTACGAGCACGCGCTCGAGCTAGGCTGGCCCTATGGCGACACTCCGACGGTCGTGGTGACAAGCAGAAAACTGCCGCGCACGAGGGACAGCGTCGAATTCTATTCAGGCGACCTCATGAGATTGGTGGATGAGATACTCGCGCCTCAATACGGAAACATTTGGCTGGTGGGAGGGGCCGTGTTAGGCCAGAGTTTTCTCAGGCTCGGCCTGGTGGATGAAATCAGATTGATGATAGCGCCAGTCACGTTGGGGGACGGACTGCGCCTGTTCGGTGATCCCGGTAGCGAGCAGAAGTGGCATCTGAAAAATGTAGTCGCTTATAGAAACGGGTTTGTTGATTTGTCTTATAGGCGCTCATCGGGCGGAGCAGGCCGCGAGAGCTAAAGCCCCTCACTTTTCGTGGTTTCGGGTGGCGCGGCTGAGGCTGTGCACTTTCACCCAGACCGGGTTGGGGCGGCATGGATGAAGCCGTACCCTTCCACGAAGGCCGCCGAAACGTGTCAAACGCGGAGCGGACTGGTACGCGCGCTTGCATTCCTGTCTTGCTCCCGCGTAAGGTCGAGAAGTCGTTTTTGGTCAGATCGTTGAAGCTTTACTTGCTCAAAGCCCAGGGATTGAAAATTCGCGGACTGGAAGGTCAAGAATTCAACGATTGAAATTTCACGATTGAGAGTTAACGGATTCGCGCGATTCCATCATCGCGATGGAATGGGAAGCGGGTGCAAACCCCGCGCTGCCGCGCAACTGTAAGCGAGGAAAATCGTTTCGGCCACTGGGAAACTGGGAAGGCTGGGACAGAAGGCCGGCGTGCTGCTGAGCACGTCTTACTCGCGAGCCAGGAGACCGGTGCGAATCCTCCACTGCAACCCTTTCGCGTGTGAAGGAGGATTTCATGTATCGCCTGTTCCTGGTTTGTTTTTCGCTTCTGCCCCTGGCTGGTTTCGCGGCCGAACTCAAAGTCAAAGTTATTGATCCGCACGCGGCCGTGGTGGCTGGCGCACAGGTTTCGATCTATCGCGATGGCAGCGCTACCCCTTTGGCGGTCCGGCTGACTGCGGGCGATGGTACGGCGCGATTCGATGTCGACTCCGGCGATTCCTTCGAGGTAGAAGTGCTGGCCGCGGGATTCGCCCCCGAGCGCGCCGATGCTCGCGCCGATGCTGCGGTGCAGACATCCACGCTCACCGTGCCCCTGCGGGTGGAGAAAGTTTCCGAGACGGTGGTGGTGAGCGCCACCCGCACTCCGGTTTCCGATGAGACTGCGGGAGCTAGCGTCAGCACTTTGGAGCACGGCCAGATTGAAGCCATGCAGCCCGGCGCTGCGTCCGAGGCATTGCGATTTCTGCCTGGCGCCGTGGTCAACGTGTCGGGACAGCGCGGCGGGTTGGGCTCGCTATTCGTGCGCGGCGGCGATTCCCGCTACAACAAAGTTCTGGTGGATGGGGTCTCGGTGAACGAACCCGGCGGGACCTTTGATTTCGGGGTGGTTCCGCTGACGGGGACGGAGCGCGTGGAATTCTTGCGCGGCGCCCAGAGCACGCTCTACGGTTCCGACGCGATGACCAGCGTGGTTCAGGTATTTTCGCAAAAGGGATCCACGCTCAGGCCTGAACTTCGTTTTGGCGCGGACGGGGGAAGCTTTGGCACTGCGCATGGCGACCTCGCGCTCTCGGGCGCACGGGGACGATTCGACTATGACGTTTTCGGGGACCAGTTCAACAGCAGCGGGCAGGGACCGAACGACGAATATTCAAATTCGCTGCAGGGCGGCAACGTCGGCGTCAAGTTACGCGACAATGCCCTGTTTCGTTTTCATCTGCGCCACTCCAACAGCCGGACCGGAGTGCAGTCGTTTTGGAATTTCAATGGCCAGCCTCTAATTCCTCCCGACCGCGACCAGTTGGCCCGCCAGAACAACCTGATCGCCAGTGCTGACCTGACGTTCAATGTGGGCCGCTGGCAACATCATCTCACCGGCTTCGATTACAACCACAAGCGGCTGAATGAAGACACCACGGTAGATGCGGGACGGGTTTCGCCTCTGTTCGGGAACATTGATTTTCCTTTTCAAACTGCGTCGCACGTGAACCGCGCGGGCTTCGCCTATCAGGGCGATTATGTGGAGCGGAGTTGGGCGCGAACCACCTTCGGCTATGAGTTTGAAGATGAAAGCGGACGCTTCGGAGATCCCACCGTGCCGCCGCTCAGCCACGGTCTGCGCTTGAATCACGCAGTCTATGGGCAGCAGACGCTGAACTGGCGTAGGTTCTCAGTAGTGGCAGGCGGGCGATTTGTGCACAACCAGACGTTTGGCAACAAAGTGGTTCCGCGCGCGGCGGTGGGCTACCAGCTGTGGCGCGGCGGACAGGTTCTTTCCGGAACACGTTTGCACTTCTCGTATGCGGCCGGAATCAAGGAGCCGCGCTTCGAGGAGTCGTTCGCCAACGATGCTTTCACCTTGCCCAATCCAAACTTGAAAGCGGAAGAGAACCGAGCTTATGAAGCGGGATTTCAGCAGAACTCGCTGAACGGGAAGTATGCTTTGACCGCGACCTATTTCCACAACCGGTTCAGCAACCAGATTGACTACAGCTGCTGCAACGCGATTTTCCAGGGCCAGTACGTGAATGTAAACCGCTCGCTGGCCCACGGAGCCGAGGTCGAACTCAAAGGCAACCTGACCTCGCGGGTGTTGCTGGATGGAAGCTATTCCTATACCTCCACTCAAATTCTGGATCAACCGTTTGCCTTCGACCCATTGCTGCAACCGGGAAATCCTCTGCTGCGCCGTCCCAAACATTCGGCCAGCTTGCTGCTGAACTATCTGGGCAACAGGTGGGGTGGAAACGTGGGGGAAAGCTTTGTTGGGCGGCGGACCGACTCGGACTTTTTGGGCTTTGGAGTGAACCATGCGGCGGGGTATGTGCGGGCGGATGCAGGTGGATGGTATGCGATTACGTCGCGCGTGACTGCCTATGTGAATCTCGAGAATGTACTGAACAAGCACTACGAAGAAGTCGCGGGATACCCCGCGCTGCGGGCGAATTTCCGCGTCGGACTGCGCTTTCGGTTGGGCGGAGAGCGTTAGCTTTGGCGACCGGAAGCCACAACTACTTCGTCGGCCCCGGATTCTGAGCGGCGGGAAGGCATGGGGTGGTGCAAGGTCGGCATGGGCGCCAGAGTTTGGGCGGCGGCATAGCGAGTACGGGCGCTCACCAACTTTTCCACCTCCTGGACTCCCAGCGGCTGCCCCTTGCCGAGCATGTGCGCCACCAGCGCGATGCGCGCGAAGTGCTCCACCGTTTCCATGCGCATGTAGGCTTGCTCGAGAGTGTCGCCATAGGTCACCACGCCGTGGTTGGCCATCAGAATGGCGTTGTATTGCGGCACTAGGGGGGCCAGGGCATCCGCCAACTCGGTCGTGCCGGGGGTGCCATAGCGAGCCAGAGGAATCGAGCCGAGTCCGATGACTACTTCGCACACCAGCGGCTGGGTGAGATCCATGCCCGACGCTGCGAATCCAGTGGCAGTGGCTGGATGGGCATGCACGATGGCCTTGACGTCAGGGCGCAAGCGGTAAATGAGCAAGTGCATCCCGATTTCGCTGGTCACATCTCTGCGTCCGGCAACGCGCTGACCGTCGTTGTCGACCGTCACCAGATCCGAAGTGCGCATCATGCCTTTGCTCATGCCGGTTGGGGTGACGAGAACCCGGCCGGAATCCAAGCGCACGGAGAGGTTGCCATCGCTGGCCGCGACAAAGCCGCGATCATGCAACATCTTGCCGTAACGAAGAATATCGCGCCGATGTTGGTAGGTGCTGGACATGCGGTTTGAGCGTTTATATTACCGTACCACGGCGGGTGGAACAACTCGGGACGGCCGGGGCCAGATGTTCGCGCCTTTTTGCGCGGCCGAGGTAGTCTGGTAGGGTGCTGGTGTCTGACTTCGACTACGCGTTGCCGCCGGAGAGAATCGCGCAGACGCCGTTGCCGGAGCGGTCGGGCTCTCGCCTGTTGCACTTGCAACGTGAGACAGGCGCTTGGCGGGATGGACGTTTCGTGGAGTTTCCCGACTTGCTGCGGCCTGACGACTTGCTGGTGGTCAACAACAGCCGGGTTATTCCGGCGCGGCTGTATGGGCGACGAGGAGGACAGCGAGCCCAAACGGTCAGCCCGCACAATCCTGCGGCTCAGGACTTCCCGCAGGGAGTGGTCGAGGTTTTGCTGACGCGACAGTTGTCGGCGGAACCCAACCAATGGGAGTGCCTGGTTCGTCCGGGAAAAAAGATTGGAGTGGGGGAGCATTTATATTTTGGCGATGCCGGCGAACTTGAGGCGGAAGTGTTGTGGCGCGGAGAGTTTGGCGAGCGGCGAATCCGCTTCCGGCCAGTTCCTGATTTTTTTCAGCGCCTGGAGAAAATAGGACACGTTCCTCTGCCGCCCTATATCGGGCGTGCCGACGAAAGTGGCGATCGCGAGCGTTACCAGACGATATATGCCCAGGATCGGGGGTCGGTGGCGGCTCCGACGGCGGGATTGCATTTCACTTCGGAGATATTGAGCCGAATTCGGCAACGTGGGATTGAGATCGCAGAAGTCACCTTGCACGTGGGACTCGGAACGTTTCAACCGGTGCGGGTGGAAAATATCGAGAAGCACAAGTTGCACGGAGAGTGGTACTCGATTGCGGAGCCGGCGGCCGCGGCGCTGAACCGGGCGCGCCGCGAAGGCAGACGAGTGGTCGCAGTGGGCACGACGTCGGTGCGTACTTTGGAATTTGCTGCTCAGGCGGCCGGCGAAGGTCCGATCGAGGCGCGAAGCGGCAAAGCCAACTTGTTCATTGTGCCCGGCTATGGGTTTCGCGTGGTCGGCGCGATGCTGACAAACTTTCACCTGCCGCAATCTACTCTGCTGATGCTAGTGAGCGCCTTTGGCGGGCGGGAGAATGTGCTGCGGGCCTACCATCACGCGGTCGAGGCGGAGTACCGTTTCTATTCCTACGGGGACTGCATGTTTGTCGAATGACCACAGGTCGTGAGATAGTTTTCGGGCGATTCGAGGTGTTTATGGGAACACAAGTTGCGGCAAAACGAGTAGCCATTACTGACTTAGTGGCGGGACTGCGCCAGTTGCCAGCTACGGCGTTTGAAGGCACGGAGCAAGTGCGGAGCTATCTGGCGAGCGCGGTGGTGGAACCGGAAACCCTGGCGCCTTATCTAACCTGGAATGCGCAACACTACACGCGCAATTTGATCGACAAGACCGCGCTCTACGAATTAATCGCTATCTGCTGGGACGTCGGCCAAGTGAGTTCGGTGCACAACCACCGCGATCAGAATTGCTGGATGTCGGCGCCCATCGGGCGATTGCGGGTGGAGAACTATCGAGTTCGAGCGGAAGACACGGCAGCGGGGAGTTGCGAGCTGGATCCTACCGACGCGGTGGAATTGGATGCGACGCATCCCTGTGCGGTCGATCCCAAGGAACCGGTGCACCGTGTGCTCAATCCGCGCGAGTACAACCAGCGGGCGGTGAGTCTGCACGTGTACTCCCGGCCCTTCGATAGCTGTGTGGTGTATTCGCCGGAGCAGGGCACACGCGGCGAAATCAAGCTGCATTACGATACCGCGTTTGGCCAGCCGGTTAAAAAATAAACGGGCAGCGAAGGCGGCTACTCGTAGGCCAGCGCGTCGATGGGATCTTTCTGTGCAGCTTTGTACGCCGGGTAGAGCGCGCCGAGGATCGCGCCTGCGAGAGCGATGAAAATTGCCCTGACGATCCATCCGGGATCGACAATCACGCGCAGCAAAGGCATGCGGCTGACAATCGCCGCTCGTCCCGCCAAGCTGACTAAAATGCCCAGGCAGATGCCAGCCAGCGCCAGCACTATGGTTTCTCGCAGTATGACGTTGACGATGTAAAACTTCGATGCTCCCAGCGACTTAAGAATTCCAATCTCCCGCGTCCGCTCCATTACTGCCGTGTACATCGCCTGGAAAATCACGATGAAACCGATGATGACGGCGATTCCGATGACCACGTTAATGGTGCTGGAAAACATGGGCAGATTGGTGGAGGTCATCATGGACAAGTATTCGCGCATGGAGCGGACAGAGTAAGTCTGCATGCCCGGTATGTTTTTGATTTCCTGGACTACGGCATCGGCGTTAGACGGCGAGTCAGCCTTTAAATAGAACACGGAAGTCTTGCCCTGGGCTCCGGTCAAGTCCTGCAAGGTTGCCATCGGGATGAACTTGCGCGCGCCCTTGCCGTGCTCGACGATGCCAGCTATGTGGAAGTTGTGGTTCAGTATTTCGATAGGGTCGCCGACCTTCACTTTTTTGGCCTGGGCAAAGTAGTCGTCGACCAGCGCGTCATCCGGGCCCTGAAACGGGCCGCCCGCGATGTAATTGAATCCACCGGCGAGGCCTTCGAAGCTCTTGAGGTCAATGCCGTAAATGACTTCGATGGCGCCGGCAGTCGAGAGTTGCCACAGCACCGGGGAAACCGCCGCGACATGCGGTTGCTTGGCCAGAACTTCACCGAGCTTTAAAGACATGGGCGCACTGGTCACGCCAGCGATGAACGAAGAACCGGGCGGCTGCACCATGACGTCCGCGCCAATCCCAATTTGCCGTTGCTTGGAGTCATTCAGGATGCCGAGCAGCAGTCCGACCACCAGCAGGATCAGGGTGACTTCGAGGGCGATCGCGACAATGCTGATAAGGGACCGCAGCGGCCGGTGGATCAGGTTGGCGACAATCATCTTGTTCATGACAGAGGCTCCGGCCTGCGCTGCTATTTTGCAGGCGCGACTGCGCCTGGGGGCTTCGGCTGATCCAGACGCTCGACCTCAGCGTTGGGTGGTTGGTCCAACTGAAACTGGTCGTCGGTCAGCTTACGATTGAATTCCAGCTTCAACATGAAGAGGGTGACATCGTAGTCTTCGATGGGACGCTGGATTTCGATCTTGCTGGGAAACGTGGATTCCCCGTAGTTCTGATAGTTGTCATACTTAACGTCGGTAGTTACCCTGCCTTGAGTCGAGTAAATCCACTGGCGGTGAGGCAGCAGGTCGGTGCGGCTGAACTGGATTTTCCGCGAAAGGTACCAGCCCTGCTCGCCTTTGGCGATGATGTCAAGTTCGTAGTCGGGCTGGTCCACGCGATGGCGTGTGGCGTCGAGAACGGTCTCGAAGCCATTTTCAAGCACCGCGATCTCAGTTGAGCTGACTTCGCGGATGAGAAGTGCGTCATAGATATTTTGCGGACGCAGATCCTCAAAGCGACGCTGCGGCGTGGTGGTCTCCATGGAGTTCTTGCCCATCACAAATTTGTTTCGGGGCGGAATCCAGACCTTGAAGGTGTTGCCGTCGCTGACCATGTCGAAGGCCTTGTTGCGAACTACCGGTAGCAGGCCAATCATGCGCAACATGGAGGGCTTGCGCGCAAGCAGGTAGCCACGAATCTCTTTGTAGTCGGTCACCCGGCCCTTCTGGGCGTCGCCCACCGAAGTGTCGATGTCCACGGTGGCTTGCATGGACTGGATTTTCCCGGCCAGATCGCTCAAGACGGCAATTAACTCGGCCTGGGTGGCCGACCGGAGGGGCGCCGCGGAGAGCTGGCGTTCGACCTTGCGGGTGCGGAACAGGCAGCCCGTGAGAGGGACAATCATTGCCAGAAGCAAGATTATCCTGCGATAAAAGGAAAAGTTAGGAAGCATCAAGAGATTATGGAAAGGCGGCCCGGATCATCCCTCGCGAGCGAATTCGTTCTTTCCAATTGGTCTAGATGAGTATAAAGCAAAGAACGCTGCAACAAGGTTTGCTCGCGTAAACTAGTGTAAATATGCGGAAGGCCTTCTTCAATCTGGTGTTGCTGCTGGGGGTGGCTGGGTGCGTGGTAGCGTGGTTTTTTTTCGCGCCGCTGACCCCGCCGCCGGCCAAAGCGGTACTGTTACACCCCGGATTTTCGCAGCGCCGTATTGCCAGCGAGTTACAGGCCGCCGGCGTCATCCGCAGCAAGACCGCTTTTCTGCTCTGGGAATATCTGCAGCGCCGCACCCTGAAGGCAGGGGAGTACTTGTTTGATAAGCCTGCGAGCATGGCGGAGGTTTATGACCGGATTGTCCGCGGCGACATTTACTTTCACAGCGTGACCATCCCCGAGGGCTACACCATGTTCGACGTCGCGCAGGCGATCGAAGTTTCAGGCTTGGGCTCCTCTGCTGACTTCCTGGAAGTGGCGCGAAAACGAACCGACCTGATCGCCGACCTCGCTCCTGATGCCAGGTCGCTCGAGGGCTATCTGTTTCCAGAGACGTATCAGTTCACCCGCACCCAGTCGCTTGCCGACATGGCGGGGATGATGGTGCGGAAATTTCGCCAAGTGGCGCACCAAATCGGGCTGACCGGAGACATACAGCGCACCGTCACCATGGCTTCAATCGTGGAAAAAGAAACAGCCGCCCCCGAAGAGCGTCCCGAAGTGGCGAGCGTGTATTTCAACCGGCTGAAACAAAACATTGGGCTGGACGCGGACCCCAGCGTAATTTACGCCGAACTGCTCAGCGGGAAATACCAAGGCGCGCTGCACCATGAAGACATGCGGTTCGACTCGCCCTACAATACTTACCGCTATGCGGGATTGCCGCCGGGGCCGATCGCGAATCCCGGCCGGAGTTCGCTGGAGGCGGCGATGCACCCAGCCCAGACCGATTACTTGTACTTCGTCAGCGGTGGCAACGGACATCATCGCTTCGCCCGCAGCCTGGAAGAACACAATCGTAACGTGGAGGCTTACCGGAGGGCGGTCGCGACGAAGTAGCGCTCGATGCCTACGCAGGCAGGCTCGCGAGACGGTCTAGCGGTTTCCCTGCGCTTCCATCCAGTTTTCCAAGATTAGGATGGCAGCCATCTGGTCAACCAATTGCCCGCGCCGTTTGATCGAAAGATCGGTTTGGCGCAGCAAGCGATTGGCTTGGGCTGAGGTCAGCCGCTCATCCCACAGGTGCACCGGCAGCTTAAAGTGCTTGCGCAGATCTTCGGCAAAGAGCTGCATTTTTTCCGCTTGAATGCCTTCCACCCCCGACATCCGGAGGGGATATCCGACTACGATTTCTACGATTTTGTAGCGCTCGAGAAGGGCAGAGAGAATTGCGAAGTCCTCTCGCTTGCGGTTGCGCTGAATGGTCTCCAGGCCCTGGGCGGTGATCCCCAACTCGTCAGTAATGGCCACGCCGATGCGACGCGAGCCAACGTCGAGTCCCAGGACGCGGCCTCGCTTGTTGTCGCTGGGAGGATGATTTTCTTCAGACACTAGTGCGAGTTTCAAGTTTCAAGTTTCGAGTTTCAAGTTGTGAGGAATCGCGGCTCGAAATCTATGCTTCCATTTCGCTGGCTTCGGGGAAACGCAGCTTGCTCTTGGCCAGGGCCTTGGTGAGCAATTGCTCGATGGGCGCGTCTTCGCAGTTTTTGGCCATCGCCAACTCGCTGACCAGCAGGTAACGGGCGCGCTCCAGCATCTTTTTCTCGCGGAAGGAAAGGGCTTTGCTTTTGTTGAGGGCCAACAGGCTTTTTAGCACGGCGGCCACTTCCAGGAGCGAACCGGTGCGCATGCGGTCAGAATTTTCCTTGTAGCGATCTTTCCAATCGGATTGGTTGTCGCAGGCGCCTTCGGTGAGGTAATCCACAATTTTCTGGATTTCGCCATTGCGCACCACTCGCCGGAGCCCTACGTTGTTGACATTGTGGAACGGGACCATAACTTTCAGGCTGCTGGCCTTGAAGCGGAGGAGGTAGAATCTCTCCACACTCTCGCCAATCGTCCGGCTGCTGATCTGCTCAATGAGCCCGACCCCGTGATTTGGGTAAACGACCTTGTCGCCGACGTGGAAAGACGCCTCTGAACCATTCATGCAGGAACACCCGTTGACGTGCGAAGGATGGAGTACTACGTTCCTTCTAATTGTAATCCTCTGCTTGGCAAAGCACAAATGGTGGTGCAGTCGGCGGGTGGGCCAGATTCGATCGTAACCTGCGAAGCTCAGCCCGTCGGCGCCTCTGGAGGTTTATAATTCGCTAACGCATGAGTGAACAAATCAAGAAAAAGTTGCGGGAAGACATCGCCGCTCTGGAACACGAACTCTCTTACGAATTGCCGAAGGAATTGAAAAAGGCGGTGGCGATGGGGGACCTCAGCGAGAACGCCGAGTACCACATGGCCAAGCAGCGCCAGGAATTCGTAAAGGCGCGGCTCCGCCAATTGGGACGGCGCATGGCCGACCTCTCCATGGTCAACTTTGACAACATTCCGAAAGACAAAGTCGGCCTGGGCTCAACCGTCAAGGTTTACGACAATACCAAAGGCGAGGAGAAGGAATACAAGCTGGTGATGAGCGAAGAATCGGACGTCGCTTCCGGCAAGATTTCCACCACCTCGCCCATTGGCCGCGCGCTGCTCAACAAGAAAGTCGGCGACTCCGCCACCGTGGACACGCCCAACGGCAAGCGCGAAATGGACATTCTGAGCCTGAAAACCATCCACGATGAGGCGGCGGAATAAATGGCTTGGGCCTGGACCAATGCGTTCGGCCGCGCCTGCGGGGTGCTGCTAGACGCCATCGTCGGTTGGATGGCGCTGGCCCGCATCAATCCCAACGTGCTCACGGTTATGGGATTGGTAGTGAATACGGTGGCTGCGCTTTGCTTTGGCTATGCCAATGGCGACAACCAGCGCAGGATGTTTATTTATGCCGGGCTGGTGATTATCGGCTCGGGATTTTTCGATCTGGTCGATGGGCGAGTGGCGCGGGCCACCAACAGCGTGACCAAGTTCGGCGGTTTTTTTGATTCCGTAGTGGACCGCTACAGCGATGCTTCGCTATTTTTCGGACTGCTGGTGTTCTACGCGCGTGGCAACCGGTTCTTTTATGTGGTGCTGACTGCGCTGGTGATGATCAGCGCCATCATGGTGAGCTATGCTCGTGCCCGCGCGGAATCTCTGATCGGCTCTTGCCGCGTCGGCTTTCTGGAACGTCCCGAGCGCCTGGTGCTACTGATTCTGGGCGCGCTGTTTAACCGGATGGCGCCGGCGCTGTGGGTGATTGCCGTGCTATCCACCATCACCGTGATTCACCGCATCAATTACACCTATCAGCGTACCAAGGGCATGGAAGCTCAGGCGTAATAGGGAAGCGTGAGTATGCTTGCGCGGAATAGACGCAAAAAGAGGACCTCTCCCCGAGGCCCTCTTCGACTCCACCAACATCTCGTTTTTGTCGCGATTACAACCGCTTAGCGCGATTAGAATCCCGGGCCGCGAGGGTGCCGGTCTTCACGCTGATCCCGCTTTTTCTCGAGCTGCCGGCGATCTTGAGCGCGTTCATCTCTTACGCGGTCCTGATGGCGATCCTCGATGCGGTTGTATCGGCGTTCCTGCTGGGCGAACTGGCGCGGGTTTTCGCGCACTTCCTGGCGCACTCCGGGATGGGTCTGCAGAAACTGCCTCAACTCCGGGTGATTTCGCACGTAATTTGGATTATCGATTAAGCGCGGATTGCGATTCAGTTCTCGCGCCATCTCGGGATGCTGGTCCATGAACTGGTCATAGTTGCGCAGTTCGGTTCGAGTGATGTCATTGTCCGGCTTGGGGGTCGGCGGCATGGTCTGGCCCAACGCCACCGCACTCAATCCCATCCCTAACAAACCAGCGGTCAATCCTCGTCGAACTAAATTCATTCGAAACATATTTATTGCCTCCTATTTTCTGCGGCTACTTGCTTCCGCGTTCTAGTGGGGTAAACACCTCCCCTCCCACGTAGTTGCGAACTATCTTTCTCGCCGGAGGGCAAATCGCTGGCAACTTTTCGGACGGAATGTGCTTCCCGGGAGAATCGAGATTGTATGAAGCGGCTGCCCACTGCTCATACCACGCCGATTGCTGCTAGACTACTTTTCGTTTGCACGTATTCATTTCCAGCGCGAATTATTCGAGGTAGAGTTTGACAGTCAATCCCGTCCTTCTTGTCCACGGCGGTGCGTGGGCCATGCCTGACGACATGGTCGAGGCCCATCGGAACGGTATCCACAACGCGATGGCCGCGGGGTGGCAAGTGCTCTCGCGTGGGGGAAGCGCGCTCGATGCGGTCGAGGAATCCATCGTGGTGCTGGAAGACGATGAGACTTTTGACGCGGGACGCGGCAGCTTTCTGAACCGCGACGGCAAGGTGCAGCTCGACGCGTTCATCATGGATGGAGCCACGCTGCGGGGTGGAGGCGTGGGGTGCGTGGAACGCCTGCGCAATCCCGTTCGCACCGCGCGGAAGATCCTGAGCGAAAGCCCGCACCTGTATTTTGTGGGCGAAGGGGCGGAGCGCTTCGCCGCCGAGCATAAGGTGCCGCTGATTGAAAATCGCGAGCTGGTAATTCCTCGCGAGGTGGATCGCCTGCGAGATTTTCAGGCGCGGCCGGCGGACGAGCAGAAAGACTTGTTCGCTCCAGCCGTTTCGCACGACACGGTGGGCGCGGTCGCGCTCGATTGCAATGGCAACATCGCGGCGTCCACGTCGACCGGCGGAACGCTGAACAAAGCGCCGGGCCGCCTGGGGGATTCGTCGCTGATCGGGTGCGGTTGTTATGCCGACAATGAAAGCGCCGCCGCGTCTACTACCGGATGGGGTGAGCCAATCATGAAACTGGTGCTGGCAAAATGGGCCGCCGACCGGGTGGCCGCCGGAAACCTGCCGGAGTGGGCTGCGAAAGAGGCAATCAACTATCTGAAACAGCGGTTGAATGGCCATGGCGGGATCATCATTCTGGA
>JBBQVN010000093.1:0-14775 GCA_038211475.1 Terriglobales bacterium | reverse complement strand
GCTGCGGATCGACCAACCCCATTTCCGTAAAACATCTGGTAGCACTGCCGGTTCGTGCACCGATTGCCAGCCCCATCCCTCCATCTGTTCCGGAGTAGTCCCCGTATACTCGTACCATTTTTCGTTGTACCAGAAGATGTAACCATTGCCGTCGGCCATCCAGCATAGCTCCGGAAGCGAATCGGCGAGCGCATGAAATTGGCTTTCGCTGGGGGCCGAAACCTCTGTTGCCTGCTTGATCAGGCTAAGATCCTGGCTTAGCCCCACAATGCCGGTCACCGCCCCGCTTGTGTCTCGCAGCGGAGACAGGGTCACCAAAGCAGACAGGGACTTCCCGTCTTTGCAGCGAACCTGGAATTCCCCCGACCAAGTCTTGCCGGAGTTCAACCGCGCCATGTGCTTTTCGGCTTCGGCTTCGGTTTCCTGGCTTACCGCGATCTCCATGATGTTCCGGCCAGCCACTTCTTGCGCGGCCCAGCCATACATCTGTTCGGCAAACGGATTCCAGTATGTAATCGTCCCTCCGCCGTCCGTGATGATCACGGCAGCTTGCAGGGCATCCAGAAACGGTCCGGGATGAGATCCGCTCTCGGACTTCTGCAATTGCCGCGCCCCCTCAGAAAGCGGCGGAACTCGGAATGTGTCTCCCATCGTGAACGACCCACCTCGTGTAGGAAGGGCTACCAATATCTCCAATTGTGCGCTTCCCCTACGTTGAAAAGCAAGTTTTTTCTCTTGGTAGTGGACGCTTGCACAATCGGTCGCCGAGGTCTAGGATTGCCGCTATCTCACGGAGGAACTATACATTGACAAAAACAACGGCAATCGCTGTCACAACACTGCTCTGTTATCTCACTCTATGCATCAGCGTGAACGCCCAGGCTGGTGGCGATGTGGTCCAGCAGATCAAACAACTGGAGCAGGACTCCAATAGCGCGCAACTGAAGAACGATGTGCCGTGGGCCCAGGAGCATTTGGCTGACGGCTACATGGCAGGAAACAGTTGGGGGGCGTGGCAAACGAAGGAGGATGTCGTCAAGGGTATGCAGAACAAGACGAACAAGTATAAGAGCGCCGACATCAGCGACGTGCATGTGGCGACCTTCGGTTCGAACATCGCAGTTTCACATTACACGTCCACCTACGACGCGGAGCTTAACGGCACGCATCGGGCGCGAACGGTAATCTGCACCGACACCTGGGTGAATGAGTCCGGTACATGGAAAACGGCATCGTCCCACTGCTCGATGGTGAAGGGCATGTAGCGGATAGGACCAGAGCATTCTATAGCGCAGGACGAGGGCGGTGGGCCGACCCACCGCTTGTTAAGCTACGAGAGTCACTTGCTCGTATCTTTTTGCCGCCCTACCAGCTTGGACGACTTTGGCTCGGGCAGGTCGTCCTTTCCATACCAACATCACCGGATTGATCGGTTGACCCCACATACCAGCTTTTCAGTTCTGTCCAGACGGTCGGCGATTCGGAAACTGAGCACGCATCCTCACAACTTCCGGATTGCCGGTGATCCTCCCGCAACCAGCTCCAATAAGACGCTGTCGCTCAGCGACTCTCCGCTGCTCCTCGTTTCAAACCTGGCACCCGCCTGCCGTCGCACAAAAATGAGGCGAGGGGTGCCGTGATGCTCCGTACGTCGTCGGGAGGAGACAGAATGGTTCAACGTACCGTGACTTCGCGGCGCAGATTCGCAAGTTGCACGGTCACCCTGTCCTGGAATCCAGCGGCGGCGGGCAGCATGACCGGCAGCCTTGTTTTCACCGACGACGCTACCAACAACCCGCAGGTGGTGTCTCTGTCCGGCACTGGCGTGTCGCCTGCAGTGAAACTGTCGCCCACAAGCCTGACTTTTCCAACTCAGGTTGTGTTCACTACCAGCACGGCCAAGACAGTGACCCTCACCAATACTGGCTCAGGGATCTTGACCATCACCAAGATTTCAGCCAGCATCCAATTCTCCCAGACCAATACTTGCGGAAGCAGCGTGGCGGCGGGAGCGAGCTGCACCATCACCGTCACGTTCAAACCAACTACCATCAACACCATCACCGGTTCGGTTTCCATTACTGACAATGTCTCGGGGAGTCCGCAGACGGTCACGCTTACGGGGACGGGAACGTATGTCAGTTTCAATCCGCCCACCTTCAACTTTGGCAACCAGCCGGTCGGAACCAAGAGTCTCGGCAAGAAGATCACGCTGAGCAACAAGGGAAGCGTATCGGTGAGCATCACGGGGATTTCGATAACGGGGACCAACGCGGCCAACTTTGCGCAGACGAACACCTGCGGGACCAGCGTGGCAGCGGGGGCCAGCTGCTTTGTCACCGTGACGTTTACGCCGTCGGCCAAGGGCAAGCGGACGGGCAGCGTATCGGTAAGCGACAACGGAGGCGGAAGTCCGCAGACGGTGGGGCTGAGCGGGACGGGAACCTAGCGGCGAAGGATACTTTTATCGTTGCAGTTAGGGGGGTGACACTATTTTGGAATATCTACACGAATCCCGCTTCAAGAAAGCTGCGATCAGCGCGGGCGGTTTCGCCATCCCAATCGTAATCTGCCTTGGCCTGTTTCTCATCTTGCTGTTGTTGCGCGGCATGGTGTGGGCGTCGGACAAACTAATGCCGTGGCTCATGACTGCCAGCGGAATAGCGCTACTTATCTGCATCTTCATCCTGCTGCCAATGTCCGCATTCAGTAGGTCGCGTGCGTGGGCTGGGGTTGGCTGCTACTACGCGTCGTTTGTGTTCGGCGCGATGCTATGGGCGTACTCGTGTCTGTTTGTGGTTTTCAACTGGGGTTATGGGGCACTGGCAGTTGGATTGATTTTTGCTGGTGTAGGTGTCTTGCCTGTGGCGCTTCTGGCCGCACTATTCCACGCTGAATGGTCTGTTCTTTTGGAACTGGTCTTTGGTATCATGCTCACCTTTGGTACTCGGGTCTTTGGGACTTGGCTGATTAGTAAAGCAGGACGCGCGAGGATTTCGCCAACCCTGGATACGGCTGGGAAGGTACGTCCGCTGTAAAAAGGGGCCGTCCAGGCGGGCGGAATGGCTCGGAAGACAGCGGCACTCGCTCCAAATTTGCACTTGACATGCATAGTGATAAGCATGCGGCAGACATCGTGACCGAATCCGAGCGGCCATGGCAACAGTTAACAGCGGCACAGTCCCAGCCGAGCGAATAGTGACCTCGCCCCTGCGAATAGATGCTCGATGACGGCCTGTGTGGCTTCGGGGTAAACTTACCCGCCTCGGGTTGCTTGGCGTCGTCCTTAGGCACGCTAGGGGCACTAGCGGCGGGATTAGGGGAGGTTCGGGTGCGCCTTCGCCAAAGGGAAGGTCTCTTCGCTTGTCCTTCTTGGCTTCATCGTGACGTGCGTCTAGATTCCTCACTGGCGAAAGCTAAACAGTGCGCGATAGAATCTTCAGAGATTGAGAAGCGTTATGTCGCGAATCATATTCGGGGCTATCTGCGGCTTCGTGTTCGGAGCGATTGACATCGGAATCATGCTGCCCATGAGCTTCCCAGACAGGAAGGCCGCAATCACAGCGGCTTTTATTGCTCGCTTTGGGATTGGGTTTGTTATCGGTGCGTCTCGGTTACCGTGGCCCGGCTGGGCGGTGGGGCTATTCTTCGGGCTGTTGCTCAGTATCCCCGATGCACTCATCACCAAAGCCTACGGTCCAATCATCGGTATGGGAGCACTGGGCGGAACTCTCATCGGCTTAATTGTCGAGCGATTCGGGCACTAATTCAAACTGAGGCACTACCCGCGCGTCCCCATAGCGGGGTCATGCTAGCACACCACTACCGTCCGTTCTGAAGCAAATTCCATTCACCCGCGAAGGGGACGGGGGTGGAGGGCATACCCACGCCAAAGGCCAGCGACTTCTAGAGTCGATAAATGCCGAGAGCAATCTCTATATCAGGCCATCCCTATTCGCTGCACCTCAGCACCCTCAACCGCGAAACTGCGGCGATGGGAAGCGTCCGTAACACCGTCCGTCCTCACCAGGCCTCGGCTGCTTAACTCCACAGCGGTTACTGGATCTGGCGGGGAATCGGCCCTGCTGTACTGCACCTCGGTTGATTGTTCTCACCATTACGACTCCTACACTAGTTTGAGACATTGTCCAACCTCGTCAGAATCGGCCCAAGCACAAAGGCAACGAAGAACCCCGTCGAGTAGATTGCGGCGGAGATCCACAGCAGAACCTTGCTCAGCTTGCTGGCGTCTGCACATGCCGAAGGACTGTCAGGGCTGCACTCCTGTGCCCGGAGGCGTGGAGCAACGCCATACATATTTAGGAAGCTTAAGACGATGAGGATGCCGGATGCCGAGAATGTCCATTGCTTATAGTGCGATAGCGTCGCTAGCCATGGCAGGAACGAGAGCATCGACGCAACCGACGCTCCCAGGCCGAGCAGAACGAGTAAAGAAGGAAGGGCGCAACACAGCAGCGTGCCCACCGACGTGAACAGGGAAAAATAGCCAAGCACCGCCGAACGCGTGCGGGGTTGTGTCGCTTCCACGCTCATTTTGATTCGTCCTCCTCCTGCATTGACCGATAGCGAATCGAATCCGGGGTCCCGCCTTTCGCCGCCTCCAGAATTGTGCCGGTGACAACAACCGCCCTTCCGCTGAAAGAACCGGCGTCGCCTGAGACTTGGGCGTCAGGTATCAAAATCAGAACCTCCTTCGAGCCTGAAACGTGTAACTGGGCTGTCCCGTTCACGACGACAACCGTTCCGGCTACAGCTGCCTGCGAGTCCTTCATGGTGAAGCCATTCTTCGTGATGGCCTGCTGCAACTGGGCTAGTGTTGCACGGTTCCCGGGTTTCATCTTCACCGAGGCGAGACCCTTCGCAAGGCTCACATCGACCGATTCCACGCCAGGTACTGACTTCAGGGACACGCGCACGGCGTGTGCACATACCTCTCAGTCCATTCCGAAGATCGTGATAGCGATAGACTTGATTTCAGCGGCGGACGAAGCCAGGAACACCAACAGGAGCGAGCACACCGCGATTAGCTTTTTCATTTTTTCTCCTAGTGTGAGTGCTGAAACAGCAGATAGCTCAAGTTCACCGCAAAGCGCACATGTTCCTTGGGGAACTGCGAACCTACGTTCTGATAAACCGGAAACTGGGCGCCGAAGCTGACGGTATAATTCCTAAAAATTCCCAGTGCCGACGGACCAAGAAAGACTTGGTGCGCTTGCGTGTTCGCAACGGGCGCATTCCGCTGTTCAAACCTGTTGGACCGCTCGCCCACCAGTTCGCCAAACAGTCTCCAGTCCCACTTGTCCGGCGTCCGGCGCCACTTGGGCGGACGATAGCCGTATACGAGGCTGTAGTCGAATATATGAGGCCGCTGGTCTCCATTGCGTTCAACGAACTGTGTGAGGGTGGCCCCAAGCCACAGATAGTGGCTCAGCGATGCCCGGCCGGTAACCGCCCCCACCATGAATCCGGGCGCCTTGGTCGTTCGTGCTACCCCCTGGAAGCCGGACTGTGGGCCGGGCACGGCCACGCCCGCAAAAGCCGTGCTTTCGATGCGAGTACCGACCCGCGTAGCTATGTGCTGAACACGCCATGCGAGGGTCGAATCGAAATCAGCTCCCGGCTGGATTCTGGTCGGTGCCAATCTGGCGTCGCCGACAACCGCCGGCAAGGTGAACGAAAGCGTTAAATGCGGAGTAAGGCCGTAGCCCAGGAGTTCCCGGATTGATGCCTCGGAGCCTAGGGTTGTGCTTCGACCAAACACTCCTTGATCGAAACTCCATTCGCCTTGCGAGTTTGTTGGTGTTGCAATCCCGAATACCGGCCCATGACTCGCCGCGCCCGCGTGTGCCGACAATGCCAGCAACGCGAGGAGAATCGTTAATCGTCTCATAGTCCCCTCCGTAATGTGTAAACGCACACCGTGCGGGGCCATCTCGCGCACGGCGGATTGACAAAACGGAGAGAGTCAGATTCTCAGGACAGAATTCTGACCGGGTGGCGCTGGCGGGGGTAGACCGAAGTTTTTACTACCAAATGCTGGATCAGACGTCGGTTCGCCCAAGCGCGAGACATGCATCGGGCTCGCGATGACATACGGTCGAATCTGGGGAGCGCACCCTCGGTGCGCGACTGGCGCGACAGGACTCACACTAGTCTTGCAGCAGGGCGGAGGACCTGCCGCCATACGGCAATCACCTGCCATTTTCTTGCAACAAGCCATTTCCGCCTGCGTCATATCATGCGACGGAAGACAAGCAAGAGCAGGCACGGCTGTCCATGCGAAAACGAGCACGAACGCAAGGATCGAACGGCCCTTAGCCATGCCCAGATGCTACATCCCCGTCCGCTCGGCGCGCAAGACTTTCCGCCTGATATGCTCTGCCCATGGCAATTACCATGGATCGCTCAGCGACTGCACTGCGGGGAAAGCGATTGGAGTATTTCACGATCGCATGGAATAGTCTGGAGGGTTTGGTTGCGGTAATCGCCGGAGTTCTGGCGGGAAGCATTTCTCTGATTGGTTTTGGAATTGACAGTTTCATCGAGGTTACGTCGGGGAGCGTGCTGCTCTGGAGAATGGCGGTCGACGCTGACGCAGAAATGAGAGCGCGCAACGAAAGACGGAGCCTGCGAATTGTGGGCGTGTGCTTTCTCACCCTTGCTGCTTACGTCTTGTATGAAGCCGTTTCCGGCGTGGTCCAGAGTCAGGCTCCGAAACAGAGCCTTCCCGGAATTGTGCTGGCATGCGCGTCGCTCGTCGTGATGCCTTTCCTCGCGCGTGCTAAGAAGAAAGTGGGGCATGAGCTTGGCAGCAGGGCAATGGCGGCGGACGCCAGGCAAGCCGACTTTTGCGTTTACCTGTCTACCATCCTGCTCACCGGGCTGCTTCTTAACTTCGCACTGGGGTGGTGGTGGGCCGATCCAGTCTCCGCGCTCATCATGGTCCCTATCATTACGAACGAAGGAATTCAAGCCATGAGGAGCCAGACTTGTTGCGATTGAGTTCGCCCCCGTCTCTGCTTTTTCCTACTTGCTCACCGTCACGAGTTTGGCGGTCGCAGTGATAATCCCGCCCGGAATAGGCCGTTCGCCATTGTCCAACCGTCAAAGGCTCATTCCAGATTTTTGATGGAGAGCGACTCCCGCATACGTAAAAACGGCACATCAGCGGAGTCGGGGGGGTGTAGGGCTTGACGGGGGTCCCATGCAAGGTGTCCCGAGCAGTGTCCCGAAACTGCCGAATGAGGTAACATGAGGTGATGTTTGGTGCGTCAGGACGAGTCTAAGTGATTGGGATTGCGTGGCGTCGGGTCGGTATAGACAATTGCTAAACCGTTGTACGGTCAAAAGCTGTACCGGGGGTTCGAATCCCCCCTGGGGCACTTCGAGGATTTTAGCGGTATGCGTTTGTTTAGAATGTGCTAGCTACAACTGCATCGGACTGCTTCGGACGCGCGAAACGGGTTTCGATTCCCGTTAGCGCTAGCATGTTTTCATAGACTTACAGAGTCTGTGCTCACACTTGCTCACACATTTTGGGATTTATCGCGATCAGCCGGACGGGTCCGGTGTTTGCGGAAATTCGCCTTGATCCAGTGCCTCAGGAAATCGATCTCTGCCTCGAAGTTCGAATTCCAGACGAGAAAGGGTGCCGTCGAGTGGCACGGACCAGAACCGCTAGGGCTTCTGCATTTCCAAGAAACTCACAAAGCCCGCAGATGGAAATGGCGCATGCACGACAACACGGGTAGCGACAGCCCATGGATTTCAAGCCTCTCGGGTCGGCCTTGTCCTTGCTCATTGCGATGCTCGCGACGGGCCACGCGGTAACGCCTTGGCAACCATGGCTCAGCCCCCAGCCCCGTTCGTCTTGTATAGTGCGGTTATACTGATGGCAGCAACAAATCGACTAGGACGCATTCCCGACGGGGTTCGAAGACGGAAACGTTAACCATGAAGGCAATATTGACTCTGGTGATTCGGCGCCGACACCGATATCCTTGGGAAGTGCAGCTACGGGAGGCTTTTGAGCGATTCTCGTGACAATCGAGCAATCTGCGGGAACGGGATTGGAGGTGCAAACGATCCGAGCGCCGACACCTCCGCTGAGCCGACCTAGACCCTCGATGATGTCTCTAAGATAAGGTGCTCAGCTGCCGCGAGGAGAGGTTCTTCCAGTCTCGCGCATTCGCATCGCACCATCCATGAAGCCTCGCAGCACTTTGAACGGTTCGGCTTGGGCTTCCAGCTTCTGCCGGAGTTCCGGAGATGTAAGCAGCTCTTGAACTCTGCCCGTGACCACCACTGCTCCAGTACGTTCGCCGGGATTCGGCGGGTGCTAGTGCCCGGTTCGGGTCTTCCGAATCGCCGCTTGCGAAGTGCAGTAGCGACAATCGACGTGCACGAGGTTTACGATTCGGCCCTGGTGAAAGAAATTCGGTGTGCAAGAAGCGGCCGGCCAGGTCGGTCCGTCCGCCGAGGCGGTCAGAAACATGTGGGAAAGTAAACCAGCGGCCGCACGGGTGAGCGGCCTCGTAGGGTCTACAAGATCATCACCGGTCGACTACATTTGTTTTGGTATTTGTAGGGCCCTCTCCCACCAATATCCTCGGTCAGGAGCTCTAAATGAAAATGTTGAAGGAACTACTAGTCGATAACCTGCAGGATTTATTGCACGCGGAAATGCAGCTCGTTCAGTCCCTGCCACAGATGGCAGAAGCGGCCACCCGCCCTAAGCTAAAAGAAGCCTTCGAGAAACATCTCTCGCAAACCGAAGGCCATGTGGAGCGGCTAAAGAGCGCGTTCGAGATTCTAGGCGAGAAGGCTCAGCCGAAACTCTGTAAGGGCATGCAGGGTCTTATCGAAGAAGGTAAGGAAGTTATATCCGAGAACGAGGACAAGGAAGACCTCGCGGCCGATCTTGCCCTCATCGCCGCGGCCCAGAAGGTCGAACACTACGAAATTTCCGGATACGGTACTGCGCGTTACCTCGCCCGGCAAATCGGCGAGCGCGATGTAGCCACGCTGCTGTCGCATACGCTCGGCGAGGAGGAGAGTTCTGACTTTCTGCTAACAGAACTCAGCAAGCCGATCATGCAGGACGCCACCTTCGAAGACGAAGTTCCAACCCGTGCGCCCGTCGCAAAGACCAAAGTCCGCAAGGCATAGGAGAGAGAAATGTACCATCACATAAAAGCGCTGATGTACACGGTCGAGATCGGCAGACCGGATCCGGCGTTCGGAAACATGCTGTTGGAGCAATTCGGCGGGGCTAACGGCGAGCTCGCAGCCGCCATGCAATATTCCATTCAGGGCCTGAACTGCGACGATCCCGAGCGAAAAGACATGCTTATGGATATCGGCACCGAAGAGTTGAGCCATCTGGAGGTGGTCGGAACCCTTGCGCGCGTGCATCTCAAGCCGATGAAGCGGAATCGGGATGCCGCAGAAGTCGATCCTCTGATCGCCATCGCGGGCGGTGGCGGGGTCGCCCTTCACAACGCAACAGGGAATCCGTGGACAGCCGATTATCTCAAAATAACCGGCGAACTCGATGTGGATTTACGAAGCAACATCGCCGCAGAGGCCCGTGCCAAAATCGTTTACGAGAGACTGATTCAATTCACAGACGATCCCGGGACGATCCAAACCTTACAGTTTCTTATGACTAGAGAAATTACGCACATGAAGGCATTTACCGCCGCCCTTGAAAGCCTGGGGAAGAAGCCATTTTCCATCGGCAGCATACCGCCGAGCCCCGATCTAGTACGCCAATACTTTGACGATTCGACCGGAATGGGAGATCGGGGAGAGCCGAACACACGCGGTTCCTGGAACGAGGGCGACGATATCGAGTTGGTCGAGGCCCCTGCCTTCAGAGAACTTGCGTCCCAGGTGCAAGGAACCAGACAGCCGAATGGCGGATCAGGGCGGGGCTCTGGCCCAATTCCGTAGCGGAAATAACTTAGACTGTCGTCCGTCGGGTTAATCGGCGGACGACAGTGTCAGCAACCTCGCGTGCTGCATCCGAGAAGTCGTCCGGCCAGGGCAAACTACTCGATTTGGGTTCCAGAAGTGATTCAAAGGACCGGAGTCGAGGCGCACGCTGGCCGTAGAGAGACATGGATCGCCGGATTTTGCTCACCAAAATGAAAGTCGCCTCGATTCGCGACGGAGGTGACGGTCTGCGTTTGGTTGGTCACGGTTAGCAGGACGACGGCGACGATGAGCGGGGGGCACTCCATGACATAATCCCTCGGGTTTCGCTTCCTAGGCTTTCAAGCTTACCGTCCCGAACTACTGCTGAAGGCAAACGTTTCCATCTGTAGCGTCCAATAGCCCGTCATTGTTGAAGTCGGCGGCTGGATTGATGCCAGGGCCTAGAGTCACCGTAATGGTCTGGTCCGGACCAAAGGTGCCGTCTCCGTTACCCAAACGTAGGCAAGAAACGAAACGATCAATGGGCCATGTGTCCATGAGAACGATTGAGGGAGCCTTTTCCCTATTCAAGCGAGGCTTCATCGGGAGTTATCACAAACTTGGAAAAGGCCACCTTGACTCGTGTTTGGGTGAGTTCTGCTGGCGGTACAATCGCCGCTCTGCGCAACCGTGGATGTTCGATACGCTACTACACGAAGTCTGTTCCAAGCCGCCCATGACGTACAAAGAGCTTACCGCTTTTTAGTCTTGAGTTTGCGGGTAACAACATCAGATAGCGGCAACGGCGGGGTGGACAGCATCGCCCGGAGCAGCGCGTCGAATTTCGCCTTGTCTACCTTTACGTCATCGGCCATGCCAACCATCTTAACCTCGCGGTGATCCTCTCAGGGAAAAGAAAAGGGAAGCCAGAAACGGCCCTCCCTTCACTCTCTCGTTCGTTGTCCTTGAATCTCAGATTGCAAAGAACGATAGGGCAATAGACCTGGGGTTGTCAAGAGACGGGCGGGGAAGGAATGGCGCTGCCTTCCCCGGGCTTCTCCATTCCCTTCATCGGGTTCAGGCTTTGAAGCTGACTGCTTAGAGGCTAGGACGTGGACTTGGGGTTGCCGAGGGGTACCACGGAAACCGCCCTGGCTCCCGTGATACCATTTCAATTGCCCGTCTACGCTGGAACGGGTGCTGGCGGCCACTCCGCCAGCAGAGGGCGAGAAAGGTGCAATGAGTGTTGCATTTCCCGCACCGCCCTTTAGGGGCGAATCTAATCCCCGGCGCAGCCCTTGCGGGCTAACGCCGGGGAAGCTGCCTACCTCCGAATACAAAGAAGCTCACTCCGGCTTAATGTTCTATCCGGTCGTCGTACAATGCTCACATGGACGATCTGGATTTTGTGTTTTTACCCCTGTCAGCGTTGCGGAGAATCAACTTGGCTCCCGCTTCGAGACCTTCCAGATATAACGCAACACCCGATGCCGGAAGCCAGGGGCGCTGGATTAGTAAATTTCGTATGCCCTCGTTGTGGGCTTGGATCATCAAGTCTTGCAAGTTCTCTGGAACGGCAAGCAGCCCTGTCATTGACCACCCTCGTTCGTCGGCCCCTATTCTGTGCATTTCTGCGATGCGAAAATACACGCTGCGAAGTTCGCGTAGAAGTTCATACGCTAGCTTAAAGCGGATCCCCCACCTCCGGGCCGACCATTCCGGTGCGTAACTGGAAAGTTCGCGCATTAGTGTGCCGTTACGGGCACCCCGCATTAGAGCCACCAGCAATGGAAGATTCTTTCGTTTTCCCTCCTGAACCATAAAACCCCCCTCTTACCATGGAACGCCGCGTTTATCTCTGCTGCATCGGGAGTCCTATGTCAAGGACATAATTATTTTAGGAGAGAGAGACGAAATGGATTGGGCAGGCCGCGCCTCGGGTTCCTTGGCTTCGTCCTGGGTCACGGCAGGGGTACTAGCGACGGGATTAGAGAAGGGGTTTAGATGCGCCTTCGCCAAAGGGGATTTCTGTTCGCTTGTCCTTCTTGGCTTCATCGTGACGTGCGTCACAACACTTGAAAAAGTTAGGGATCCTGATACAGTGTTTTCTGTTTTTTGCGAGCTCAGTACGTCAACCTTGGCGGCCGCGAGAACCTGAGCTGCGAATGATGCCCCCTTATGCCATCAGGGAATCCCCGGTCCCTTCCATAGTGCTTTCCACGAAAAGGAAAAAGTTATACTGCCGCTTATGGGAACATACGGTGATCGGTATGTAAATTCTTCTTTCCTTATTTATTTTCATTATTGGTCAATTGTGAGCATCATCCCGAATGCGAATACAGCAGAATGCGAAACTCGGGGCCATAAGAACACGGCATTAGCTCTTTCGGATGAGATTTGTGGGCATCCGCCGAAGTTGACCCTGTATCGGGGATTTTGGCTGGTCCTATGTATCTGCCATTGCGAGGGCAGGATGGCCCAAAAATCTGGAGGAAGTTATGAAGAGGCTATCTGCAGTTTCTCTGACCATCGTCGCGATTGGCGCGCTCTGGGCGCAAAGTATGCCTGCCGCGTTTAGTCAAAGCACCCAAACCATTGATTTCGGGGCAAGCGCTTACGGGACCAACGTTTTTGTCGGTAAAACCATAGTTTCCGGCAAGACCGCTTACATCTCGCTGGGCTGTACGCCGAGCACAAAAATCAACAAGTCGAACACCGTCGCGTCGGTATCTGTCGCCAACACAATCACTACCGGGGCGGTAAACACTAACGTCAATACCGTTCCTACGGCAGCAAACGCTAGTGCCGACGTTGCCACGGCCAACCTCCTCTCCGGCCTGATAAGCGCCGATGAAGTGAAGGCGGTAAGCAGCACGAGCCAGGACTCCAGCGGCCTGCATGTAAGCGCCACGGGCTCGCAATTCACTAACCTTGTGATTGCGGGCATTTCCTATTCCAGCACTCCCGCCCCAAACACAGTGGTGACATTGCTCGGCTTCGGAACGGTGACGTTGAACGAGCAGATCTCCTCCGTCACGTCCACATCGGCCACACTGACCGTAAACATGCTGCACGTTCACGTCACTGTGCCCAACATTCTTGGTATCAAAGTCGGAACCGAAATTATCGTTGCCGATGCACAAAGCAGCATAACGCTGGCCACCACTCCCGCCATCTTGGACGGCCAAGCCTTCGGCACCTATATCACTATCACGGGACCGCCCCTTAACATCGTTTCCGGTAAAAGCGCGCTGGTGAACGTGGGATGCCTTGGTAACAAGCTGGCGACCAATACCGTGCTCGGCGTAAGCGTACTCGGCGAACTCAGCACCGGTACGATCACCGACACCGCTTTAGGTACGATTTCGAGCTCCTCGGCTTCTTCAGTGACTAGCTCGACGGTGCAGGCGGCCAATTTGGTGAGCTCACTAGTTACTGCTGACACCATCAAGGCTTCGGCGAGTGCCTCCACAACCGACGGGAAGACCTTTACCTTCAGTCATGACGGTTCGTCATTCCTGCACCTCGTAGTGGCCGGCCATCCCGAGATCACTGACAATGTAGCGCCCAACACCAAGCTCACGATCGCGGGCCTGGGGACGCTCTACCTCTACCGCGTGATCCAGACCACCAACAACATTGAAGTTCGGATGATCGAGCTCAATATCGACCAAACAAACAGCTATGGCATACCTGTGGGGACAAACATTCGCGTCGCCGACGCGTCTGCATCTCTGCACAGCGCGACTTTGCCGTAGATTACCCGTGCGAGGAGTGCACCCGCGCTCCTCGCATATCCATGTCCTTGTTCAGCCGAGGCTTCTGGCCTCGATCGCCTTTCCATCTGTTCAGGCGAATCGCGTTTGCCTGGCGGCTCGACCACGTTGGGCACTGTTTCACTCAACGGCAGCGGCGTGGCAACATTTGCCATCGGCACCCACAACATCACTGCCTCATACAGCGGCGATTCATCTCCCATGCGAATAGAGGCTCGCTGACGGCCTCTGCGGCATCGGGGCTTCTCTGACCCGCCTCAGGGACTGAACTTGCCAAACGTTGGCTGACCTTTCTGCGCAATCACCGGGAAGCCATTGCCGCGATGGACTTCTTCACCGTCCCTACATAGACCAACGGGGGGCACGTCAATTGGTACAGGTCGTGATGGGCGCTAGCTTGGCGATCTGGGTGAACCAGTTGGGAGTCGTTGTCCGGTTCACTGGCAGGTATTCTCCCACCACCCACACCGTGCAACTGTCGCTCGGATCCAGTACCGCCCCGCTCCAGTCACCCCACCGGTAATTCAACGAATCCGTGCCCCGCGCATCCCCGTCCGCGCTGGGGCTAGCCACATATCCCGCGCTCAAGAATGCCGACGAACCCGGAGTTAAATACACAGCGTCCAAGCCCGGATGCTCGCTCGCCCCCGTCCCTGACACGCTGAAAATCCCTTGCAAGTTCCCAACTTTGTCCATAGCCACGCTGGGCAAAAATACCCAAGCCAGCGAGTCCGATGGGTCGGTCACTTCGTAATCGGCCGCCACAAATATAGCCCGGGGATTTGAGATATTGAACTCCAGGATTCGGATGTCCGCTTCCGTCTTGGTCAGACTGCTCGCGCTCGGCACTTTCTGAATGGCGTGGGAGGAGGTCCACACCGAACGGCTCCCTCGATTCGACGTGTAGTGAAAAAACTGCTGCATCCGATCCGCGATCGAATCAATATGGACCCCGGTCGCCGCGGTCGAAGGCTGGGGGATGCACACCGTGTTGTAGTAATTGGCCGCGGTGAAACAGCCGAGTTGATCTCCCCCCGCATGCGTCGAAGGCAAATCCCAA
>JBBQVN010000092.1:0-14827 GCA_038211475.1 Terriglobales bacterium | reverse complement strand
GCAGCTTCGCGAGCGCGGGCGGCGTCAATCGCTTTGTTGATGATTTTTTTGGCGACGGCGGTATTCTGCTCAAAAAATGCGCCCAGCTTTTCGTTGACGAACGCCTGCACCGTGCCGGCGATGTCGGAATTCAACTTGCCCTTGGTCTGGCCTTCGAACTGGGGCTGCGAGAGCTTCACGCTGATCACGGCCACCAGGCCTTCGCGCACATCGTCGCCGCTCAGATTTTCTTTGACGTCTTTGAACAAGCCCATCTGCTGGCCCGCCGTATTGACGGTGCGAGTGAGCGAGGTGCGGAATCCGGAGAGATGCGTACCGCCATCCACCGTGTTGATGTTATTGGCGAAGCTGAACACGGTCTCGGAATAGCCGTCGTTGTATTGCAGCCCAATCTCCATCGCCACGTCGTCGCGTTGGTCTTCCATGTAAATGGGCTTTTCGTGCAGCACTTGCTTCCCGCGGTTGAGGTGCTTAATGAATTCCGCGATGCCACCGTTGTATTTGAAATCCGACTGCTTGGGCTCCCCGGTCTTGGCGTCAGTATTGCGCTCATCGGTAAGAGTGATGAGCAAACCCTTGTTCAGGAATGCAAGCTCGCGCAGCCGTTGCGCCAGAGTGTCGTAGTTGTACTCGAGGGCGGTGAAAATGCTGTGGTCGGGGATGAAATGGACTTTGGTGCCGCGCTTCTTGGTTGCGCCGGCTTTTATCAGCTTGCTGGTCGGCTCGCCTTTGGAGTACGTCTGCTCAAAGGTGAAGCCATCGCGCCAAATCTCCAGATCCAGCTCTTCGCTCAGCGCATTCACGCACGAGACGCCGACTCCGTGCAATCCACCGGAGACTTTATACGTGGAAGAATCGAATTTGCCGCCTGCGTGCAGAGTGGTCATGACCACTTGCGCGGCGGGAATCTTCTCGCCATCAATCTCCATGTTGTCCACGGGAATGCCACGGCCGTTGTCCACGACGGTAATGGAGTTGTCGAGGTGGATCGCGACTTCGATCTTGTCGGCATAGCCAGCCAGCGCTTCGTCCACCGAGTTGTCCACGACTTCGTAAACCAGGTGGTGCAAGCCCAACTCTCCGGTCGAGCCGATATACATCGCGGGACGTTTGCGCACTGCCTCCATTCCACCCAATACTCTGATGGAATCTGCAGTGTAGTCAGAGTCGCCGTTGGCTGCGGCCCTGCTGTTTTTTGCTATCAGTTCTACGTCTTCAGGCGTGATCTGTTTGGTGGACATTCCGCTCCATGGAGATGCCGGGTTTGGCCGTGGTTGAAGGCGCTTCCCGGCTTCTCAATTTACCGTCTAGGGTTGGAATTATTCAGATTTTGGAGGCCTGACGGACTAGTTGTATTGTAGCACGTTAGGAGGTGTTCCTGGAAGGCTCTAGCTCGGTTTAAGTTGTTTAGTTTCAATAGCTTAGGATGGACGTTTTGAACAGCCTAATCGGCCTTCGCCGACCTTTCGAAAACGGCAGTTTTAGACTCTTACTTGGCTGCCGGTGGAGGTGGAGCCGGGGGCATGGTGAAACGTGAATTGTCGATTTTCGGATTCATCTCCGTCTCGTCCACTTGAATGCTGAACGCGCCGGTGGGACGCGCGATGGACCACTTGGTTGGCGTCTTGGCGAAACCGTCGCTGCCTTTGTAATCTGCATAATCAAGCTGAGTCGGGATGCGCCCCAACGGCGATTCGCTGAAGCGGATCATGCGCACCAGCAGATGGGATTGCTCATCGAAGAAAAGACGAAGAGTGGGTTTGCCTTCGCCGCGCGCGATGACTTGATAGGTCTCGTGTCCAGCGATGGTTTCTGGATCCGCGTTTTTCAGGTCGGGCCACATTTCTTTCAAGTGAAGCGGAAAGCGCAAATCGGAATCAATCTTCAGCGCTTCCACATCCGCGCCGTGAACTTCGCGAGTATGTCCTCCAATCATGCCTAACCATCCGGTGGTTCCGTCGAATGCGGTTACATTGTCCCCTTCTGCGGTGTGCATCACGCTGGCACGCATGTTTGGTGCTTTGACGTAGATGTCAATTGGCGTTTGGTGGCCGCCGAGATTCGCCTTGCCGTGCTGAACCCGGCTGTCTAATTTATTGATGGCTTCGGCTCCGCCCAGCGCGGCAATGTAGCGGTCGATGATCTCCGCTGCCGCTGGCGGCTTGGAGAGGTCGGCATTCGACTCCTCGCCTTTCGTCGCTTCCGTGGATTTGGCGCCGACGTCCGCGACTTTCGGAGTGCCCGAAGGATCGTTCGAGCCGCGATGGCAGGTGTAGCAGGTAACTTCGCGGTGACCTTCGAAGTTGTTCTGGTTAATGGCGAACATCATCTTCATCATGGCGCGCGCAGTCTGCTTGGGTTTCTTGTCGTCCTTCTCAAATGCCCCTTGAACGTGGCAGAAATCACACTCGACTCCGAGCGATGCCTGCATGAATTGCATGGCGGGCATCAACTGGTCCGCGGGAATGTCTTTCAGTACCTGGATATTTTTGAACTGCTGGGCAGCGGTCTTAGGGGCCGTGCCTGAAGGCGGCGGGGCTTGCGCGGTGGCAAAAACGACAGCGAGCACCCAAGCGGCGGCGAACATGGCGGATCTGGAGGCGGGCGGGAAAAGAGACTTGGATAATCGCGGCATGGCGTTCTCCCGAACGAGATGAAAGCAGTCTACCAAGAGTCAGAAAGCCGCGGCGCATGACTCACGGGTGCTGCCTGTACGACTGCGGTCCCTGCTGGCCGCTTTCCCCTAGACGGAAAAGAATTCCTTAACCTTGGCGAGTTCCGTGGTTCTCTGGTAGCTGGGCAAACTCTCGATAAAGGCGCGCCCGTACTGCTTTTTGAGGATACGGTTATCCAGTAGCGCGAGCAATCCGCGGTCGTGCAGGGAGCGAATCAAGCGGCCGAAACCTTGCTTCAGGGTGATGACCGCGGCTGGCACCTGGTACTGGAAGAAGGCATTGCCGCCGCTTTCGTCGATAAGTTTAACCCTGGCCGCGACCACCGGGTCGCTGGGCACGGCAAATGGGAGGCGGTCGATGATCACACAACTCAGTTGCTCGCCTTGAACGTCCACGCCTTGCCAGAACGAAGAGGTGCCGAACAAAACGCAATTCGGAGTGATGCGGAATTCTTCCAGCAGCGCGTTCTTCGGAGCGTCGCCCTGGCGCAGCATGGGGAAGTCGAGTTCGACTAGCAGGCGGTCATAAATCTGATTCATTTGCGCGTAGCTGGTGAACAGGACGAAGGCGCGGCCACGAGTGATTTGCAGAAGTTGGCGAACGCGGTCTGAGGCAAGCGCGATGAAGCTGGCATCGCGCGGGTCCGGCAAGTCCGGTGGAATGTAAAAGATGACCTGGCTTTCGTAATCGAAATGAGAAGGCAGCACGGTGTGGCGCGCATGTTCCAACCCCAACCGGCCGGTAACGTAATCAAAACTACCGCCAACCGCCAAGGTAGCGGAGGTAAGCACAGCGCAGTCCAGCTTCGACCACAAGCACTGGCGCAGGATCGGGCCGACATCGATGGGCGTGGCCTGCAGAAAGACGTTCGACCGGTCGCGAGCTCCGCGGCGGCGCTCGATCCAGAAAACGGTGTTGGGATCTTCGTTCTCCATCACGAATCCCAGATGCACCTGAATCTCGTGGGCGCGGCGGACCAGACTAAAAACTTCTTCCGGCTTCTGCGGCAGGCCCTCCAATTCGCTCACTAGCCTGCCTAGCGCGTGGATAAGGGCGAGGAACTCATCGCCGTTTTCTTCCATGAACTCGCGCCGGCCCTGGAAAGAAAAGCGTCCTTCTCCCTGGGGCAGCAGAGAAAAGAAAAACAGGGAGCGCTCACGCAAGCTCTTGATAGCGCCGGACGCAGAGGCGGAGTGCATGCGGTGATGCTGGAGCGCACCCTCGACGTCGCGAGCCAGTTCTTCGACGCGGGGGTTGCCGATGGAGACCCCGAAGTAATTTCCCGCCACGTCTTCCAACTCGTGAGCTTCGTCGAAGATCACCGTGCCGACATCGGGCAAGACCCCGGCGTCAGGCGCATTGTCAGCCGCCTGCTTGATGGCAAGGTCGGCAAAAAACAAGTGGTGATTGACGATGATGATGTCGCTTGCAGCGGCGCGGCGGCGCATCTCAGTGATGAAGCAGCGCTCGTATTCTTTGCACTTCTGGCCCAGGCAAGTGTCAGAGCGGGCATCGAGCTTGTGCCAAAGCGCGCTGGCTTCACGCATCTCTGCCAGTTCAGCGCGGTCTCCTGTCTGAGTTACTTTCTCCCAAGCGGAGATGGCGCGGTATTGTTCGATTTCCTCCAGGCCGCTCAGCACGGGCTGGTCGGTGAGGTCGTAAAGTTTGAGGCGGCACAGGTAGTTGTTGCGACCCTTCATGTAGCAGACGTTCAGCTTGCCATCCCCCGAAGGGAACAAAGTCTGCTCCAGAAATGGAACGTCCTTATGAAAGAGCTGCTCCTGCAAGTTCTTGGTGCCGGTGGAGATGATGACGCGTTTGCCGGAACGGATGAGCGGGACGAGGTAGGCGAGAGTCTTGCCTGTACCGGTACCGGCTTCAACGATGAGATGGCGCTTTTCTTCGACCGCTTGTTCCACGGCCTCGGCCATTTGCAATTGTCCGCGGCGGAACTCATACGCGGGATGCGCCTGGGAGAGTATGCCGCCGGGGGCGAAGAACTGGTGAAGCGTAGCCCCGCGGGGAGGAGTGCGGGCCGGACTGGATGAGGACGATGGGGAAATGGGAGGCACCGAGTCTCTATAATAGCTGTAGCGAACCTGCCGGCGCAGATATGGGAACGTTTGTTCCGGTGGTTCACCCACACAATTGACCATTCATCGGCACTACTCGATTACCGCTGAAGCTAACGCTGCCACGCACCCGGTCCTTGCTATCGTCGGGCGCCCCAACGTGGGTAAATCCACACTATTCAATCGGCTGGTGGGAGCGCGACGCGCCATTGTTGGCGACGAGCCTGGCATCACTCGCGACCGTCTGTACGGCGATGCCGAGTGGCGCGGATGCTGGTTCCGCGTGGTGGACACGGGCGGCATTGTCCCAGAAGACAAAGAGCTGATTCCGGCGGAAATTTATCGCCAGGCACGAGTTGCGATTGAGGAAGCCGACGCCATCATCCTGCTGGTGGACGGGCGCACGGAACTGGCATCTCCCGACATGGAACTGGCGCGGCTGATGTTGCGTTCTGGCAAGCCACTGTTTCTGGCGGTCAACAAGATGGACAGCAGCAAGCAGGAGGGCGCCGCCGCGGAGTTCCACAGCCTGGGGATCCGCGAACTCTTCCCCATCTCAGCGGAACATGGGCGGGGCCTCGACGACTTGCTGGATGCGGTAATCAGCAAGCTCAAGCTCGAACCCGCCGCGGCCGAAGAGAAAGAAGAGCGGCGCGGACACGAACATCTGGAAGAAGTGGAAGCCTCGGATGAAGATGACGCTGACGATCCGATCGCCGGCGCAGAGTCAGGGTTGCGGGGCGAACCGGTGGAGGCAGCCGGTGAGGAACCGCGTGAAATCAGAGTCGCGATCATCGGGCATCCCAATGTCGGCAAGTCCACATTGCTGAATCAACTCACGGGCACCTCACGCGCGATTGTGTCGGCGATTCCGGGAACCACGCGCGATGCGGTGGATGAAGTGGTGGAATACAACGGCCGCGAAATCCGATTTATCGACACAGCAGGAATCCGTCGCAAAGGCAAGACCCACCTGATGGCAGAAAAGCTTTCGGTGGTGATGTCGCGCAAGCATCTGGAAGAGGCGGACATCGCGCTAATTCTGATTGATGCCACGGAAGGCGTAAGCGGACTGGACGCGACCATCGCAGGGTACGCGCATGAAAGCGGGCGCTCGGTCATTATCGTCGTCAACAAGTGGGACTTGATCATCAGCGGCGACAAGAAGCCGGTCACGCAATCAAAGACGGCGCGCATTCAGGGTAGCAACCGTCCCGCAGATCAGTCTTATTACGAAGAGAGGTTGCGATACGGGCTGAAGTTTCTGAGCTATGCGCCGGTGTTGTTTGTGTCCGCGGTCACAGGGGTTGGGACGGACAAGATTCTGCCGATGATCGAGAAAGTATCTGCGGAGCGACGTAAGCGGGTGACGACCAGCCAAATGAACCGCTTCCTCAAGACGATTGACTTCGACCGCGCATCGGTGCCCGCCAACAAGACGGTGAGGATTTATTACATGACGCAGGCAGCGATCGCTCCGCCGACGTTCGTTTTATTTACGGACCGGAAAGTGAAGCTGCATTTTTCATATCAGCGATTTGTAGAAAACCAAATCCGCAAGGAGTTTGGTTTTATCGGCACGCCGATTTGGATCAAGAACCGAGCGCGGGAATGATCGAGGCCTCTAGGCTAGACCCTGGAACTAATTTCCCATATTAGGAAATTCTGTTTGAAACGCCGCGGCTTGGAAGCGGGCTGTTCCATTTCGGGAAGGCGACGGGCAGAGGACACCGAAATTTTCTCCAGTCATTCAAAATTCGATTACAACAGTTAGAGGGGACGAGTTTGAAGGCCACAATCCTGAGAGAACAGAAAAGGCCAAGATTGGGTTCCCTGCCGCGAGCCGGATTGGCGCTCGCGGTGCTGGTACTTGCCGCTGCCTCGGCCCAAGCACAGGACAATTACGAGATTCAGGTGTACGACTCAGAGACGACGCCACCACACAATTTGATGGTTGAGTTGCACAGCAACTTCACGGTTGATGGCAGCAAAACTATACGAGACGGTGTGCTCCCAACCAATCATGCCGTACACGAGACACTGGAGATAACGCAAGGGATCACGCCATGGTTTGAGACCGCGATTTACACCTTTACCAGCATTCAGGCGGACGGCGGTTGGCAGTATGTGGGGAGCCACATTCGCCCCAAGGTCCGTGCGCCGGATTCGTGGCATTGGCCAGTGGGAGTGAGCCTGGCAAACGAAGTCGGGTATCAACGGCGGCAGTTTTCCGCCGACACCTGGACGTGGGAAATGCGTCCTATCGTGGACAAAAAACTTGGACGCTGGTACCTTGCGTTCAACCCGACGGTGGTAATTGCTTTGCACGGCCCAGGTACAAGAATCGGGCCACAATTTTCGCCCAACGTGAAAGTCAGTTATGACTTCACGAAAAAGATCACCGCGGGTCTGGAATACTACGGCGGGTATGGTGCATTCACCGACTTCGCAGTGGCAAGCGACCAGCAACATCAGTTTTTTCCATCCATTGACTTAAACCTCGATCCCAAGTGGGAAGTGAATTTTGGGGTAGGAGTGGGAACGACGCGCGCGACCGATCACTTGATCGTCAAGGGAATCGTAGGGCGGCGGTTCAACTGGAGGTGGTAGAGTCTCCGTTGTGGTGGCCGCTGGGCTGGTGCCGGCTCTGAAAGCGCGCTAGCTTTGACTACTGGATGGGCTCCGATTCGTCTGACTCTGAACTCTGCGGTTCGTCCGAAGGCCTATTCTCCGGGCTTGACTGAGTTCCTGCGCTGGGTGCGGGGTCGGTCCACGTTTGGGACGGCTCTGCACTCGCTAGTGGTGCAATGTTTGAGTCAGGCGCGAGATTGATGGCCGCATCCTGCAGCGACTGCAAGTCCACCGGCGGCGCAGCGGGATACAGAATGGCACCCAGCCGCGGATAGCGCGAAGCGAAAAAGTAGATCGCGTAAGCGGGAAAGAACACGTAGGCAGGAACAGCCACCAACGAGATCAAATAAATTAGCACTGCCAGGGCAAGAGACCCAGCAACAATCCCTGCGGTCACGGTGGCAGCATTCCAAGTGAGTCCCGCCGCTTTGCCCAGCAAGACGGCTGCGGCGCCAGCTCCTCCCACCGGAATCAGGAACGCGAATACCGCCAGAAAAGTGGCGATGCCGATTACAAACAACGACCCAATCGCCATTACGATCTTCAGCAGCAGATAGCCGACATAGCTGCCCGTGTCCCCGCGCATGATGGAAAAGAGGCGGCTCCAGCCGTCGGCAAAATCCACGTCCTCGAGCGCCATGATTGGAACCAGGAAATCTCTGGAGAATACTTCCACCACCGCCATGGCAAGAATCACGCACGCCACCATCACCACCAAAACCAACACGACCAGCACCAGCGAGGCCACGTGGGCTTTGGGGTCCTTGAGCCAGCCCGCAGCCGCAGCCAGTAAGAGCGGAATACCAATCAACACTCCCATGGCCAGACTACCCGCAGTCAGAAAGACCATCCGCCACAGAAAAAAACGCCGTCCTGAAACATGCCAACGGTCCCAACCCTGGCGGATGGAGCAGTTCTTGCGCAACACCGAATCAAACAGAATGAAGCGAAAGACGCTGCTTACATAAATCAGCACCGTGTAAACAATAAACAATACGAATACGGCCACCAATATTAGCCCTAGATATTTCCCCAGCTTTGCCGGGTCAAGGGTGGGAAAACCGGCCGGGAGTGAGAGAAATTCATCGCTGGGGTGGCGGTTCTTATGCCAGTTGACGCCGCTGAAGTTGCAGCTTCCGGTCGAGCTCAACTCACCAGCGAGCAGTCCGACCACTGCCAGACGCAGCCATTGTCCCCAGCGAAAAGGCTTGAACAATTGTTGCTTCATGTGGGTCCAAGCAGGGCTGATGGAGTCAACGGCGGAGATGGGCATGGGCGACTTTCCTCAATTTCTGTAAAAGAGCAAGGTAATGTGCCAGGCGGCGTCGGTCAAGCGATAGACGCGGGAACTGGTGGCAGATTCGGTTGCCACCACGAATCGAACGCCCGCAAGGCTTGCTCACACTGGAGTTGATGGCGTTGCTTGCGGTCGCGTACGCGCGTCTCCAGTGCAGGCAAGAGGTCGAAGGTAATATTGGCGGGCTGAAAGTTCTTGGCTTCAGCCCGAGTGACATAGTGGACGAGGCTTCCGAACGCACTGGCTCGAGGCGGGGCAACAGGACTAGCTTCACGCACCAGCGCCGAGGCAAAGAGGCCTGCCAGCAACCCGGTGGCAATAGATTCCACATAGCCTTCTACGCCGCATATCTGGCCTGCAAATAGGACTCGGAGATGAAGCTTCATTTGCAGAGTCTGGTTCAGCAAGGAGGGTGAGTTGATGTAAGTGTTGCGATGGATTTGGCCGTAACGTAGAAACCTGGCATTTTCGAGGCCGGGGATGAGCCGCAGCACTCGCGCCTGCTCCCCGTATTTCAAATGGTTCTGAAAACCGACCAGGTTGTACGAGTCGGCGCGCAGATTTTCCTGGCGCAACTGAACCACAGCATAGGGCATTCTGCCGGTGCGTGGGTCGTTCAAGCCGACC
The DNA here is from genome assembly GCA_038211475.1 of Terriglobales bacterium. GTDB lineage: Bacteria > Acidobacteriota > Terriglobia > Terriglobales > Acidobacteriaceae > JANYBT01. The sequence goes on along the minus strand of JBBQVN010000092.1, from coordinate 5,525 downwards.
GGCTTCATGGGGCCGAAGCGAAGGGTGTCTCGGCCGCGGCGGGCAATTTCTTCAATGGGCAAGCAGCTTTCAAAGTAGTTAAGCTTCTCCCAGTCGCGGTCCTCGACTGACTGCGCGCCCAGCAAGGCATCGTAGAAAGTGTCGTACTCCTCTTTCGACATGGGGCAATTGATGTAGTCGGCAGTTCCCTTGTCATAACGCGCGGCCAGGTACACTCGATCACGGTCGATGGAGTCGGCTTCGACGATCGGGCTGATGGAATCGTAAAAGTACAGGTGACTCCCGCCGGTGATGCGCGCGATCTCGGCGGAGAGGGCGTCGGAAGTGAGGGGACCGGTGGCGATCACCGTGACGGCGGCTTCATCGATCTGCGTAACTTCTTCGCGGTGCACGGTGATCAAGGGCTCGCGAGCGATCGCTTCGGTAACTTTCGCGGCGAAGGCGAGACGATCCACCGCCAGCGCATGGCCGGCGGGCACCGAACACTCGCGCGCAATCTGCAGCAGCAACGATCCAGCACGGCGCATTTCTTCTTTCAAAAGCCAGGGCGCAGTGTTTTCGCTCTCCGACTTTAGGGAGTTGGAGCAGACCAGTTCGGCGAAGTCAGCGGTTTGATGCGCCGGGGTAAGCCGCACGGGGCGCATCTCGTAGAGTGCGACGGGGATCCCCTGGCGCGCACACTGCCAGGCCGCTTCCGAGCCGGCCAGTCCGGCGCCGATGATCTTGACAACGTTTTTCATGGAGGGTCGACGAGTCTCACTCAGGAGCGGTTGGAGGCGAGCAGAATTCGACAATCTATTATCGCGCGAGTTTAATTATACGAGTACGCATCCTAAATCGGAGTTCACTATGGCACGCATCGGACTCATTCAACCAGAACAGGCAGCTCCTGAAGTCAAGGAAATTTACGATGGCATCTTGCGCGGCAAGCCTGGAAATATCCAGAAAGCCCTGGGCCATCGTCCTGAGGTGCTGGCAAAATTCCTGCCGTTCTATGCCAGCGTCGGACGTTCGCTCGACCGCAAGCTGTATGAAGCCGTGTACCTGCGGGTTTCGCTGCTGAACGGCTGCCACTATTGCTCGCAACACCATATTGTTGGGGCCAAGCGCGCGAACCTTACGCCCGAGGATTTGACGGCGCTGAAAACCGGCGATTATTCGCGCTTCGGCGAAATGGAGCAGGTGGCCTTGCGCTATGCCGAGAAACTCACGGTCGCCTCTCGCGATGCTAATGACGCCGATTTTGCCGGGCTGAAGCAACACTTCTCGGATGCCGAGATTCTCGATCTGCACATGTTGATCGGGCTGGCGAATCTGACCAATCGCGTCACCGGGCCGCTGGGGTTGGAAGTGGAATTTCCGGAAGAAACAATCTAGCGGCGAACCGTACACAGGACGCCGCAGGAACTGATGAGTTTGCGAAAGCGAGAGTTTTCCAATTATCGCGGAAGCCTTAGCTTTTACAGGATTACGCGCTCATCCCCAACTCGCTGTGTCACTCGCTCGCGATCCAGGAATTCCAGGAGCGGAATGGCGTATTTCCGGCTGACTCCGGTCAGGTCTTTAAATCGAGCGACGTCAATCTTAGGGGTATTGGGCTTGAGCGCAATCACGGCGCGTTTCAGGCTCTCCAGCGCGCTATGGTGAAAAACCAAATCTTCGGAGATTTTTACCAGCACGCGGTCCCGCAGCAGTAGGGTGACGATCTTTTGCGAGCGGACTCTGTCGATCTTCAGTCCAGCCAGCACATCTTTTAGGGCAGGGACTTTCAGGCCAGCGGATGCAAATGCAGTTTCAATAACTTGCTTGGACTCTGATTCTTCCTCTTTCATCCGAACGCCGCGACCGGGCAACCGAACGACTTCGCCGACTATCTCCAGTTTCTTCTCGGCCACCAGAGAAGCCATGACTGCGGAAGAGACAGCCTCGCCAAGGCCAAGCTTCTCTCGCAGCGCTTCTTTGCCAATTCCCGCCACCAGCGGATTGGCGTTGTGGTAAGCCGTTACTTGAGCGAGCGCGGCCTTCTTTGCCGCGCCGAGAGGGGACGCTGCAATGAACTCCTCTCCGGCGCGGTAGATCTGGTGGCGGTCGAGCAGGATTTGTAACGGCCTGGCCATACGGTGCTTAGGCCATCCGGTTTCCGCAATCGCGTCGTGAGTGTTGAGCGCCTGATTGCCTCGACGATCAATCCGTGCCAGAAGGACTTCTTCATCTGGGCCTGTCTCAATCGAACGGAGGAATTCCAGCGTAGCCGTATGCTGCCTGCGACGCGCAAGCGGCGCGGCATCAATAACGACTCCGCCTCCGATGGTCATGACCGGTGAAAACTGGCGCAGGATGAAATGGTCTCCCGGCAGGAGCAGAGTGGAATCCGCGAGCCGCAACTGTGCGTAGCCCGCTCCACCCGGGGCAACGGTCTTTTCCCCGATCAGCACAACCTCGGCCATCGTTTCTGTGGTGAATGCGTGAAAATGTACCCGGGCACGATCTTTGAGCGGTCGCGCGGAAGGCAACATTTGCAGAAAAACATCGGCCCCGCGGGTGGCGCGGAGAGTGTTTGGCGGGGCAAGGGTCATCCCGCGAGCCAGTTCGTCCGTGGCCACTCCCGCCAGGTTCAGAGCGGTGCGCTGCCCGGCAACGGCTTGTTCCGCAGCGCTTCCATGCACCTGCACTCCGCGGACACGCACTCGACGACCCTGGGGAAAGACTTCCATCTCGTCTTCCCTCGTCACCGTTCCAGATACCAATGTCCCGGTGACCACGGTTCCAAATCCCTTCATGGTGAACACGCGGTCGATTGGCAGCCGGGGCAGCGCGGCCGAATCGCGAACCACGGCCTCGGCGGCGACTTTGCCGATCGCGCGGGTTAGTTCGCCCAACCCATCCCCGGTCAGCGAACTCACCGCGAGAATCGGGGCTCGGACGGGATCGAGGAACGAACGGCGCAAGAATTCTTCCACCTCGAGTCGCACCACCTCGAGCGTATCGCTATCCACCGCATCTGACTTGGTCAGCACGGTGATTCCACGTTGCACCGCGAGCAAGCGGCAGATGTCAAAGTGCTCCCGAGTCTGGGGCATGATGCCTTCGTCGGCGGCGACTACCAGCAGCACCATGTCAATGCCGCCGATTCCGGCCAGCATATTGCGCACAAAGCGCTCGTGGCCCGGGACGTCCACAAAACCAAGGTGTAGTGTCTCCCCACCGGGCGCGTCCAGATCAAGATGGGCAAACCCAATATCGATGGTGATCCCGCGGCGCTTTTCTTCTTCCAGGCGGTCGGCGTCAATGCCGGTCAGGGCCTTCACTAGCGCGGTCTTTCCGTGATCGATGTGGCCGGCGGTGCCCACGATGACAGATTTCATGCTTCTGAATCATAGCCGAGAGAGGCGCGAAAAATGTTTTCTATCCAGCGAGCAGCCAAGATGCGAAAATAGAGATTCCCCTATGAGCACTTCCTCAATTGCAGCCATCACACCCGAAGTTATCCGCGACCACGGGATCACGCCGGATGAATACGAAAAGCTGAAATCGTTGCTGGGCGGGCGAGACCCGTCGCTCACTGAACTGGGCATCTTCAGCGTGATGTGGAGCGAACATTGCTCTTACAAGTCATCGCGAGTACATCTGAAGCGTCTGCCCACACGCAGCAAGCTGGTAATGCAGGGTCCCGGAGAGAACGCTGGAATCATTGACATCGGAGACGGCTGGGCCTGCGCCTTCAAGATCGAGTCGCACAACCATCCGTCGTTCATCGAGCCATTCCAGGGCGCGGCCACGGGCGTGGGTGGAATCCTGCGCGATATCTTCACCATGGGAGCGCGTCCAGTGGCGATCATGGACTCGCTGCGCTTCGGGCCTATCAAGCCCGCACCCGGCATGACTCAGGCCGAACTGCATAAGAACCACTCGGTGATGGAAGGAGTGGTCAGCGGCGTGGCGTCATACGGCAATTGTTTTGGCGTGCCCAATCTGGGCGGCGAAACCAAGTTTGAGCCGTGTTATTCCGGCAACCCACTGGTGAACGCGTTTGCCCTGGGCCTGGTCCGCCACGACCAAATCTTTTACGGAAGAGCTTCAGGCGAAGGCAATCCAGTAATTTATGTGGGCTCCAAGACGGGGCGCGATGGCATCCACGGAGCCACCATGGCCAGCGAGGAGTTCAGCGAGACCTCCGAAGCCAAACGGCCCAATGTGCAAGTGGGCGATCCCTTCATGGAGAAGTTGCTGCTCGAGGCCTGCCTGGAGGCGATGCAGACCGGCGCGATTGTGGGCATTCAAGACATGGGTGCGGCGGGGTTGACTTGCTCGACTTGCGAGATGGGCGGCCGCGGCGGCACCGGCATTGAAATCGAATTGGACCTGGTGCCTCAGCGCGAAACCGGCATGAGCGCATACGAAATCATGCTGAGCGAGTCGCAGGAACGCATGTTGCTGGTGGCCCAGAAAGGGCGCGAAGAAGAAGTGTTCCGGGTGTTCCAGAAGTGGGGACTCGACGCAGTGGAGGTGGGACGGGTGACGCTCGACGGCAAGATGCGGGTGCGTCAGCATGGCGAAGTAGTGGCGGAAATTCCAAATGACGCGCTGACCGAAGCCGCGCCCCTCTATAAACGTCCTCTGGAACGCTGGGAGCCGCCGGTCCAACGCGAGATGCCCGAGAACATCAAGCTGGTTGCCGCCGGCGACCTGACTGAGAAATTCAAGCAACTGCTGGCTTCGCCCAACATTTGCAGTAAGCGCTGGGTGTGGCAACAGTACGACCACATGGTGCAGACCAATACGGTGGACGCTCCCGGTGCGGGTGATGCGGGAGTCATTCGCATCAAGGGATCGAATCGCGGCTTGGCCATGGCGCTCGACGGCAATGGGCGCTGGTGCTATCTCGACCCACGCCTGGGCGCGATGCATGCGGTGGCGGAGGCCACACGCAATGTCGCCTGCACCGGCGCCACTCCGGTCGCCGCCACCAACTGTTTGAATTTCGGCAACCCCGAGAAGCCGCACATCATGTGGCAGTTTTCGCAGGTGATCGATGGCATGACCAAAGCCTGCGAAGAGTTGGATGTGCCTATCACCGGCGGCAACGTCAGCTTCTACAACGAGACTCTGGGCGAAGGCATTTATCCCACGCCAGTGCTAGGCATCGTCGGCATTCTTCAGGACGTTCACATGGCCGCCAAGATGCACTTCAGCGAGGCGGGGCTCGCAATTGTGCTGCTGTGTGGCGAGGTGCCGGGCGACTTGGCGGATGTGGAATCGGAGTTTGGCTCGTCGGAGTATGCCAAGGAAGTGCTGGGGGAGATGTGGGGATATCCTCCCGACCTCGATTTGGAGCAGGAAGCGGCGTTGCAGAGGGCCGTGGTGCAGATGATCCAGGCCGGACTGGTGGAATCGGCACACGACTGCAGCGACGGCGGCATTGCCCTGACGCTAACCGAATCAACCTTTGCGAAGGGCGTGGGCTGCCGGGTTGACCTGAAATCGGCGGGTCTTCCGGCGGAATTCGTGCTGTTTGGCGAGGATGC
>JBBQVN010000091.1:0-14964 GCA_038211475.1 Terriglobales bacterium | reverse complement strand
TCCAACTTGCTCCACGACGCTCTTATCGATGTCGAAGAAGGCCGTTACGAACAGGCCATACCCCTATTCGACCGCGCCCTCGCCGCGCAGCCCCACATGGTGATCGCTGAAACTCAGCTCGGCATAGCCTGGGCCCGGCTGCAAAAGTACGACAAGGCCATCCCCTTTCTGCGTCAAGCTCTCGTCCTCCAGCCTGACTCTGGCATGGCACACTACGAACTCGGGCTCGCGCTATTTGAAACCGGCGCTTGGAAAGAAGCGGCTCCGCAATTTGAGTCGGCCGTCGCTCGCGCACCGCGCTGGGCGGACGCTCAGTTCTCCCTGGCCTCCGTGTACGCCCGCATCGACCGCGTTCCCGAAGCCATGCAAGCACTGGACCTGGCGCTGAATCTCTCTCCCAACCACTATCGAGCCAACCTGCTTCGCGGACGCTTGCTCTCTCTCCAGAGTGATCCGCAATCCGCTCTCGCCAATCTTCTCAAGGCGGTCGAAGTGCAACCGGATTCGCGCGAAGCCCACTTATTTCTCGCTGACGCCTACGACCAACTGGGCCAAGTCTCCAAGGCGCAGCGGCAGCGGGAACGCGCCCAACAGATTCAAAGTCACCCGCCTCCGCGTTGACCCCCCGCCCTCATCGCCTTACGATGGGAATACACCCTGATGTCAAAGGCAATTTTCTTCGACCCGCAACAGGCGCGCTGGCGCCGCATCCGCCGCTTCTTCGATATTGGTGCGATCTGCGTTTCTCTGCTGGCCATCTTCTTCGTTTACTTCGCCCTGCGCAGTGAGACTCTTCCCGAACTCGCGCTGCCTGCGGAAAAGCATCCTTACCGGGCCCTCTCAGACGAGGAAAAGCTGCGCGACCGGCGCCGCCAGGTGACATCCCACCGCAGCCATCGCAAGTCCAAAACTCCTCCTTCGCAAGTCAAGCTCAACTCCGAGGAAGGAATTCGCGCCGCCTTCTATGCGCCTTGGGATCCAGCCAGCTTCTCGTCTCTGCAGGAGTATTCCCACCAGATTGACCTGCTCTTTCCCGACTGGCTTCACGTGCTCACTGCAGACGGCAGCCTTCGCGGCATTAATCCCGACGACAATACTTTTTTCGATGTCGTTACTCCGGTAGGAATTCATTCCCCGGATAACCGCGTCATGAACTTCCTGCAAGCCGAAGACGCCCAGATGGAAGTCTTCCCGCTGGTGAATAATTTCGACGGCAACGAATGGGTCCCGGGCATTGGCGGGTTCTTGAGTAGCCCCGCTGCGCGCTCCCATTTTCGTCAGCAGGTGGCCTCCTTCCTTGCGTCCGGCCGATTTCACGGCATCATGGTGGACTTCGAAAGCTTCCCCGTCAGCGCCCAGCCCGGCTACCTCGCGCTGCTCCAGGAATTGTCCGCCGATCTTCATGCCAAAGGCATGAAGCTCTACACCAGCGTGCCCCCGAACAATGAAGACTTCGACTACCCGTCGGTGGCCGCCAGCGCGGACGGCGTGGTGGTGATGAACTACGACCAACACTATCCCGGCGCCGAGCCTGGCCCCGTTGCCTCCCAGGAATGGTTTTTCACCAACCTTGCGCGAGTCAAGACCCGCATCCCTCTCGAAAAAATCATTTGTGCCATCGGGAATTACGGATATGACTGGGTGCAGCGGCCGAAGAAGGGTCCGCTCCCCGCGGGCTTGAAAGATGCCAACGTCACGACTCAAGAGGCGTGGCTGGGCTCGCGCGATTCGGAAGAAGCGATCGAACTTGATCCCGACACCCTTAACCCCCACTTCAGCTATCAGGACGAACATAGTCTGCGCCATGACGTCTGGTATCTCGACGGCGTCACCGCGCTCAATCAGATGCGCGCCGCCCAAACTTTAGGCATTAACACTTTCGCCCTGTGGCGGCTCGGCGCTGAGGACCGCTCCCTATGGCGGGTTTGGGACGTTCCTGGAGATGCCGCCGCCGCGGATAAATTGCACAACGTCCCCGCCGGCTTCGACGTGGACATGGAAGGCGACGGGGAGATCCTTCGTATCGAGGCCCGTCCCACCAATGGCCAGCGGGACCTCACTACCGACCCGGAAACTGGCCTCATTAACTCGGAGACCTTCAAGAGCCTTCCCGAACCCTACCGCGTGGCCCGTTACGGCGCTGCCAGTAAAAAAGTTGCCATCACTTTTGACGATGGTCCTGACAACGAGTTCACTCCCCAGATTCTCGACATTCTGAAAGAACACCATGCCCCCGCTACGTTCTTCCTGATCGGCAGCCAGGCCGATAATTTCTCCGCCCTCACCCAGCGCATTTTTGACGAAGGCCACGAAATCGGCAACCATACCTTCACTCATCCCGACATCAGTAACATTTCCCAGACTCTGATGAGGCTGGAGTTGAATCTCACCGAGCGCCTGTTTGCCAGCCGCCTTGGCATGAAAGCGATTCTTTTCAGGCCTCCCTACTCGATTGACCAGGACCCTGACACCGAAGACCAGGTTCGGCCGCTGGAAACCACCCAGAACCTCGGCTACATTACCGTCGGCAATAAAATTGATCCGAACGATTGGCGCGACAATCCCCACCGCACCGCCGAAGAAATCACCGCCGACGTGCTTGCCCTGCTGCCTCCATGCCCTCCGGGTGACACCCGTTGCGGCAACATCATCCTGCTGCACGATGGCGGCGGCGACCGCACTCAGACCGTGCGCGCTCTGCCCATGATCATCGAGGGCGTCCGCGCCAAAGGCTTTGCCATTGTTCCCGTGCACGAACTGCTCGGCAAGACCAAGGCGGAGGTCATGGCGCCGCTTCCTGCCAACGAACTCTGGTCCGCCCGCCTCAGTTGGTTTGGCTTCTGGATGATCGAAGCCAGCCGCGGCGCAATCTATTGGATCTTCGTGCTGGGCGACTTGCTGATGACCGGTCGCCTCCTCTTCATCGGCCTTTTTGCCATCTACGACCGCCTGCGCACCCGCTCTTTTGGCACCCCCGCCGAAGTCGCCGCCTACCGCCCTCGCGTCGCGGTCCTCATCCCCGCCTACAACGAAGAAAAAGTTATCGAGCGCACCATCCGGTCGGCCCTGGAATCTGACTACCCCAACCTCCACGTCATTGTGATCGATGACGGCTCAACCGACCGTACTCTCGCCGTGGCTCGGAACGCGTTCCCACGCGAACTCGCCGACGGACGCGTCGTGCTGCTCACCAAACTCAACGGGGGCAAAGCCGAGGCCCTCAACTTCGGGCTCGAACATCTGCGCGACGAAGAATTTTTTGTCGGCATTGACGCCGATACCGTCATCGCTCCCGACGCCATTTGCCGCCTCGTTCCCCACTTTATTGATCCTCGGGTCGGCGCAGTTGCGGGCAACGCCAAGGTCGGCAATCGCGTGAATCTCTGGACTCGCTGGCAGGCCCTCGAGTACATCACCAGCCAGAATTTCGAGCGTCGCGCTCTTAATACTCTGGGCGCGGTCAGCGTGGTTCCCGGCGCCATCGGCGCGTGGCGGGTCTCAGCCGTCCGCAGAGCTGGCGGCTACCACACCGACACCGTCGCCGAAGATGCCGATCTCACCATGGCTTTGCTGCGCGATGGCTACCGCGTGCAGTATGAAGACCTGGCTCTTGCTTTCACCGAAGCGCCCACTAACGCTAATGGCCTCATGCGCCAACGCTTTCGCTGGTCCTTCGGCATCTTTCAGGCCGTCTGGAAACATCGCGACGTCTTCGGCCGCAAAGGTGTACTGGGCTTTGTGGCTCTGCCCAACATTTTGATTTTTCAGATACTGCTGCCCCTGGTCTCGCCCTTCATCGACTTCATGTTCGCCTTCGGCGCGCTCACTTACTTCGTGCAAAAATATTTCCACCCCGAATCCGCCGACCCCGCCAGCTTCCGCAAACTCGTCCTCTATTTCGCGGCCTTCCTGGTCATCGATTTCATTGCCTCCGCCATCGCCTTCGCCTTGGAACGCCGCACTCCCGAGGCGCGCGAGGACCTCTGGCTGCTCTCCCAGGTCTGGCTGCAGCGCTTCGCCTACCGCCAACTTTTCTCTCTCGTCTTGTTCAAGACGCTCAAGCGCGCCCTCGGCGGACAGCCCTTTGCCTGGGATAAGTTAGAGCGTACGGCTGCGGTCAGTTATCGTCCCTCGGAGAGCCGGCCCACCGCGAAGGTGCCATAGGAAACTCGCATCGACCCTCCACTCCGATCCAGAACCCCTGTGCGGACTCCAATCCCCCACTCCGAACCTCGACTCCGATCCACGATCATGCGTAGGCGATAATTACCGCGCCGGTCACAATAAAGAAGCCTCCAACCCACTGGTGCCAGCTTAGGTGTTCATGCAAGAAAATCGCCGCGAGGGCAATCGCGACCACCACACTCAGTTTGTCCACCGGAGCAACTCGCGCGGCCTCCCCCAGTTGCAGAGCGCGGAAGTAACACAGCCACGAAAGCCCCGTCGCGATCCCTGACAACACCAGAAACACCCAGGTCCGGCGGCTCAGGCTGGAGAGCGGCTCGGTCTTGGTGAAGAAGGCGATGGTCCACGCAAATACCAGGATGACCACCGTACGGATGGCAGTAGCGAGGTTCGAATTCACTTCCGCCACGCCTATTTTCGCGAGCACCGCCGTGGCGCCCGCAAATAAAGCCGACAGTAATGCCCAAGCCAGCCAATTCATAGTTCTCGCAGGATAACCCACCGGCGCCTCTTGCAAGCACACTTTCAGCGAACTCCCACCTCGCCCATCACCTCTCCTGGTGTCCCCCGTCACAGACGCCTGTGCGCCCTCCGTTGTCTGCTGGTAGTTGAAGGAGACCACCATGTTGGCGCACACCGTCATCGAGCCTTTCCGCATAAAGAGCGTCGAACCCATTCGCTGGACTACCCGCCTCCAGCGCGAGCAACGGATGCAGGCCGCCTATTACAACCTGTTTCTGCTCCCCGCTGACGATGTCCTCATCGATCTCCTCACCGACTCGGGCACCGGCGCAATGTCCACTCATCAGTGGGCGGCTCTCATGGAGGGCGACGAAAGCTACGCCGGCAGCCGCAGCTTCGTCCGTTTCTTTGCCTCCGTGCAAGACATCTTCGGCTACCGGCATGTTATCCCCACCCACCAGGGACGCGCCGCCGAACGCATTCTTTTTAGCGTCATGTGCAAAAAGGGCGACATCGTTCCCAACAACACGCACTTCGATACCACACGCGCCAACATCGAGTTTGTCGGCGCCGAAGCCGTCGATCTGGTTATTCCCGAAGGCCGCCAACCCAGCTTGCATCATCCCTTTAAAGGCAACATGGACGTCGCTGCCCTCGAGACCTTGATCCAGCGCGTCGGCCGTGAGCGCGTCCCCCTGGTCATGCTCACCATCACCAACAATTCCGGCGGAGGCCAGCCCGTCTCCATGCAGAATGCGCGCGAGGTCAGCGCCGTCTGCCGCAAATATCGCATCCCGCTTTACTTCGACGCCTGCCGCTTCGCTGAAAATGCCTGGTTCATCAAGCTGCGCGAAGAAGGCTATGCCAACAAAACTCCCAAACAAATTGCCCAACAGATGTTCCTCCTCGGCGACGGTTGCACCATGTCCGCGAAGAAAGATGGCATGGCCAACATCGGCGGCTTCCTCTGCACCAACGACGACAAACTCGCACAGCAGGAGAAGAATCTCCTCATCCTTACCGAAGGTTATCCGACCTACGGCGGCCTAGCCGGACGCGACCTCGAAGCAATCGCCGTCGGCCTGCAGGAGGCCCTCGAAGAGGACTACCTCCGCTACCGCATCGCTTCCACCGCCTACCTCGGCGACCACATTTCGCAGCAAGGCGTCCCCATCGTGCAGCCGCCCGGAGGCCACGCGGTTTACATAGATGCCCGCGCCTTCCTGCCTCACATCCCGCCGGAGCAGTTCCCCGCCGTCGCGCTTGCAACTGAACTCTATCTGGAGGGTGGCATCCGCTCCGTCGAAATCGGTACCCTCATGTTCGGCGCGGCCGCCACTATGGACCTGGTGCGGCTCGCCATTCCCCGTCGCGTGTACACCCAGAGCCACATCGACTATGTGATCGAAGTGATTTTGGAAGTGTGGAAGAACCGCGACCGCATCCGCGGCATGAACCTGACTTACGAGGCCCCCTTCCTTCGTCACTTTACAGCTCGCCTGGAGCCGGTTACGGCGGCTTCTTTAGTGGCGGCGGAGGAACCGGCGCTGACTCTTTAGGGAATTGCGATTTCAATTTTGATCGCAAATCACCAATTCTGTACCCCGGCAGCGCTCCACAAGCCGGTGCTACAATTATTACTTGTCCGCTTGGACTGACATCATTTGAGGTGCATTTTATGGCCACCATGGAAGCTCCTGCCCGATCCCGAGGGAGCCTGCATCAAGCTCCTTTCGTAAACGAACCCTTCACCGATTTCACTCGCGACGACAATGCCCGCGCCATGCGCGCTGCCATCGCGAAAGTGCGCTCCCAACTCGGCCGCGAATACGACCTCATCATCGGCGGGAAGCGCGTCAAGACCACCGACAAGATCAAATCCATTAATCCCGCCAAGCCTTCGGAAATCGTTGGCCTGCATCAGAAAGCCGGCAAAGAGCACGTCGAGCCCGCCATGGCCGCCGCTCTCAAGGCCTTCGAGACCTGGAGCCGCACTCCCGCTGAAGAGCGCGCCGCACTGCTGTTCCGCACCGGAGACCTGCTGCGCGAACGCAAACACGAATTCAGCGCCTGGCTGGTGTTCGAAGTCAGCAAGAACTGGGCTGAGGCCGACGGCGACGTCGCCGAGACCATCGACTTCTGCGAATACTACGCGCGCGAAATCCTGCGCCTGGGCAAGATCGAAACCCCGGTGCAGTTGCCGGGCGAACATGACCGTCTGGTCTACATCCCGCTGGGCGTGGGCGCAGTGATTCCCCCATGGAATTTTCCCGCAGCCATCATGGCCGGTATGACCCTGGCCTCCATCGTCAGCGGTAACACTGTCATCCTCAAGCCCTCCAGTGACTCGCCCACCATCGCCGCCAAGTTCGTGGAGTTGCTGGAAGAAGCTGGCATGCCCGAAGGCGTAGTCAACTTCTGCCCCGGTGCCGGCGCCAGCTTCGGCAACGCCGTGGTTGCCCACCCCAGGACTCGCTACATCGCTTTCACCGGATCGCGCGAGGTCGGCATCACCATCAACAAAATGGCTGCGGAAGTTCCCGATGGCCAGATTTGGATCAAACGCACCATCCTCGAAATGGGCGGCAAGGACGCTATCATTGTGGATGCCGACGCCGATCTCGATTCCGCCGTCGAAGGCGTCGCCGTCGCCGCCTTCGGTTTCCAGGGACAGAAGTGCTCAGCTTGTTCGCGGGCCATCATTGACGAGCGCATCTACGATAAGTTCCTCGAGAAACTCAAGGCCCGGGTGGAAAAACTAACCGTCGGCGACCCTGCTGAGAACCACAACATGGGCGCAGTCATCAACGCCGGTTCCATGAAAGACATCCTCGGATACATCGAGGCGGGCAAGAAAGATGGACGCCTGCTCACCGGCGGCGAACCCGTCCCCAGTGCCGACGGCGGATTCTTTCTGCAACCGACCGTCATCGTAGATATCCCGCCCAAGTCCAAGCTCGAGCAGGAAGAAATCTTCGGACCCGTACTGGCGGTCATGAAGTCGCGCAACTTTGAGCACGCTCTAGAAATCGCAAACGATACCGAGTTTGGCCTAACCGGCGCCATCTACTCCAGTTCGCGCGACAAGATCAACCGCGCCGTCCAGGACTTCCACGTCGGCAACTTGTACATCAACCGCAAGTGCACCGGAGCCATGGTGGGCGCGCATCCCTTCGGAGGCTTCAACATGTCCGGCACCGACTCCAAGTCCGGCGGCCCCGACTACCTGTACCTCTTCACCCAAGGCAAGTCGGTAGCTGAAAAAATCAGCTAAAGATTAGCTAAGGATGGTCGGGTAAATCTAAGTTGGCGCGGGTGTAGCTCTTATCCGTGTGGGGCGGCCGCCCTCGGCCGCCGCCTTTGCTGTTGCTGTTCCCTTTTGCCTTTGCCTTTGTCGTCGCCTTTGCCTTTGTCGTCGCCTTTGCCTTTGTCGTTGCTTTTGCCCTCACCCCTCTCCCTCCATTGTCATCCCGAGCGGAGCGAGGGATCCGCAGTTGCGAACCGGTGCGGGGTGGGGAGGTGCGGGTTTAGGTGGTACGGGTTTAGGTGGTACGGTCCGGGTCGGTGGCGCAGCGGTGCGACTTGGGGCGGTGCGGGTTTAGATGGTCCGGGTTTGGGTGGCGCAGCGGTTTACCGCTGCGGTCCTGCAGACCCCTTGGCCGAGGGCTTCAGCCCCCGAGGCCCCCTCCCCGTCCCTATCCCGCCACTCCGGCCATCTCCAACACCATGGCCGCAGCTTTCCGCGGCGACACCGGTTGGGGTGTCGCTGCAATCTCTATCGCCGCCTCGTTCAGCATACGGTGATGCACCGTGAACAGCGCCAACTCCAGCCGGTCCGAAACCCCAATCTTGTCATACACGTTGCGCAGATAATTCTTGATCACCTGCTCGGTCGTTCCCAATTGCGAGGCGATCTCTTTGTTGCGATAACCCTGCACAATCAGCGCCACAATCCGCAACTCTTTCGGCGTCAAGCGGTCTCGCACCCGGAGCCCCACCCGATCATTTTCCGTCAACTCGGCCGGCGCCATCACATCCTGGATCCACTGCGCTCCCGCCGCCACCTTGCGCACACACTGCACCAGCGCTTCGCCGGTAATGTTGCGATGCACAATCCCGTGCACTCCAGCCACCATGTAGCGACGCGGACTCTCCCCTACTTCCGCCAGCGCAATCACTTTCGTTCCCTGTCCCGCCGCTGCTTCCACCACGGCCTGGATGTTGGCCTCAAATTGCGCCGCCACCAGCACCACCTGCGCCCTGAATTTGTCGAGCGCCATGAACAGATGTTGCGGAGTCTGCGGCTGGGCCACAATGCGCATGTCGTCTTCCACCGCCAGCACCTTGGCAATTCCGGCGCGAAAAATCGTCTGATGGTCTGCCACTATCAGCTTCAGCATTTCCTTTGCCCTCTCATCTCCGGCGCTCACACACTCAGCGCACAAGTCGATAGCAATCAATCACGCAGGCTATGCCTCGCCCCACCACATCTCCTGCCATCCCGTTCTCCCGCCGCACCACTCGTCCTTCGCACTTCAGCAGCACCGAGTTGGTAAATCCATCCATCGCCGGGAACACAATCTCAAACTCCACTTCGGTATCCGGCGCGAACCCCGCCTCGAACTCCGGCTCAAACTCCGCCTCGGTCCGCAGCAGCACTCCGCTTGCACTCAGGTTGGCGGTTGCGCCTATATACTCGCTTCCCGCCACCGTCGTCGCAGCTGCTCTACGAATCTTTATCGGCAACTCCAGCGGAAACCTTTGGCTGCTTCGTCCATTCGTCACATTCTTCTCCTTCGTGCCACGTGTGCCGCGCTAACCCTCGCTCCGTCGCGCGACTACCCACTTTGTAACACGCAGCTCCCCGCCCGCAGCGCATAGATCTGCGCCCGCACTGTACTTTGGTAATGTGAAGGTTCTCTGCTTGCGGTACACCAAATCAGAAGAACTGAAGATTTCCGCCCGACTCCCCGCCGCCCAAGTGGATGATTCTAGCGGCCTGCCGGCACTATCACCGCTGCGGGTTGGCTCATCGCCAGAAGTTGCCGCTCCCGGGTTGGGATCGGAAATTTTCGCCCCGTGCTCTCCCCCTGGAACCACAACTCCGACAGGAAATAGTGGTCGCCGTAGCGGTGAAACACCAGGCGCGCGTCCCGTGGATCCGCTGCGGCACTTCCCTCCTCTGCCGCAAACAGCTTCGCCGTCGCCTGCGGGCCCCGCAGCAATACGAGTTGGCCATCCCCGCCCCAGTTCCGCAAGGTGTACTCGCCGCCGGGAAGATCCGTATTTCCCACTTGAAATGCAAACGGCACTTTGGTCTTGATCTCGCCAGGGAGCCGAAGCTCTCCAGATAGCGAACCCGCCATCTCCACCACCAGGATTGCCAGCACGCACAACACAAAGTTTTTAGAATTCATTGAATACCCCTTACCCGCCGCTTCTACCCGCCGCTTCTACCCGCCGCTTCTACCGCCGCTTCTACCTGCCGCTTCTACCGCCGCTTCTACCTGCCGCTTCAGAATGCTTGAAAAACGTGCTTTGGAAAAAATGGCCTCGGAAGAAAAAATGCGCCCACCCTGGCCTCGTTCCGGGGTGGGCGGCTTGCAGTGTTGCAGTTCTAATTGCTCGCCACTATTACTTCATCCGTGCGCTGACCTTGCGCCAGGATCTCTTTCTCCCGCTTGCCCTGCGGGAGTTCATGTCCCAGGTCCTGGCCTTGTCTCCAGACCTGCGACAGGAAATATCGGTCGCCATAGCGATGGAATACCAGCTTCGCGGCCCTCGACACTCGCGATGCAACCACGCCGTCGGGCAGAGCAGTCGTCAAGTTGCCGCGTGCATCGGAAATCACCAGGAATCGCATGCCCGATCCCACCAGTTTTACGGTGTAATCGCCCGCCGGCATTTCTTTTTGGTTCACCATGAAACTGAATGGCACTTTTGCTTTGATCATGTTCCCGTTGAGACTCTGCGCGTCCGCGGCCACCACCATCAGCAGTACAGCCAGCATTGCGAAGAGGGAAACCAACGTTTTCTTGTTCATAACTTCTCCTTGTGTTGCAAATGACGTCCCCTCAACGTTGCTTTGCGATGTAGCGCAGACTTTGGTTTCCGCGCCCACGCTTGCCATTGCATTGCGGGGGCCAAATGGTGCCCGCGTGGCCGCGCCGTGACTCCCCTTCCTGCAACTGCTTGCAACGGAATCCCTTACGGGTTGAGCGGGGCTCGCAGCGAAGGACCGGCTGAGTTCTACAACCGCCCGCTCTCTATCCATCCGGATAGCCAGACTATGCTGTCTTGATAGTCCGACTGTTTGTGCGATGGTCCGCTGTCCCTGCCCTCGCCGCGCGACGGAAAACGACAACTCCCTCTGCCCGCTGGAGTCGCCATTGCTGGAGTCGCCGCTGTTTGAGCCGAAATTGCTGGAGCCGCTGTTGCTCGAGTCGCGACTGGCCTGCTGTGTCTAGGTTGGATCGGTTCCGAGCGCTGATCGACCATGCGATGGCACCTTTCCACGCTCCGCGATCCCGCAGCGCATTGCAGCATCCAGGTTGAGGAGCCGGAAAGTTGAGCAGCGGACAAGTTTAGGTTTGACTGGCGCTCCGTCCCATCGCGGACCACCTTCATTTCAAGAAGCGGGGTCTGTGATTTGGGATTCCGCCTGAATTCTAGTGTTGCAAAATGCAACTGCGAGTTATTGCCGCCCATCACTTGGGAATTGTTCAAAGCTGGATTTTGCGTTAAACGCGCTGTGGCGCGCCTAGTCCCCGCGGATGACCTCTGGGTCCACCCGATGGCCTATTGCCTCACCACGGGCTTGGGAACGCCAGCGATGGGCATTCTACGCGACGGAGTCGCCCTCATTGAAGCGCAGAATCTCTTGACTGAAATGCAGTCGCCTGCAAGAAGCCCAAATCAACCTGTAAGGATTTCAACACTTTATCAATGTTATCAACAAGTTACAGCTCTTCGGCCAGCAAAGCCCTCAGATTGGCGCTTTCAGAGGTGGCGGCGACGCGACGATGCTGCATACAGTGTATGTCGTATACTGTATAGCACACAGTAAACTTAGGACGGTGATCCGATGAACCACAACCCGAACCACGACTTGAACTACAACCCGAACCACGAACTGTTCGAGAATCTTCGGCTGGAGCTGCGGCGGGGTTGTCTGGTTCTGGCGGTGCTCGGCCAGCTTCGCACCGAACAATATGGCTACACGTTGCGCAAGACCTTGGCCGCGAATGGCACGGCCATTGACGGAGGCACGCTATATCCGCTGCTACGCCGCTTGGAGGCGCAAGGTCTGCTGGTCAGCGAGTGGCGCGAAGAAAACAAACGCAGGAAGCGCTTCTATCGCCTCTCTCCCGACGGCCTCGTTATTCTGCAACCGTTGCTGGATGAGTGGCACAGCATCAACGCATCGCTGAACAGAATCATTCACCAGCAATGACAATGGAACTCTATTTTTTCACCAGCAATGATGGTGGAACTCTAGAGTGTTCTCGGTGGGCCATCAAGTTCCGGCTGCCCAAAGAGCAAAACTCGCGAGGCTGTGCTTGTTACAAGCATTAACACTCGCGAGGCTGTGCTGCCGGTAGGCACGGAGCAGAACCTGGATCTCCATCGATCGCCCCAACCGCCATTGAATCAGTCGCCCACCGTAGAAAACGTATAGCGGCCCTCGCCCTGGACGCAAGGATGCCGAGAGCGCCGCTATCGAATGGCACGCGGTCGGAATTTCACGCGCTGCCTACTGAAGCCCATTCGCGCCCGTGAGCGAGTAGATGTCCGCTTCCGGAGTCCACGGAATGGTGACACTCAGGCCGCCGAAAATGAACATCTCGTTAGACACCGGGTCGTAGACTGCGCTGTGGTACCTCCGCCCCGGCGCTGTGTCGGACGGAGTGAGCATGGTCCATGATGGACTTCCTCCCGAGCCGTTTGCGCCGGTTAGCACCCACGCGTCGGAAAAAATGTTGGTAGCGTCATACCCTCCATGGATGGTCATGCGGTTGTTGACGGCGTCATAGATGGCGGTATGGCACGAACGAGCCAGCGGAGTTGATCCGCTTACCACCAGTTGGGTCCATTTCGGCGCCCCTCCCTGTCCATTGGCGTGGGAAAGCAGCCAGACATCGCCGAAGTGATTGGATTTCGTCTTGCCTCCGTACACGATCAGGACGTTGGTTGCCGGATCATACACTGCCGAACTGCTTTCTCTGCGAGAAGGCATTGCGCCGGTAGGCTGCAAATGCGTCCAGCTCGGACTGCCCGATACCCCATTCGCGTTACTCAGCACCCACACCTCATTCAAGTAATTGATCGTGCAATCCGAACCGCCAAAAATCATTAGTGAATTGCTCGCGGAATCATAGACCGAGGCTTGCCGGTACCTGGGTGAGGGAGAATTCCCCAGAGTCGTGGTCGCGGTCCACTGCGGGGCCCCGCCCCTACCATTCGCATTCGTCAATATCCAGTAATCATTGATGCACGGCGTGGGAAAACCTAATGCCCCGCCAAACACCATCATTCGATTGCTTGAGGGATCGTATGCTCCGGTGTGCCCCTGCCGGGCCGCAGGGACCGCACCGCTGAAGTCGACACGGCTCCAACTTAAGTTTGCGCCCTCCACCAGTCCGGTCTGTCGCCAAAAATCGTTGAAGGCCACCGAGGTTTGCGCATGAGCCCCGCCAAAGACGTTCAGCGTGTTGGTGCCGGCATCGTAGAAAGCGCTCTGGGAATAGCGCACCCCCGGTCCATCCAAGTTCCAAGCCGATTTCCCGCCCAGACCATTGGCATTGCTCAACTCAAACACATGGTTGCTGGCCAGCAACTTGGTGGAACTGCTGATGCCGCCAAAGATGGAAAGAGCGTTGGTTGTATGGTTGTAGACCGCCGATTGAAATCCCACGTTCGGAACCGTGCCCTGAGGAATCAAATGCGTCCACTGTGAAGGCCCCAGGCCATTGGCGGCTGTCAGTACCCAGGTATCACCCGACGTGGTCCCCTGCGCTCCGGAAAAGCCACCGTATACGATCATCCGGTTGTTGTTGTCGTCATACACCGCGGAGTGGCCGGTCCGCGACGAGGGTGCCGTCCCGCCCGGGAAAAGCTGCGTCCAGGCTGGCGTTCCACTCATCCCGTTGGCGCCCGACAAGGTCCAGACATCCCCTAAAGAACCACCGGCCCCGTCGCCGGCGTAAACCGTCAAGACGTTGTGGGTCGAGTCATAAATGGCGGTGGCATTCTCGCGCGCGGGGGGTAACGAGCCAGTCGGGTTAAGCTGGGTCCAGGTGGAAGCTAGATTCCCGTTAGCCGAACTCAGCACCCAGACGTCATTCAAAAGGCCACCGTTGCAATCGCTCCCGCCAAAAACGATGAGCGTGTTGGTGGTGGGATCGTAGCCGGCGACATGATAACGCCGCGGCCCAGGGGTTGCTCCCGATATTGGCGTCGCACTCCATTGGGGCTGGCCGCTGGCGCCATTGGCGTCGCTGAGCACCCAAACGTCGTTCATGCATGTCGCGGGACTTCCGGAAGCGCCGCCGAATACGGTCATCCGATTCGACGCTTGATCGAAGATGGCCGAGTGCCCGTAGCGCGCTGCCGGCAGGGAACCCGTGACTGCCAAGGCGGTGAACACCAGACTGTGAGTACTGCTGCTGCCGACCCAAACATCGTTCAGGGCGCTAGTCGTGCTGTTCTGGGTTCCGCCGAACACAATCGCTGTTTGCGTCGATGGATCAAATACCTCGCTATGGGAATAGCGGGCGGTCGGACCGTACTGGGTCCAGACCGGCGACGTCTGCGCCGTCGCAACCGAAACCCCGCCCAAAACTGCGCCGAAAACGATGAGGCCAACGAGCAACCAACGTGATGCACAGGGAACTTTCGCAACCAGTGACATTGTATGAATAACTCCTGGCCCGCTAGGGCGAATATAATGGGAGCGGGCGCGATGCGAAACGCCCGCAGTGCCTAACTATCGTAAAGACCGCGTAAAATCAACGAAACTGCACCCCTGGGCGGCAATCGCCCATGTATTCGAACCGTCCATCATTCTTAGTAATCTGTTGCTTTGTTGTAGGTTGTAGTCGGAAAAGTCGCGGGAATATCCATCGGGTCCGTCGGCTTGATCACCGGGTTCACGCGGCCCGCCTGGGTCGCGTCAAAGACCACAAAGCCCACGCCGGGAGATCCGCCAGGCAGAGAGAAGTCGTCGCTCGGATACGCTGGATTGCTGAATCCCGGATCCTGCGTTGCCGTGCTGCCAGCATCTTCGCCTATTCCTTGCCAACCGCTGAACGTGGAGTA
>JBBQVN010000090.1:0-15107 GCA_038211475.1 Terriglobales bacterium | reverse complement strand
TGGATCACCGAATCCGTGCTCTGCACCAGCCCCGCGTAGTCGGCGTCGCTCAGCCCGAAACGAGCCTCGGTCAGATCGCCGCGAAAAATCTGAATGCGTTGGTGCAGAAAGTCCGAGAAAGCCCGGAATTCCAAATGCAGTTGCAGCGACCGCCACAGCCGCTTTTCCGCCTCGGGACCGTCTTTGGCTCGTACCAGCAGGTTGAGCGGCGCGTCGTACTGCGTCAGCAGGTTCGCCGCCAAGTGTGCGCCAATATATCCGGTCGAGCCGGTCAGGAATATCGCCACAAGCCTCCATCCGCCGTCGTCGCGGTCAACGCCTCGGGCTCGGGCGGATTCAGCTTGCGGGGTGGCCGGGTCTCCAGCGCCCTGCCCTCGATCAACGGGTAAGTCCATCGCCGCAGCGCGGGAATATGCACGTTGATCCAGTAATTCCACCAGTTGAGAGAGCGCGTGTCATACCCAAACGTTACGCGCTCCTCGGGCACCAGCGCGTGCGACAATTTTTCCACGTTGTCCGCCACAAAATCGTGCTCATTGTGCAAAATGAATGGCTCGAACAACTGGATCAGCTTTTCCACTCGCTCCAGATTGCGTTCCGCCTTCGCCAGAGGACGCTTCTTTAACGCCAGTGGCGACATGATGCGTTGAATCGACTGGATAATCGCCTTTTGTGCCGGCGCCGACATCGACACATATCGCTCCTTTGACACCGCAATCGCGTCCATCCGCAGACGCAGCCACGACTCCAGCCCTTCCTGGGCTCGGAAATGTTTGCGATGCGCCAGCGCGGTCAACTCAATGGACCGCCGCATATCACACGGGTTGGTGACCGACGTCGCCAGTTGATACACCGCGTCATGCCGCCGTTCCACTAACGCCGCCGCGATTAGCGTCATCCCCTGGCACACCGAGTCCACCGGAATGATGTCCAACCGCTTGCGCTCGTTTGAAGGCAGTTGCCGAAAGCTCGTTCCCAGCAAGTAAGACAGCGACGCCGACGTGTTGATGCCTTCATTCCATCCCGAAAACGGTTTTGACACAGACGTCTCTACAATCGCCGGCCGCACGATCGCTACTGGAAGATCGGTGCCGCGGGTCGCAATCAACGACTCCGCTAAACTCTTGGTAAAGGTGTAAGTATTGGGCCAGCCCAGCTCTCGCGACCGCGCCATGCCCGCGTCGGTCAAGTGGGTGCGCAGCCAGCGTACACGGTTTTTCCGTATTTGGTTTTCCAGCGCCGTGCCCTGCAAGACCTTCGCCACGTGTGCCTTGTGCTCGGCTTGTCGCCGCAATTCTTCGCTTACTTCGCGCCCTTCCGCGTGTGCCGTAGCGTCGCGCACTAATTGATGCAGCCGCTTCCATTCCCGCTCTGAATCAAACCCCGCCTCTCCATTGGGGGTGTAATTCGGCCGCACCCGCTCCGACACTCGCCCGTCGCGCGCTCCCGCCACGTAACAGGTCGAGAGGTGCAGTAGCGCCGCATGGTCCGTGCTGCGGATGAAGTCCAACATATGAACTGTCGCATCCACATTCGCCGCCAGCGCATCCCGCAGATCGGGGTCGAAGTCGGTCAGCCCTGAGCTGTTGATGATGCAATCCAGACTTGCCCGCAAGCGGCTCGCCGTCGCTGCGTCCAATCCCAGGTTCGGCTGCGTTACATCCCCCTCCAACACCTCCACCCGCTCGCGGAGGAAGTGACGCAATCCGTCGCCGTAGCGCTCGAACAGCGGATCGAACACCGGAGACTCTTCCACAATCTTTTCAAACCGCTTGGCCCCGGAACTCGATTTCTGGCGACGGATCAGGAGCGAGATCTTTCCTGTCTCCGGCAAATCCAGCAGCGTATTCGCCAGCCACACCTTGCCGATGAACCCGGTAACTCCAATCAGCATGAGGTGCTTGCCGCCCAAGGCCTGCCGTACCGAAAGCGGTTGGGTTTGCCGCCGTCCGTCAAAATAAACTACCGGGCGCGGCTTCGCCGGCGCAGGCTCCTCCACCGGAATGACAGCCCCGCGTAGATCGCCCACCTTCGCCAGATGCAAGTCCCGCCGCAATCGCTTGGCATCGCGCCGCCCATTCGGACTGGCTCCCACCAGCCGCGCCAGCAATCCCCGGGGCCGTATCACCGGGCTGAGCATCCGGCCCGTCGCCTTGCCGTCGCGAAACTCAAGCCGGTTGGCCACCATCCACTTGACCCCCAAGTTGCGGGCCAGAGGACGCATTACGTGCTCCAGTCCCTGGCTCACCAGCACCACCTCGGCACCCGACGCCACCAGCGCTTTCAGTTTTGTCACGCCTTCCGGCTTCAGTCGCGGAAGCAGTTTGTACTGGCAATACTCTTCGCCCAGCAAGTCCAACCGGTCTTTGCTCACTCCGTGCAATACCGAATGCACCACTCGCGTCGCCCACTTGCGGTGGGTCAAGTACAAGAACGGGCGCAGCACCGCCATCAGAAACACCAGGCCTCGACGCACCACTCGCGCCGCAAAAGTTTGTGCGTTCCAGGTGAAATAGGCGATCGGACGCACCGTGGTCAACTCCAGCAGGCTGCCCTCCACCCGCCAGTAGGCGACTTCGGTCTGCGCGCTAAGATGTGTGTTCTCTTTGGCCAATGGTTATCGAGTGCCCCGCCCGGACTGGCATGGAGGCCGCCGGGCATCCGACATCCCACCATTCTAACCAATAACCGGCGGCTGGCGAAGCGCTCCTTCCTGCGGTGCGGGGGAATCTTGGTTTGGCAAAGCCGAGTCCTCCCCCCTTCAAACTCCGGTAACCACATCTCCGCGGAATTCACTGTAACCCCTGCTAACTTCCAGCGATGATGCCTATAGAGACGCCTTAAGGTTCAGCGTTCTCAGGGAGACTTATGGCGACTGCGGGCGGCGCAGATAATCGTTGGCGGTGGCTGTCGGCGGGGACCGCAGTCCTGCTGCTGGTCCATTACCTTGAACTATGGCTGCTCCCTGTGCGATGGTCCGAGATATTTTCTAAGGTCTTTCTCCTGATTCTCAATGTGGCCGCCGCCGCCTGCCTGGCGCGGCGCGCCGGTCGTTCCAGCGGTTGTGTGCGCGCGGCCTGGGCGTTCTTCACTGTCTCATTCGCTATCTGGGTGGTCGCCAATACTGTCTCGCTGCTTGAAAGCATAGGCCTGCCCCTCCCCGAGCCCGTACTGTTGGCGTTCATTTATCGCATCTACGCCGTGCCCCTGGCTATGGTGCTGTTTTTGCGCTCGGAAAGCCATCCAACCCAGCCCCTGAAGGAGAGCGTGCTCGACTTCGTGCAGGTCGCGATGGTGTTCTCGCTGGTGTTCGTGGGGCTGTTCTACCTTCCCCAAGGCAGCATGTCCGAGTTTGATTTTGACATACGCCACTACGCCGATATTGCACAAGGAATCAATCTGGTTCTGTTGGTGGGCGCCTACTTGCGTTGGCTGACCACATATGGCGTTCTGAGCGATCCGCTGCGGCGGCTGGTCATTTTTGTAGCCGGCTATTCCAGCATCACCGCCATCGGAAATTGCGTGCTTTTTTTCGCCACCCCGGCCTCCAATTTGTGGTTTGACCCGGTTTGGGACCTCCCGTACATTTTAGGCGGGTGGCTCGCCCTCTCAGCCCCGGCGGTCAAGTGTGAGGCTACAGAGGCCGAGTCCGACAGTCACGCGTTTTGGGAACATCTGGGCGAGAACCTGGCAGTCGCGTGGATGATTGCGGCGGTCGCCGTCCTGTCGGATCGGGTGACTGAGGAGTGGCACTTCACCGGCAACATCGCCGTTTTCCTCTCGCTCAGCGGGTACGCTTTGCGCCTCAGCCTTTCGCAACAGAGGCAGCGCACCAAGGACTTGGAACGCGCCGAAGCCGAAGCGCAACTGCGCACCGCGCGCGACGATCTCTCCCACCTGCTTCGCGAGTCCAAACAACAGACCGGCGAATTGGCTCAGCTTGGGGAACTGGGCAGCATGCTGCAATCCTGCATGACCGTCGAAGAGGCTTATGTTGTGATTGCCGAAGCCGCACAAAATTTTCTTCCCGGTTGTTCCGGCGCACTGTTGTCTGTTACGAAAACCCGCGATTTCGCCGAGACCGCGGCGGCATGGGGCACGGCGAGTCCGCCCACCCGCATCTTCGATCTCCGCGAATGCTGGGCCGTGCGCCGCGGCCGCATGCATCGCTCAGACTCGCACTCGGCTCGCCGTTGCACTCACCTTGATCCCGCTTCGAAGGAGACTGCCTTCTGCATTCCTCTGATGGCGCAGGGCGAGGCTTTCGGCGCCCTGGTTCTGGTTGAGACCGCCAGCTCAAGCGAGTCACTTCAGTCCGCGGGAGAGACTCCGCGCCGGGTGCAGCAGATTGGGACCGCTCTGGCCGAGCAAGCGGCTATGGCTCTGGCCAACCTCAAGTTGCGCGATGCCCTGCGTAATCAAGCCATCCGTGATCCTCTCACCGGACTGTTCAACCGGCGCTATATGGAAGAAACCCTGGAACGCGAACTGTTGCGTGGCTCCCGTTGGCAACGCCAGGTCAGCGTGGTGATGCTCGATCTGGATCACTTCAAAAACTACAACGATGATTTCGGCCATGATGCTGGAGACAGCGTGCTGCGTAGCGTAGGCGAATTGCTCCGCAATCAAACTCGCGGAGACGATGTGGCCTGCCGTTACGGGGGTGAAGAGTTTGTCGTCATCATGCCCGAAGCGTCGCTCGACGCCGCCCGCCAACGCGCCGAACAAATCCGCGTCGCGATCGCGCACCTGCTACCTCGCCATCAAGGTTCCCCGCTTGCTCCCATCACCGTCTCTATTGGTGTGGCCTGCTCCGGCCCCAGCCTGACTGACGCCGCGACCTTGCTGAAAAGCGCCGACACAGCCCTCTACCAAGCCAAAGCCAGCGGCAGGGACCGGGTGGCTTGCGAATGCGAGCAAACCGCTGTGCTACCCCTTTGCCCCCCTGAAAAATTGTAGCTAATAGCTATCACTTCCCATAATTGAGGTAAACCCAGTGCAATCAACGGTTTGCAGGAAACAAGGCTGGCAAGCCGCCTGCGGGGCCTCGATTGGGATGCCAGACGACGACCAGACCCTTGGTGTAAAACCGTCGCTTGTGCCATTTGCCGGGCCGTGGTGAGGCTAAAGGGGTGCGGGGTGACCCAGAGGCCCACCGCTCAGACAAAAGCGTCCTAGGGGCCGTTAAACGCGAAATACGGTCTGCCGCCGCCGTCCCGAAGCGAATCTAGAAAACCCGCCTATTCTGTCAGCGAGCAACTGCAATCTGCCGGAGGCACCTTGGCTAGCAGAAAGTCGGCCACCCGTTTGTAGGCGTCAATCTGGTTTTCCACGCGGGCGAAGCCGTGACCTTCGTTCTCGTAAACTTTGTATTCGGCCACGCCGCCGCGTTTCTTGATCGCGTCCACTACCTGCTGCGCTTCGCTCTTGGGACAGCGAGGATCGTGGCCACCCGCCAGCAAGAACAGGGGCGCTTTGATCTGGTCCACAAAATTGATTGGTGAGCGATCTTCGTACCGCGCCTTGTTCTTCACCGGATCGCCCATGGTGGCCAAATCGCTTTCACGCAGCACCGGATCTTCGTTGGCGATTTCGGTGAACCAGTTGACGAACGGAACGATGGGAATTCCCGCCGCCCAAACTTCGGGTGCTTTGGTGACGCCCATCATGGTGAGGTACCCGCCGTAGCTGCCGCCCATCAGGATCAGCTTTTTGGGATCGACGTAGCCGGTTTGCTTAATCCATTCGGCTGCCGACAGTACGTCCTGCAAATCACCGCCGCCCATGTCAAACAGGTTGGCCTGTTGGAATTCTTTGCCATAGCCGGTGGAGCCGCGATAGTTGGGCGCAATCACGATATAGCCCTGGTTGACCATGTACTGCACAAACCGGTTGAAGGAATTCACAGTTTGCGACGTTGGGCCGCCGTGCACGTACACGATGGCGGGATGCTGTGCATTGCGCGGCAAGTTCCAGGGCATGTACACAAATGCGGAGATGGTCCACCGGCCATCTTTGCTGGGATAGTGAACCAACGCCGGTTCGGCCATGTCTTCGGCGCGCACTCCGCCGACGGTGGCATGCGTCAGTTGATGCGACTTGCCGGTGGCCAGCGTGTACACCCACAGATCGCTCGGTGCGGTGGGGCCGTTGTGATAGTAGAGCAGGCGAGTGCCATCGTGTGCGAAGGCCGAAGGACCGCCGGCGGTTTCGTTTACGCCCGCAGGCAGAGGCAGCGCGGTGGTTTTGCCGGTTGCGAGATCGTGCAGGAAGATGTTGGTATTGCCGTCCACATTGGCGGTCCAGGTGAGGCGCTTGCCATCAGCCGAGAAGTCCCCGCCGTGGACTTCCCACCGGTCTTTGGTCAGCCAATGAATTTTCTTCGTGGCGATGTCGAGCAGCGCGGCATTCTCATGTCCATTGGCGGCGTTGGAGGTGATTAGCACGGTCTTGCCGTCGGGCGCAAAATCGTTGGCGAAGTAGAGCGCCTCGCCCTCATGCGGCGTGAGCAAAGCGCTTTTCCCAGTGGCTACGTCCGCGATGAAGATACTGGAATCGGTTCCCTTGGCCTGGCTCTGGGTGTAGATAATTTGCTTGCCATCGCGCGACCAGAGGGGCCCGCTATTCAATTTGTCGTTGGGCGTTCCGGTGGTGAGGTGGCGGGTCTCGCGCTGCAGCGTGTCATACACGTCGATTTCAATAGCAGAGGCTGTCTTCGGCTTCACTTCGTAGGCGAGATAGCGGCCATCGGGCGACCAGGCAGGCTGCTCCTCGGCGATTTCGCGCGTGTTGGTGAGATTGACCACTTTGCCGGTCTTGGGCGAGACCAGAAAAATATCCCACTGTTCGTCGCCGTCATAGTCCGATTGGTAGGCGATCCACTTGCCGTCGGGGGACCAGGTGGGCGCAGTCTGGCGCTGGTCGCTAATGGTCAGTTGGGTCGGCCATCCACCCTCGGCGGGAACCAGCCAGAGGTTGTTGCGGCCACTGAGGTTGCTGATGAAGGCGACTTGTTTGCCGTCGGGCGACCAGGTGGGACGCCCGATTTGCCGCGTCATGTAGAGCTTCTCGATGGTAAGGCTCTTTTCGACGGCGGCGTTGGGCTTGGAAGTAATTTGCTTGGGGTCGGTAACGACCTGCGGTGCAGGCATCTGGGCCAAAGTAAAAGTGCTCATCATGACAGTGCTTATTATGACCGTGCTCATCACCACCGCGTTCTTGATCACCGTGTTCATCATGACAACGAGCGTAACAAACAGGGGAAGAGGACGCATGAAATGAAAACCTCGCATCAGGCCGATGGGGAAAGAATAGCAGAGCTGGGATTTCAGGATTCCCTCTATGAAGAGGGTGCCCCGTTCAAGCTTTGCTTGGGCGGGGTCTTCCGGTAGACGTGTGTGCAGAGACTAAGATCCCATCCCGCTCGCGTCGTCGTGCCGTCCACTGCGATTCAATCTCCACCACACCCGCGTCGCCGGAGGCGTAGTGGCGAAAACTGCTCCATGCCCAGTCCTCAGGATGTGCCACCAGTCCGCGAGTCACCGGATTGCGATGGATATAACGAAGCTTCTCCAAGAATTTCTGTTCGCTTGCAACATTAAAGTCGTAGTAACGAGCTAGCCAAAACGAATCTTTCGCTCGCAGGGCCAAGGTTCGCGCTACCGATTGTTTAAGCGACTGCAAGGCCCGCGACAGCAAAACCCGTTCGGGCTCGCTGACCAGGAGGTGGACGTGCTCGGGCATTACCACATAGCCGTACACGAGCAATCCCAATTCTCGGCGCACCCTTTCGAGCGAGCCTTCAAAGATGGCCCGCGACAATGCGGCTCCTAGGTTCGGTTTTCGGTGATAGCAACTGAAGGTGAGGAAATGAGCCTGACCGGATTGGTGGAAACGCCGTAATCCCCAGGGCATGATAGGAGTTTGGTGCCGAAAGAGGACGTTGTATGTGATTTGTGAACATGGAGAAGTGACTTGGCCCGCCCAAGCGAAGCTTGGACGGGGCACCCATCATCTGCACCCATCATCTGTAGGGTGCCCCGTTCAAGCTACGCTTGGGCGGGGGAGCTTAGACCCACCGGTGCGGTGGAGCGGTCTTCCCAAGCGTCAGTCGTTATAATTAGTCCGCGAGCCCGAATCGAGCTTCGCCTCGCCATGCCCACCAACCGAAAAATCGCCATTGTGGTGGCCATGGAGCGCGAGGTGGCGGCGCTAATCAAATCTTGGCGGCGGGTGGAAATTTCCCACTCCGGCCGCGGGTTCAAGTTTTTCGAAAGCGGTACGGCGGTGCTGGTGGCAGGCGGCATTGGCGCGGAGGCGGCGCGGCGAGCCACGGAAGCGGTCATCAGCCTGTATGGGCCCGAACTCGTAATTTCAGCCGGATTTGCGGGTGCGCTCGACAATACGCTGGCGGTCGGCGACGTGATCACGCCAGCATGGGTCATCAACGCACGCGACGGCGGCCGGGTCAATACTGGCCGCGGCGCCGGAGTGCTGGTCACGGTCGCGAGCACCGCTAGCATAGAACAAAAGGCAAAATTAGCGAAAGCGTACAACGCTCAGGCGGTGGATATGGAGGCGGCTGCAGTGGCTCAGGGAGCGCAGGCGCGCGGGGTCGGCTTCGCCGCACTGAAGGCGATTTCCGATGCTGCCAGCTTCGAACTTCCCCCGACGGACCGATTCGTCACTCACGACGGGAAATTCCGCACCGTCCCGTTTGCGATTTTCACAGCCCTCCGCCCACATTTATGGAGTACAGTCATCAGTTTGGCCGGCAACAGTGGCCGGGCAAGCCGAGCGCTGTGCAGCATGTTAGAGACGTTCCTTGAGCAGCAAGCTGCATCTAATCAAGGTGCAGAACCAGAAGCGGTCGGGCCCATGCCGGATCGGCAAAATGATTTATAAGAGCAAAGGATTCTAAGATCGTGGCAAGCGCTGAACAATTCGTGCTAGACACGCGCGATCTGACCCTGCCTGCGACCATGCAGGCGGCAGTGTACCGCGGAGTGGACGACGTTCGCCTGGAAACCGTGCCAGTGCCGGAGATTGGCGCGGGTGAACTTCTGGTGCGAGTGCACACTTGTGGCATTTGCGGCACCGACCTCAAGAAAATCGCTACCGGCTCGCATTCTGCGCCGCGCATTTTTGGGCATGAAACCTCTGGTGTCGTGGCGAAGGTGGGCGAGGGTGTGCGCGATTACCAGATTGGCGACCGGGTGATGGTGTTCCACCACATCCCATGCCGCGAGTGTTATTACTGCCAGACGAAAACGTTTTCCCAGTGCGAAGCGTACAAGCGGGTGGGATGCACGGCGGGGTTTGCCCCGAGCGGAGGCGGATTCGCTGAACATGTGCGGGTGATGGATTGGATCGTGCGGGAAGGCACGGTGCGCATTCCGGACGGAGTGTCTTTTGAACAGGCCAGTTTTGTGGAACCCGTAAATACCTGCATGAAGGGAATCGAGGCGCTGCGGCTGCGCCAGGGCGAAACGGTGCTCGTCATGGGGCAGGGGCCGATCGGGCTGATCCTGGGCGTTTTAGCGCGGCGGGCGGGTGCACAAGTGATGACTTCCGATTTGTATCCGCAGAGGCTTACAATATCTAGTGGATTTGGATTTGAGCAGACGATTGATGCCTCGCGCACCGATGTAACCGCAGCGGTGCGTGCGGAGACCGAAGGGCGAGGCGCCGATGCCGTGATACTGGCGGTCGGCGGCAACGCCCTGATTGGGGCCGCCATGGAGGCGACCCGGCCCGGCGGAAGAGTGTTATTGTTTGCGCAAACCATTCATAGCGAAGCCAGGGTGGACCCGGCCGCGATTTGCGTTGACGAAAAGGCGCTTATTGGCTCATACAGCGCATCGGTGGACTTGCAGGACGAGTCGGTGCGCTTTGTAATGAACGGCGAGATGGACCTGGAAAGGCTCATCAGCCACCGCTTCCCGCTGACACGCAGCGTGGAAGCTTTGAAATTGGCTGCGCATCCCCAACCGGATTCGATGAAGATTGTGATTCAACCGGGCAGCGTGTGGGAAGGAAGAACGTGAGCGGAAAAATGACAGCGGCAGTCCTCTACGGGAAAGAGGACATCAAGATAGAACGAGTCCCGATCCCGGAGGTGGGTGAGGGCGAGGTTTTGGTAAAGGTCGAAGTGGCCCTCACCTGTGGCACTGACCTGAAGGTGTATCAACGCGGCTACCACGCCCGCATGATTGTTCCTCCAGCGCTGTTTGGCCACGAATTGGCGGGTGTGATTGAGCAGGTGGGGCCGGGGGTGCTCGGCTTCAAAAAAGGCATGCGCGTGGTGGCGCTGAATTCGGCGCCCTGCGGCCGCTGCTTCTACTGTTCCAAGAACCAGCCCAACCTGTGCGAAGACTTGTTGTTCAACAACGGCGCTTATGCCGAGTACATCCGCATTCCCAGCCGCATTGTGCAGACCAACATGCTGGCGGTGCCGCCGTCGGTAAGTTTTGAAGACGCCGCCATGACCGAGCCGCTGGCCTGCGTGCTGCGCGGGCTGCACGAGACCGGAGTGGAAATCGGCGAAACCGTGGCGGTGATCGGCGGAGGGCCGATTGGCTTGATGTTCGTACAAGTGGCCAAAGCCATTGGCTGCAATGTAATTGCCGTAGTCAAACGGGATTCGCAAGTGACCATGGCCAGGCGAAAAGGCGCGCACGAAGTGGTTCAAATCACGCAAGTGAAAGATCCGGTGGAAGCGGTCCGCGAATTGAGCAACGAGAAACGCGGCCCCGATGTAGTAATTGAGGCGGTGGGTCGTCCGGAAGCGTGGGAGTGGGCGGTCAATATGGTGCGCAAGGGCGGTACCGTCAATTTCTTTGGCGGCTGCGCGGCCGGGACCAAGGTACAGCTCGATACCACGCGCCTGCACTATTCGGAAATCACCCTGAAAGCGACTTTCCATCACACCCCTGAGACAGTGCGCCGCGCGTTTGGGCTGATTGCCGAGAAGAAAGTTCGCGGGACGGACTACATTACAGGCGAAGCGCCACTGTCGCGCTTGCACGATGTGTTGCGGCACATGCTCAACCGCAATGGCGACATCAAAACGGCGATTATTCCCGGGCACTAAGGCCTCGGAAAGTGCCCTCGGCGGGCTGACTCGCAGTGGTGAGGGTTTACGAATAGCATGCCGCTTGCGGGCGGCGAAGAGGGGCTGGCGATTCTGCCAGCCCATTTTGATGGGGTCACTACTCCAATTCCGCATTCAGGATGTTGGCCAGCCGGGCTCCTGCAAGCGCGACCTTCGCGTGGGCGAGCTTGAGGGCTTGGGCGTGGTACGTCGCAGTGTCGATGAAGGGGCCGTCACTGCGGCCGACCGGGGCGATGTACACGTTTGCTTGGGCTTGCCGAAAGCTTTCTTGCGCCCACTGGGCGGGATCGAGAATTGCGGCCAGTGCGGGGTCGGACGGCGCCAATTTGGCTCCCAGTGCGATGGCGCGGCGGACGCACGATATTTTATCGGCGCAGTAGGTGGCATCGGTGCCGGGCAGGTCGTCCCAGAACGCGTGCAGATTGGAGCACTTTGGCTGGGCGTCGGGCAATTTCGCAGTTTCGCAGAAGTGCACGAAGTTGCCGCCCGCATCGCCTTTGCGGTCCCTCTGGCTAACTCGAGTTGTAGCATGCAGCGGTTGATGGATGTCGCCGACCAGGTGCAGCAGCCACGCCAGATCGTACGACTTCAGCAGGTCGAGCTTGGCTTTTTGCTTGGGGTTGGCGGGGTCCGGAGTGGCGAGGACAGCGCGCAGGGCGGCGATTTGAGTGATGGCGTTGGGCGCGGGTGTGTCAAAGCGGGGTGCGTCGGGCTCAGCATAGTCGGGCAGATCCACGAAGTGCCAATACTTGTGGCGGAGGCGGTCGGTGTAGCCGATATTCTGCGCCGAGAGTGAGCCCGGCTCATTGTCAGGGATGTTGCCGCCGCCCGAACCGTCGTCGGTAAAGTAGTTGCTGCCCTTGATGTCGTCGGGCCAGGTGGCGGCGATCATGAAAAGCATCATGTCCTGCTTGTTTTGCGACGCTTTCGAAGACTCCTTCGGGAGGAGAGCCACCCAATAAGCGTAGTCGGGATTTTTCTGCAACAGTTCGCTGATGCGGACCTTCGCCGCCGGGGTCAGCTTCTGGTAGGCGACATAGTCCACCGTCATGTGGCCGATGGGTCCCCAAGCGAACGCATGGCTGGGAAGGAGGGCGATGCAGAGAGCGAAAACGAACCCCCGTGTGACGGCGACCATCCAGAACGGACGAAGATACGTCATTGCGACCCCTTCAGTGCGACGGACGATGCGCTGAAAGTATCATAACGGGCGGGCAGGAGAGGCACCGACGACGAATGGCGGGGCTGCACTTTTATAAGCCCCCGCCCAAGCGGAGCTTGAACGAGGCACCTCGAGTACTCCGGGTGGTTGTTTATACTGTAAGGAAGAATACAAATTTATACTGTAGGGGCAGCATTCAAACACGCTGAGGATCAGGTTCGAACGCCATTCGCCGGTCACCCAGCAGGTGGTCGCAGACCGGGAGCATCTACGCATACGAGTAGTCCAATCGAGAGCCAGGCTGAGATTTCTGCGCGGGGGTGGAGCGCGCTGCCGCCGGAGTATGCTTTGCCTGCGGTGACGCCGGCGCTGGCGGAGGCACAGGAGTATTGTGCGCGCCTGGCCCGCTCGCATTACGAAAACTTTTCGGTGGCGTCTTGGTTTTTGCCGGCGCGCTTGCGGCAGCATTTCTTCAATGTGTACGCCTACTGCCGAATTTCCGATGATTTGGGGGACGAAGTCGGCGACGCGGCGGCTTCGCTGCAGTTGCTTGGGGAATGGGAGCGTGAACTGCATGCGTGCTATGCCGGGAAGCCGAGGCATCCGGTATTTGTGGCGCTGGCGGAAACGGTCAAAACCTTCGACATTCCCAAGCACGAATTTGCCGGCCTGCTGCAGGCGTTTCGGCAGGATCAGAGCGTGACCCGTTATGAAACGTTTGCCGATGTGCAGAACTACTGCGTGTATTCGGCGAACCCAGTCGGGCATCTGGTGCTGTATCTGTGCGGGTACCGCGATGCCGAGCGGCAGCGGCTTTCTGACTGCACCTGCACCGCCCTGCAGCTGGCAAACTTCTGGCAGGACGTCAGCGTTGATTTCGAGAAGGGCCGCATTTACCTGCCGCTGGAAGATATGCGGCGGTTTGGGGTGAGTGAAGACGATCTGCGAGCGCAGCGGAATACTCCCGAATTTCGCCAGATGATGAAATTCGAAGTGGAGCGTGCGCGGGAGTGGTTTGCACGCGGATTGCCCCTGATCGGGCAAGTGGATCGCGAACTGGCTGTGGACCTGGACCTGTTCAGCCGCGGCGGGATGGAGATCCTGAACGCTATCGAGGAACAGGACTTTGCCGTGCTGGGACGGCGGCCTTCGATCTCCAAAGCGCGCAAGCTGGCGCTGGTGGCGCGCGCGGTATTGGGGAAGCTGCGATGAGCGCGGCGGCGGAGAGCATTCCTACGCGATATGCTCCGACGGCATCGCAACTGGCAATGGCAGCTTCGGTGTGCCGGGGAATTGCCCGCTCGGCGGCGAAGAATTTCTATTACGGGTTCATGGTGCTGCCGCGACGCAAGCAGAACGCACTATGCGCGGTGTATGCGTTCATGCGGCGCTGCGACGACATTACCGACGACCCGGGTCTTCCATTAAACGAGCGACGGGAAGCGCTGGCGGCTTGGATCGCGGCGGTGCATCGCGCGGTGGAGGGCGTCGCGACAGACGAGCCGGTACTACTGGCGCTGGCCCATGCGCAACAGAAATACAAGATTCCCGTCGAGTTGCTTGACCAGTTGGCTTATGGGACGGCTGCGGACTTGAGCGAGCCACAGCACGGCGCGGGTCTGGCGGCCAGCTATCGCACCTTCGACGACTTGATGCGCTACTGCTACGGAGTGGCGTCCGTGGTGGGACTGGTGTGCATTCGTATTTTCGGGTACCGCGATGCCGCGGCCGAACCGCTGGCGGCGCGTCTGGGACAGGCGTTTCAACTGACCAACATCTTGCGTGACGTGAAAGAGGACGCCGAGATGGGCCGGGTGTATTTGCCTGAAGAAGACCTGACGCGCTTTGGAGTGGCGGCGGCTTCGCTGCGTGAACCTGATAAGGAGAAGCTGCGTCCACTGCTGGCGATGGAAGCAGACCGGGCGCGAGAGTTTTATCGTTCTGGGCAGGAGTTGCTGCCTCTCATCGACGATGACAGCCAGCCCGCGCTGTGGGTACTGATGACGATCTACTCGCAACTGCTGGAGAAAATTGCGGCCCGGAACTATGACGTGTACACGGAGAAGGTCCGGCTGAGCGCGTGGCAGAAAGTCGCGGTGCTGGGCCGCGGGTTCGTGAAGCACCTGTTCTGATGACAGCGACTCCCAAGCAAAATACAGTGGCGATTGCCGGCGGAGGACTCGCTGGACTGGCGGCGGGATGCGCGCTGGCTGAATCGGGCTTTCGCGTAACGCTGCTGGAGAAGCGGCCGTTCCTTGGCGGGCGCGCTTCGTCTTACGAATTGCCGGGCACGGGCGAGATTGTGGACAACTGCCAGCACGTGTTGCTGGGTTGCTGCACCAACCTGATGGATTTCTACTGGCGCACCGGAGTGGAGAAAAAAATCCGCTGGTACGACGAGTTGACGTTCCTGGAGCCGGGGGGACGGGCCTCAGTGATCGGGCCGTCGGCCTTGCCTGCACCGCTGCACAATTCGTGGTCGTTCCTGCGGGCGCCGATGCTGGGGTTACTCGACAAGTTGAGCATTGCGATGGCGCTGGTGGCGCTTGCGCCTTCGCTCCCGGCTGACAGCGGCGAATCGTTTTTGCAATGGTTGCGGCGTCACGGGCAGACCCAGCCGGCGATTGATCGCTTCTGGAATCCCATCATGGTGAGTGCGTTGAATGAAGAACTGGACCAGATGTCGGTGCCATATGCGGCGCAAGTAATTCGCGAGTCCTTCCTGAAGTCGAAGGAGGCGGGCCGCATGGGGGTGCCGTGCGTGCCGCTGACCGAGTTGTATAGCGCGGCGGGGGACTACATTCGGCAGCGGGGCGGGGAAGTGCGGCTGCG
>JBBQVN010000089.1:0-15703 GCA_038211475.1 Terriglobales bacterium | reverse complement strand
GCCAATCCATCGTTCGGAGATCACCATGGAATTGCCCGGACTGCGAGGATCGTATTTGACTGAGGTGGGCAGGGCGAGTCGGCAGGCGTGCAGGTTGAGCCACTGGCGGAGGTAGGTGACGTCCTGCGAAGCGTGGTAGGTAACGCTGGCGACGTCATAATCGAAGACCAACAACACACCGGAGCGGCCGTCGGGGGCGGTTTCCTGCACATCGATGACAACTCCATCCGTGATGCGGCCCACTTGGTCGAGCCAGGCGCGGCGCTCGCGCTCGCGGTCCTCAAAGGAACCGGTTTTCCGGCGCGGCAGCAGATAGGCAGCGACGGCCACCGCTGCCGCGCCGAGGGCCAGAGTGTATAGACGGAGCGGAATCACGATGAAGGCTACATTACGCCATTGGGATACACAATGATTTTACTGGCTTCGCCGGTTTTCAGGCGCTCCATGGCTTTGGAGAAGTCTTTCATGGGAAGCCGGTCGGTAATGACGGGATGAAGATCGAGGCGTCCGGCCTTGAGCAAGGCAGTCATTTGGAACCAGGTCTGGTACATGCGGCGGCCATTGATACCTTGGACAGTAATACCTTTAAAGATAATATCCTCGGAAAAATTGAGCGAGATGGGTTTGGAAGTGAGGCCGAGTAGGGAAATGCGTCCGCCACTGCGCACAATGTCGAAGGCAGTGCGAATGGCGTCGGGGTGGCCCGCCATTTCCAGGACGACATCGGCACCCACGCCGCCAGTTTTTTCGCGGAGGATGGACTTCACGTCCTGAGTGGAAGGATCGAGCACGTAGTCGGCTTTCATCTGCGTGGCGATGCGGCGGCGATGCTCGTTGACCTCGATGGCGAAGACGGTGGTTGCGCCTACCGCGCGGGCCACGGCGATGGCAAAGAGTCCGATGGGGCCGCAGCCGGTGATGGCGACGGTTTTGGCAGCGATTTCTCCAGCTAGCACGGTATGAACCGCGTTGCCCAGGGGATCGAGGATGGAGGCATATTCCTGCGGGATGGCGGGATCAAGCTTCCAAATGTTGGTCTCAGGAATGACCACGTATTCGGCAAAGGCGCCGTCGGTATCGACGCCGATGATCTTTACGTGTTGGCAGATGTGGGCCTCGCCGGTGCGGCACTGCTGGCATTTGCCGCAAGCCACATGCATCTCAGCGGAAACGAAATCGCCTTCCTTCACGCTGGTGACTTCATCGCCGAAGGCAGCCACTTCGCCGCAAAATTCATGGCCGGGAATGAGTGGCGGATGGATGCGGTTCTGGGCCCACCGGTCCCATTCGTAAATGTGCAAGTCGGTGCCGCAGATGGAGGCGGCTTTCACTTTGACCAGCACATCGGTGCGACCGAAGCTGGGGACGGGGACTTCGCGGATTTCCGCACCGGGCGCGGCTGTCGGCTTCACCACCGCCATCATGGTATTGGGCATTGCGGATTTCCTCCCTGGGAACGGACTGGCTGGAATGCATCAGCAAACGTGAAATTCTAGCATCCTGCGGGATTTTGTGCGGGTGCAGATGGAGTGGAGCGGGAACGCGGGCAGAAGCCAGGGGTAACGTGCTAACCTAGATTAATCAGTCTGGCCTGCTTAAAAACCCACAACTCATTTCCCAGAGCGGTTCCGTTGCTTAGAGGACATGCCCACAAGGACTCCCTCTTGTCCCAGCTTTCGAAAACATTAAATAAAGAATTGTCCGGTAGCAATGTGGCGAAGAGGATTTTCGTCGGAATTACAGCGATCATTTTATTAATTCATGGCGTAGCGGCACTTGCTCAGAATACCGAAGAACAGGCGTCCTCTGGAACCACTCCAGTGTGGACCCAGTATGGGCCACTAGCACGATTTTCCCACACCGCGGTTTTTGACCCCAATACCCAGGTCAGCATTGTTTTTGGTGGTCAACAGTTAAACACATCCACAAATCTGAACGATGTGTGGGTAGGGACGACAGTCTACTCGAACTTAAGCTTCAGGCAACTGGCCCCCACGGGCGCCCCTCCCGCGGCGCGCTTTGGCCAAGTCGCGACTTATGACGCGACCAGCAACCGAATGACCACGATGGGGGGCGCCACCGGCGGGGCCGGGACCTGCCTGAAGGACGTTTGGACTTTGCAGAACGCCAATGGGCAGGGCACGCCGCAATGGACCAATGCCACCCCGCGGGGAAATGCACCCTCGGCGCGGCAATATCACACTGCAGTGTATGACTCGAACGCAAATTCGATGATTGTTTTTGGCGGCAGCAATTGTAACTCTGGATACATGAACGATGTGTGGATCTTGAGTTTCGCAAATGGGGTTGGGGGAACTCCCGCGTGGACCATGCTGGCGCCCTCGGGGTCGCCGCCTCCGCCACGGGAGAAGCACACCGCCATCTACGATTCGACTAGCAACACCATGACGATTTACGCGGGCGATGCGGCGGGGGCCCAGTTATCAGATGTGTGGATTCTCTCCCATGCCAACGGTACCGGGGGCACGCCTACCTGGACCCAGCTTTTTCCCACCGGGACTGCGCCGTTGCCCCGGACCTCCCACTGCGCTATCTATGACAGCACCAGCAATCGCATGATTATTTATGGGGGGTTCTATCTCACGGCGACCTTGGGCGACACTTGGGCGCTGACGTTTCCAAATAATGTCGGTGGCACCCCGGCCTGGGTACAAGTGAAGCCTCAAGGTACCGCGCCGACCCTTGGCTCGCAGTCGGCGGTGTACAACTCGACCACGAATTCGATGAATGTGTTTGGCGGAACCAGCACCACGCTCAAACTCATGTCGAGCGACCATTTTTTCACTTTAGTCAACGCCAACGGCGTCGGCACTACTGCGCCGAAATGGAATGTGGACGGGCCGCCGGTCCGCTTTTCGCATTCGTCTTTTTACGATGCGGGATCCGACACCTTGACCATCTTCGGGGGCGCTCATTCAGACAGCGGCCTCTTATTCAATGACATCTGGCAACAGACGGGAGTGATTGGCTCATCCAGCATCAACTGGCTTACGTTTGTCCCCAACGGGATCCTCCCCTCGCCGCGATATGGCCATACCGGGGCGTACGACCCCGGCACTCAACGCATGATGGTGTTTGGGGGCGGTGCGGGGAAGCCGGCACCCTGCCTGAACGATTATTGGGTGTTGAAGAATGCGACCAGTCTGTCCACGACCGCCAGTTGGCTTTCGGTTGCAGTCAAGGGGACCATACCGCCGGCGCGCTATCGCCAAAGCTCCGCTTATAACTCAAGCACGAACTCCCTTATCATCTTTGGGGGATTGGATTGCAACACCACCTACTTCAACGATGTATGGGTCATGAACAACGCCGACAGCACCAGCGGCAACCAGTCGTGGACCAACCTGAAGCCCACTGGAAGCCTGCCGCCGGTGCGAGAGAATGCGGCGATGGCTTACGATTCGGGCTCCAACACCCTGATTGTGTTTGGAGGCGACAAGGGCAGCACCTACTACAGCGAT
Source organism: Terriglobales bacterium (assembly GCA_038211475.1). Lineage (GTDB taxonomy): Bacteria > Acidobacteriota > Terriglobia > Terriglobales > Acidobacteriaceae > JANYBT01. Next base: position 12,221 of record JBBQVN010000089.1, on the reverse strand, counting down.
ATATGGACGCTCTCCCACGCCAACGGGCAAGGCGGCAGCCCCGCCTGGACGCAACGAACTGCGACGAACCAAGGTCCTTCGAAGCGTTCGGAGTTGTCCGCCACCTACGACGCGACCAACAACCGCATGACGATTTATGGCGGATTCGACGGCACAAAACTTCTGACGGAGGCGTGGGTGTTGATTGGCGCCAATGGAAAAGCGGGCGCGCCGACCTGGAGCATGCTGACGCCGACAATTGCAGGGACGCCGCGACGATGGCACACGGCTAACTACGACCCGGTTACGAACCAGATGATCATCTTTGGGGGGAGCGGGGCCGTCACGCCCCTGACCCCGAAGGGAGACATCTTCTCGCTGACCGTCGCCAACGGATTGCCTTAGGCGATCCAGCCTCAAAACCGGACGGAACACAGGCGAGGCGGACCGGTGTACAATCCCGATTAGTCCGAGACTTCCAGGGAAGCCTTGGGCGGAGCATTCGTGTGTAGACCACGGGTTGCTCCACTCCCCTCGCATTCTCAGCTCACGATCCGGTGGTCACAAATATGAAAAAGACAGTCGCCAGCATTCTTGGAGTGTGCGGACTTTTGGTGTGCGCGCTCCCAGCGGCCGCGATCAATACGGCCCAGATCTATCCCGAGTCGGGCCTCTACTTTGGGACGCAGGCGGTTGGGACCACCAGTACCTTGCCGCAAACAGTCAGCATTTACAATACCGGGACGGCGTCGATCACGATTAACACCGTGACGATCACTCCGTCGCAATTCCAGCTGGTAAGCGGTTCAGTGCCGACGACCATTGCAGCGGGAGGATACGCCAACTTCACTCTAGTGTTCACTCCCGTTTCCGCTCAAAGTCTGGGGGGGACCATCACCTTCACCTTCGCCGGATTGCCAACGCAAGCAGCCAGATTGTTTGGAATTGGCACCAGCACTACGGCCAAGGCGACTTTGAGCGCCAATTCATTGAGTTTTGGAAACCAGGGGTTGGGCTCGGCGGGCGTCTTTCAAACCCTAACTGTCACCAACACCGGCACCACTGCGTTCAGCGTGACGGGGGTGATGGTGACGCAGCCATTCTTGCAAACGGGATTCGTCGGCAGGCCGATCACGGTCGCGCCCAATACCTCGGCGAATCTGCCAGTCGCATTCTCGCCCAGTCTTCTGGGTGCAGCGGTGGGGACGTTGCTGATTTCCTATGATGTGTTGCCGAACTCCGGTGTGAGTCTCTCCGGCACGGCGACCGCAGCCACTGGGTTCGGGATCACCAGTTACCCCACTTTGCCCAGCGCAACTCAGAGCGCCGCCTATGAAGCGGTGCTGGCTGCAGTCGGCGGGAAGGGCAATCTCACCTGGAGTCTGGCGACGGGATCAAGTTTGCCCTCAGGCCTGAAGTTATCGGGCACCGGGGTCATCACCGGAACCCTGGCTTCAACGGTGGGCGCGGGAAATTACTCATTCACAGCAAAAGCCACTGATTCGAGCGGTCCACCGCGTGTTGCCACGGCCAGTCTGACCCTGCCGGTGGGCAAGCCCACAGGCGCGAACTGCAGCAACATTGACTGGAAAGTAGGCGGAGCCGATTTGGTTCCTCTGCTCGATCTCGGCACAAATTATTACCAAGGAATCTATCAAGGGGGTCTCTATGCAAATGGCAGCAATGTGGACGATCCCGCGCATGACTCCTACGGAGTGGGTCTGGGGCAAGGGATCGGTCCCCTGGACGCCAATGGAAATCCCAGCCCAACCGGAAAATATGTGTTGCTGACGGTGGGCCAATCCAACACGCTGGGGGTGGGAACAGAATTTGTAGCGTTGGCCAGCGTGGATCCTTCCATCAACGCCAAACTGGCGGTGGTCAACGGGGCGACCGGAGGCGCGAGTGGTAGTGCGCTGCAGGACCCCAACAACTATTTTTGGACCGTGATCAACAACAACTACCTGCCCAATGCGGGCGTGACTGCCAAGCAAGTGGTGGCTGTATGGCTCAACGATGTTGATGCGCAAGGGAATCCGCCCACCATCCCGCACTTACAGTCAGAACTGGAATCCATCGCGCAGAACTTACTGTTGAAGTTCCCCAACCTCAAGATCACTTACCTGTCGAGCGTGAACTATACCGGGTACTCGAACGGAGTGTACAACCTGTACCACGAGCCTTATGCGTACGAAGCTGGGTTCGCCGCCAAGTACTCGATTCAGGATCAGATCAATGGCAATGCCAACCTCAACTTCGATCCCAGCAAGGGAACGGTCTTGGCGCCGTGGATGGCGTGGGGGCCGTACTATTGGGTCGATGGGCTAGTGCCGCGCAGCGACGGGTTGGTGTGGTCATGCCAGGACTCCAGGTTTGACGGAACTCACCCCTCGGATCCAGCGGGCCGGCTCAGGGCGTCCACCACGCTGATGAACTTTCTGAAGACAGACCACACCGCTACGCCGTGGTTTCTGGCGCCGACCCATTAGACCATCGATTTCGAACTATGAGTCAGGAGAGTGCTTTGTTGCCAAAGCTACAACAACAATTGAGGTTTGCGTTTCGCGGCTGGGCTTTGGCTCAGATTGGTTGCGTCGTCGTTCTAGCTTTTCTGTGGCTGGGTCCCGGCTCTGCGCTTTGGGCACAACAAGATTCTACGGCGGCGCCTGATCAGGTCACCGCGCCAATATGGACGCAGTACGGCCCGGTCGCCCGGTACTCGCACACTGCTGTGTTTGATCCGACTACTCAGCAAAGCATCGTCTTCGGAGGAGTCGCCACGGTTTCGGGCTCGGATCTGAATGATGTGTGGGCGGGAAGCTCGACCGGCATCAACTTGAACTTCACGCAACTGCTTCCCAGCGGAACCATTCCGGCGGCGCGTCTTGGCCATGTAGCAACTTACGACCCGAATTCCAACCGCATGACCATCATGGGCGGCGGCACCGGCCAACCCACCACTTGCGTGAATGACGTCTGGGTGCTGCAGAACGCCAATGGGCAGGGGAGCCCGCAGTGGAGTTCCATCCTGCCCACGGGGGTCGCTCCACCGCCGCGACAGTTCCACACCGGGGCGTGCGACCCCAATACCAATTCCCTAATCATATTTGGCGGAAGCGATTGCAACGGCGGCGTTTTGCATGATGTCTGGGTGCTGAGCGCCGCCAACGGCCAAGGCGGAACTGCGGCTTGGAAGCAGCTTGTCCCTTCCGGGACGGCGCCTTCGGCGCGCGAGAGCAGCACCGCAATTTACGACCCGGTCAACAACGTGATGACCATTTACGCCGGCGACGCGCGGGGAAATCAGCTGGGCGATGTCTGGACCCTCACAAACGCCAATGGCAACGGCGGTACGCCCGCCTGGAAAATGTTGTCGCCCACCGGCATTGCGCCCATGACTCGGACTTCCCACACTGCGATTTACGACAGCGTGAGCAACCGCATGATTGTCTTCGGTGGCCTTCACGGCAAAGTGGCTTTAGGCGACACCTGGGCACTGACGTCGGCGAACGGTCTGGGGAGCACGCCTTCCTGGTCACAACTGAAGATCAGTGGCACCGGGCCGGTGCTGTCCCATCACTCCGCCGTGTACAACGCGTCCAACAACAGCATGAACCTGTTCGGCGGCGCCGGCACCCAAGCCAAGCTTGCGACCACCGACCACTATTTCACTTTGACCGATGCCAACGGTACGGGAAGCGGCAGTCCCAAGTGGAGCGTCGACGGCCCCGCAGTGCGCTATTTGCATTCCGCGTTTTACGATGCGGCAAGCAACAGCTTGACCATCTTCGGCGGCGCCCATTCCCAATCGGCGCTGCTGTATAACGACGTTTGGCAGCAGACGAATGTGATTGGCTCGAACAGTTTGCATTGGGTGAACTTTGCGCTGCCCAACGGCGCATCGCGGCCTACGCCCCGATACGGGCACGCGGGGGTTTGGGATAGTGGAACAAACCGGATGATGGTGTTTGGAGGCTTTCAGTCCAACCCGTCCAAGTGCGTGAACGATTACTGGATTTTGCAGAGCGCCAACCAAGCGGGCGGTTCCTGGCTCCAGGTTTCCGTCAAAGGAACCGGGCCGGCGGCGCGTTGGCTGCATGCCTTGTCTTACGACTCGGCTAGCAATTCGCTGATCATTTTCGGCGGCTCCAATTGCTCGACCACGTTTTATGGCGACGTTTGGGTGCTGAACAATGCCAACAGCACGACGGCTACGCAGGCGTGGACTCAGCTTCATCCCACCGGAACTGCGCCCCAACCGCGCGAGAGTAGCAGCGCGGTGTATGACTCTGCCTCTAATAGCTTGATTGTGTTCGGAGGGGATGCGGGCGCAACTCACTATGGAGACATTTGGGTGCTGGCCCACGCCAATGGCCAAGGCGGGACCCCATTCTGGTCACAACTCTTCGCCACCAACCAGGGGCCAGCGGCGAGGTCGGGACATACCGCAACCTATGACGCGACCAACAATCGCATGACCATTGCCGGTGGCTATGACGGGACCACCGTGATGACGGACGCGTGGGTGTTGATCGGCGCCAACGGCAGTAGTGGCGCGCCCACTTGGGTAAAGCTGGCGCCTTCCAATAGCGGGCCGGCGCGGGAGTTCCAAAGCGCGAACTATGATCCCACGTCGAACCAGATGATTCTGTTCGGAGGCGTAGGGGTGGTGAATCCGTGGACGCCGGAAAGCGATATCTTCTCGCTGACTGGGGCGAACGGGCTACCGTAGCCCGCTGATCCAGCTAAGCGCTGGGCTTATGTTGCTTTGCGGCCATCCTGGCATTGAATTCGTCGGTCTTGCCGCGAGGGATGCTGAGAGTTTGCCATTCAGCAGAGCGAAGGTGCTTGGCTAGAAATACAATCTGTCCAATATGCTGGGCCAGGTGCGCCAGCGAGCGGTTGAGTGCCTGCACCACGGTGTGGGGCTCGCTGCGGACGGTCACGGTGCGCAGGGTGTCTTCCGGGCGAAGCCCTGCCAAGGCAGAAAATAAAAGCTGCCAGCTGTGCTCCCAGCTCTGCATCAGAGCGGCGCGAGTGGTTGCGGGCGGCAATTCAAATTCCTGGTCGCGATGGCGGTCTGGTTTTTCGCCATCGGAGGTCAGAAAATTGGTGTAGCGAGAATGCAGGTTGCCTGCAATGTGCTTGACCAGGATGGCAACTGAATTGGCTTCCGGATCGAGCACGACAAAAAACTGTTCCTCGCTCAGCTGAGCCATGGCTTGATCGGCCATGCGCTTGTGGCCGCGCAACTGGCGGCCGATCTCTTCCAAATAATGCGCGGCGATCTCCGACATAGACCCTAGAAAATCTTGAGGTGGATGGTCAGATACTTCTTGGGATCCTGGCGCACGGCTTTGATGAGGTCGCGGCTCTCGACCAGAAGTTGATTGCTATTGTTATAGAGGGCGGGGTCTTTCAGGAAGAGCCCGGCGCTACCTTCTCCGGATTCCAGACGATCGCTAACGGCGGAGAGCTTGTCCACCGTATTTTGCAGCTTGCGCGCCAACGCATCGTCTTTGGCGAGCTTGCCCAGAGAACCCTTGCCGGCGTTGATGTCGGCGGTGAGCTGGCGGACATTCTCCGCGGTCTGGGCCACGCTGGCATAGAGCTTCTCGTCTTTCAGCAGCTTGCCTGCGGTGCCTTTGCCCTTTTGCACGTCATCGAGCATCAGGTTGACCTTATCCACGGCTCCCATGGCTTTGTTGTAAGCCTCGTCGCTGGCCAACAGTTTACCCAGGCTGCCATTGCCATTGTGAATCTCATCCACAATGGCCTTGAATTCCCCGACCGTGTCATTCACCCGGTTGTAGAGCGCGGGATCGTAGATCAGCTTTCCGATAGAGCCGTCGCCGCTTTCGACGAAGGCCAGGATGCGATCCAGGCGTTTGAGCAGCGCATCGAGGTTTTGCAGAGTGCCCTGGCTGGAGCGGACTACGTCCTGGAAGTCGGGATGATCGCGAATGGGCAGAACATCATTATTGGCCGCAGCGGGCGCGGTGGAGACGGCGCTGTTCAGCTCAACATAGGTTTCGCCCAGCACGCCGGCAGTCGCCAGTGAGGCTGTGGAATCCTTGTGAATGTTGAACAGGTACTTGGTGTTCACCTTCATGGTGACTTCTACCGGGGTCAGGGGATTGCCGGAGACAATGCGAATCTCGCTGACGTTGCCGATGTCCACTCCCTGCAAACGGACGGGCGCTCCCACTCGCATGCCGCCGGCATTGTCGAAGTAAGAACGCAAGGTGATTTTGCGGGTGAACAAACCACCGGTGTCGCTCATCAGAAAGATGAGCACCGCCAGCGTGATGCTGGCGAGCAGCACGGTCACGCCGACCTTCAATTGCGACCATTTCAGCTGTTGCTTACTGGGCACGAATGCATAATAACAGGGCGCATAGAACCGGCGCGACAGAAGCGGAATTTTTTGGAAAAAGCGGCCGGTACGGGTTTCTGGGCTTGGGTGCGCGAGACGTGCTATACTCGCGCCGCTTGACATTCGAAACCGCAGTGCTATCTTCTTACATCTCACAGCAAGCAACTGGCGCCCGCGGCGCACAGGGGCAGGAGGAACTATGGATTCTGAAGCAGTGACTCTCTACGGACGGGACGACGATATGGACGAATATGGAGAGGCCCTCGGGGACACGCCCGAGGAGGCCTACGAGGAAGAGGAAGAGGAGGAAGAAGAAGCCGAGTCGGTAGGAAGAGAAGGAACGGAACCCGTGAGGGAAACCCCGGCAATACCTCCCCCGCCTCCAGTGATCAAAAAGGCGCCCGCGCCGAAGAAACCAGCAGCGGCCGAGGCTCCCGCGGTTGCTCCTGTCGCAAAGGCGCCGGCGAAAAAGAGTCCCGCCAAAAAAGCGCCGGTGAAGAACACTCCCGCCAAGAAAGCTCCGGCAAAGAAGGCGGCAGCGAAAAAGGCGCCAGCAAAAAAGCAAGCGGCCAAAAAAGCTCCAGCCAGGAAGACCGCGCCTGCGAAGAAAGCAGCCAAGAAAACCGCCCGCCCATCCGCAAAGAAAGCAACCAAAAAAGCAACGAAAAAAGCAACGAAGAAAGCAACGAAGAAGAGCGGGAAGAAAAAGAGCGGACGGCGCTAGTTCATAGGTTGGTGGAATCAAGGCCGGGCATTATGCCCGGCCTTTACTTTTGCAGACCAGAAATTGGCCAGACCCCCAAGGGAGCCTGGCCATCGTGACACTTGTCGGAAAGGAGTTAACCTCCCGTCGGCCCATTGTGGCAATCGTAGCAACTGAATTGGTGACCGGCAGAGAAGGTCTTCTTGCCTTGGTCCCCGACATTGAAAGTTCGGCTGACTTTCGAGCGCGTCAGGAACGTGCCTTTGTAATTAGCCCCGTGACAATAGGCGCACGCCGTGTACTTGCCGTTACTGGCGTAGTCTTCATGGCTGTCGACCCAGGACTGTCCCAGATTGTGCATCCCGTGCGGTCCGCCGGTTTGCGTTACCTGCACGTTGGTGTGGCAAATGGTGCACTCTGTCAGCTTGGCAATGTAGCCCTGCTTTTGGGTGGGATACACATTGTCGTTGGCGTTGAGCGACGGAAACTCGGCGTGTTGCGAACCGTGACAAGCTGAGCAGTAGGCGCCGCCGTGCCCGGTGCTGTAACGGAACAGCATCTTGCCTGGCAGGGGAACGTTGTTGTTGGTGGCAAACGTGGAGTCAGTGGAAGTTCTCCACATGCCATTGCTGGCAAATGCATTGGTGTAGCGTTGGCTGGTCTGGTGGCACATCTGGCAGGCGGGAAGATCCAGCCAGCCTTGGCGAGTGGAAGCGCCCACCGTGGTCAGATTGCCGTGGCAGTCCTTGCAGGTTTGGGTGCTCATGGCGCCTCGCTGACACTTGGTCTTGACGCCTGGATGGCAGAGGTAGCAGCCGGTCAGGTTGTCGGTTGCGTTATCCAAGCTGATGCCGGTGGCCGGGTTTATCTGCGGACCGTGCAGAGTATGCATGTCGGCAGTTTCCGAATTGATGCCGGCGATTCCAGGGGCGCCCAGAGCGTTGGTGGCATGGCAAGCGGCGCACAGAATCGGAGTTCCGGCGTTGGCCGTGTCGTAGAGTTTCGCCTGGTATTTGTAGCCGTTCTTGGCCAGCGTGGCGAGGTAGGGAGTGATGTCCCAGCGGTCGTCATGCTTGCGCAGGATATTCAGCTTCATGTCCTTGGCCGGGTCGGAGTTGTATACCCAACCCGCGGCGGGCATGGCGGGGGCATCGCTGCCGGAGGCATGGCAAGTGCCGCAACTGATCTCGTCGCTGACTGGCATGACGATCTTCGCGGTGCCCAAAATATTCCCTTTGGTATCTTTTGCAGTGACGATCACCATGGGGAAGGCGTTGGAAACATTCTTGTCGTCATAAGGGACGGTGGGGATGCCAATGGCCTCCCAGTCGGCGGCGGCCGAGTTGTAGGTCATGTTCTGCGCCGTCCTGCTCTGCACTTTATAGTTGGCGAGACCAGTGTCAGGCACCGGGTTGGACAGGAACAGGGTGTTGACGTAGGTCCAGAAATTGGTTTTGGTGGAACTGATGGTGTTGATGGAGCCGGCGGCGTCCTTCAACGCAGTGTAGGTCACGGTGATTCCGGTGGAAATGGCTACCGGCGGTTCGCCCTTCTTGAACACCTGGGCCTTAATGTTGTTGTAGGGTGGCAGGATGGAAAAGATGGAATAGTCTTTGCCATCCATGCAGTGCATGCCCAGTTCGCTCCACGCCACCACTACATAGGTCGTCTGGGCTGCGTTGATGGCGGCGGCAACATCGGGCTTGGCGGGGTGGTGCGGTGATCCGGTCGGGGACGGAGCTGCTGGCAGGCCGTTTCCTGCGCCGCAGGAGACCACCAGCAGGGCCGTTAGAAGAGAAGTAACAATGAAATGTTTCGTCATAAGCGTCTCCTGTTGTTTCTGGTCGAAATTTGCGATGTGGCGATACGAAGGCGACGAAGTCCGCATACATCAGTTGCGCAATTTCGCAAATGATGCCATGCACCAACCGTGCAGTCTGTGACAGCGGTCACGCATCAATGTGACGAAATGGTTGTAAGTGCTTGGAAGTAAAGAATCTTGAACATTGTGTTCAGAGGTTGGGGCGAGTGCGGCGGAAGCGTTCAAAAAGCCGGACCAAAAAAGGAAAAGCGGGCAACTGAGCCCGCTTCCCTCCGGAGTTTTTGTGGAACCTAGTTTTTGCCCGCTGCCAAAAGCTGGCGCAACACGTATTGCAGGATGCCGCCATGGGCGTAGTAGAGAGCTTCCTGCGGAGTGTCGATGCGCACCATGGCTTGGAACTGCCGGATGGTCCCGTTACTTGCCGCGCTGACCGCGATCTGGTGACTGGCGGCAGGATGTTCAACCGCAGCGCTAATTCCGGCGATGGAGAAGACTTCCTCGCCCGTAAGTCCGAGCGATTCGGCGTTTTCTCCGGGTATAAATTGCAGAGGCAGGATGCCCATGCCGACCAGATTAGAGCGGTGGATGCGTTCATAGCTCTCGGCGACGACCGCGCGAACTCCCAGCAGGCGCGGGCCCTTCGCTGCCCAGTCGCGCGACGATCCCGAGCCGTATTCCTTGCCCGCGATAATTACCAGTGGAATCCCTTCGGCCTGATATTTCTCTGAAGCCTCGAAGATGCTCATCTCGGCGCCGTCGGGCAAGTGGCGGGTGTATCCGCCTTCGATGTTGACCATCCGGTTGCGCAAGCGCACGTTGGCAAAGGTGCCTCGCACCATCACTTCATGATTGCCGCGGCGCGATCCGTAAGAGTTGAAGTCGGCGGGACTTACGCCGTGTGCAACCAGGTAGTTCCCAGCGGGCCCATCTTTCTTGATGGAGCCAGCGGGCGAAATGTGGTCTGTAGTGACGCTATCGCCTAGCACCGCCAAAACGCGTGCCTCGGAGATATCTTGCACCGGCGCAGGCGACAGAGTCATACCGTCAAAGTAGGGTGCTTGGCGGATGTAGGTTGAATCGTCCAGCCATGCATAGGTTTCTCCCTCCGGAATGGGCAGCGAGCGCCAGCGTTCGTCGCCTTCGTACACAGTGGCATAGCTCTTACGGAACATGCCAGGGGTGATGGCTGCAGCTACGGTTTCTTCAACTTCGCGTTGGGTCGGCCACAGGTCGGCAAGGTACACGGGACCATCTTTGCCGCGACCGATGGGATCCTTGCGCAAGTCCAGATCAATGCGGCCCGCCAGCGCGAATGCCACCACCAGCGGCGGCGACATCAGGTAGTTAGCGCGCACTTCAGAGTTGATACGGCCTTCGAAGTTGCGATTTCCGGAGAGCACCGAGGCAACCACCAAATCGTTTTCATCAATCGTCTGGGAGACTTCGGCGGGCAGCGGACCGGAGTTGCCGATGCAGGTGGTGCATCCGTAGCCGACGAGATGGAATTTCAACTTCTCGAGGTACGGCATGAGACCGGCCTGCAGAAGATAATCGGTAACGACTTTGGAGCCGGGGGCAAGCGAACTCTTAACCCAGGCGGGCGTCGAAAGCCCATGCTCCACGGCCTTCTTGGCCAGCAGACCGGCGGCGATCAGCACGTATGGATTGGAAGTATTGGTGCAACTGGTGATGGCGGCGATGACGACGCTGCCGTGCTTCAGGGAATTCTTGACTGACGGTGGGACGTGCAAGGGAACGGTCGGATCTTCGGCGCCCAAGGCGGTCGGATTTCCGCCTTCACCTTCCCAACGCGCCTGATTCAGGGCGGCCGGGGTATTCGCAGGGACCGGCGCCTTAGGCTTCATCAAAGATGGCAAAGCAATCTGGAACGACTCGCCCGCTTTGGAGAGCAGCACCCGATCCTGCGGCCGCTTAGGCCCGGCCAAGCTGGCTTCCACGGTGGAGAGGTCCAGCGCCAGCAGTTCTGAGTATTCAGCTTCTGGCGTCTTGGCATCGTGGAACAAGCCCTGTTCGCGGGCGTAGGCCTCGACTAATGCAATCTGATTTTCGGAACGTCCAGTCAAGCGCAGGTAGCGCAGGGTTTCTTTGTCGATGGGGAAGATGCCGCAGGTTGCGCCATACTCGGGAGCCATATTGGCGATGGTGGCGCGATCGGCCAGCGGCAAGTCTTGCAAGCCGGGGCCAAAGTATTCCACGAATTTCCCTACCACCCCGTGCTTGCGCAGCATTTCAGTGATGGTGAGCACCAGGTCGGTGGCGGTCGCGCCTTCGCGCAGGCGACCGGTCAATTTCACTCCCACCACTGAGGGGATGAGCATAGAAACGGGCTGGCCAAGCATGGCCGCCTCAGCCTCAATGCCACCAACGCCCCATCCCAGCACGCCCAGACCATTGATCATCGTAGTGTGGGAGTCGGTGCCAACCAGAGTGTCGGGGTAAGCGGTTTTCTTGCCATCAGACTCGTGAACAAAAACGACGCGCGCGAGGTATTCGAGATTCACCTGGTGGACGATGCCAGTGTCGGGTGGCACGATGGCGAGGTTGTGGAAAGCGGTCTGTCCCCAGCGCAGGAAGGCGTAGCGCTCCTGATTGCGCTGAAATTCGAGCAGCGCATTGATCTCAAACGCCCCGGCTTTGCCAAACTCGTCCACCTGGACGGAGTGGTCAATCACCAGTTCGGCGGGCTGCAAAGGATTAATCAAGTTGGCATCGCCGCCCAGACGGCTCATGGCATCGCGCATGGCGGCCAGATCCACCACGGCCGGCACCCCGGTAAAGTCCTGCAGCAGCACGCGGCTGGGGGTGAAAGCGATTTCCTTGTCGGGCTTCGAACTCTTGTTCCAGGCGGCCAGGGCGCGGATTTCATCCTGGCGAACGTTGCGGCCATCTTCGGTGCGCAACAGGTTCTCCAGCAGAATTCGCAGCGAAAATGGCAGGTGCACGGTAGAAATGCCCTGTTTGTCGAGGGCATCGAGGCGGTAGATGTCGTACTTGTTCTGGCCAACGATAAATATTGCGCGTGCACCGAAGCTATTTACGGACATGAGTGCCTTCCCGAATTATGGATGCTACACCGCAGGCCCTCGCCTTAGTGCAGCGCGGCAGCCAGCGTGAACACTCCAGTTTATTCCTTAGGGAGCGGATTGTGTATGCCGGGGCGGCGCGGCCGGATCGAGCGGCTGCAAACGCCTTCACTTTGCCTTGAGCAACAGCACGGGTACGTTGATGCTGTGCCGCACTCGGGTGGCGGTAGCCCCCAGAAATATGTCGGCGAGGAAGCGATGTCCATGGGTGCTCATGGCCACCAGGTCGCAACGCTT
>JBBQVN010000088.1:0-15725 GCA_038211475.1 Terriglobales bacterium | reverse complement strand
TGGCGCTGTCACAGGAACTCGGGGTGTCTCGGCGGCTGTTGTATACGTGGCGCGAGAAGCTTGAGCCGGTGGAGAGCGGCGATGGTCCCCCAGCGACCTCGCGGGAATCGACCCTGCGGCATGAGGTGAGTCGCCTGAAGCAGGTGTTGGCCGAGAAGGTGCTGGAGTGGATTTTTTCAAAGGGGCCTGGCACACCGTCGAGGCACGACGCCAGCGGAGCGAAACAGCTGGCGCGCAGGCCTCGACGCCCACATCCGGGACGTAATGTCGAGGCAAGGCCACTTGAGTATCGAACGGATGTGTCATCTGGCGCAGGTCAGTCGGGTGGGTTTCTACCGGTCGTTGCAGGAGCACCAGCCGGTGGAAGAAGAGATGGACGTGCGGTCGGCCATTCAGGGGATCGCCGTCGCACACCGGCGTCGGTATGGCTACCGGCGCATCACGGCAGAACTCCGTCGGCGCGGGATGCGGGTGAACTACAAACGGGTGGCGCGGCTCATGCGGGACGATAACTTGCTCGCCATGCAGCCGCGGGCCTTCGTGGTCACGACCGATGCGCAGCATGACCTGGAGGTGTATCTGAATCTCGCCAGCCGCCTGACACTCACCGGGATGAATCAGCTCTGGGTCGCGGACATTGACCTTCCCCCTTTTGTTACACCACGGCCAACGAAGTTAACTCCTGTGCCGCCTGGGTCCGGTCCTGATGGTTGTGAATGAACTCCATGGGCGTCAGATTCCCAATGGTACTGTGCGTCCGCTCCTCATTATATTCTCTGCGCCAGGCCTCAATCACGACCTGGGCCTCCTGCAAGGTCAGAAACCAGTGCTCGTTCAAGCACTCATCCCGAAACTTGCCGTTGAAACTCTCAATAAATGCATTTTGGACCGGCTTCCCCGGTTGGATGAAATGCAGCGTCACCCTATGCTGATCAGCCCACGCGTCCAAGGCGTTCCCTGCGAACTCCGGTCCGTTGTCCAGCATCAAGACCTCCGGCATGGGCCGTCTGGCAAAGACTCGATCGAGAATTCGGCAGACCCGCTCCCCACCAATCGAGCCATCCACTTCTATCACAGGCACCTCTTTCGAGTACGGATCGGTCATCGTCAAGCACTTGAACCGCCGACCATTGGCTAGCCGGTCATGGACAAAGTCCATCGCATACCAGAGCCCCGGACGGGTGGGCATCGGAAGCGCGATGCGAGGGACGGACGTGGATTTCTTCCGCGCCCGGCGGCGCAACGAGAGCCCTTCCTCTCGATAGATCCGCTCAACCTTCTTGTGATTCACCCTCCAGCCTTCCCGTCGCAGCCGCACGTAGATCCGGGGGGCAGCCGTAGCGTCGCTTGGTCTCGGCGATCTCTCGTATCCTCGCCCTAAGCCCCTGATCGTCTGATCGCCGACTTTGGTATCGCAGCGTGTTCCGATCCAGCTCGACTAACCAACACACCCGTCGCTGACTCAACCCAAAGCGTACCACCAGCAACGTGGCGGCAGTTCGTTTCGCCTTGGGCCTTACCAGTTTTTGCGGTGATCGCCTTCAGCGCCTGGATGTCCAGCGCCTGCTCCGCCACCATCTGCTTCAATCGCCGGTTTTCGTCTTCCAGTTGGCGCAGTTTCTTCACGTCGCTGACTTCCAGGCCCGCGTATTTCGTCCGCCACTTATAGAAGGTGGCATCAGAGATGCCGTGCTTCCGGCACAGGTCCGAGACGCTGACCCCGGCCTGGGCATCCTTCAACACGGCGATGATCTGTTCCTCCGTATGCCGTTTTCGAGTCATGGGCCTCCTCCTTTCGGCCCATCACAGCACAGTCGGACTTCCTAGCCAATGGTGTAGTTTTCCGGGGGAAGGTCAAGTTCAAGAAGGACTCTGCGGATCTTCTTGAGAGTCAAGTTTCACTGGCAAGGAAGACACACCCGTTTCTCAATCACAATTTATGGATTGACTGCTCAAAAGTTGTTCGAGATATCGGCGCAGCTGAAGTATTCCAGCAGATCAATTCAACGCTGGGTAGTGTTGTGGGGGCAATCACAAACGAGGTTAGAATGAAAATAAGAACGGTGACCAATGATAGCCGCACACTAGAGAATCGTTTTAAAGCCGCAATCCTACAGGAACTCACAGATTGCTAGAACCCCTTGTCCACTTTGTCAACAATTCCCCGCCCTGCGATACCCCGCCTGTTCCGCTTCTGCCGCGCTATGAAACGCTACTGGATTTTCCTCTCTCAGCCTGCTGTTGCGAGATAGCGTAGAGCACGTATGCCGGGCAGGAAAAAATACGCCCCGCCCCGCACAGTGACAAATGACGGTAGCGCCATCAGTCGCCTGTCTGGTCCGTTGGGATCGGGTATCGAGTACACATCGGTGCGGGTTCCATCGGGCCCCGGCTGGCGATGTCCTAGCAAGGGGTCGCCTTCACCGTCCAACCCATCGAACTTGGTTCCTGCTATCCATGCGCCCTGTACGAACTCGAACTGCCGGGCGATATTTGCGCCCAGACATATGAAGTGTAGACCCGACTCTCCGTCCGCGGGCGCGCCAATCAGCACTTGTTCCGGTGTCACCTGCCCGCCATACTTGCGACCGCGGCGCAGCAGGCGGTGGAATCGCGTCGAGGCAACGCGGTCGTTATCGAGCGCCTCGGCGTCGAAGCCCAGTGTCCGAATCAGACGCGAGACCAGTCCGGGATCGCCGGGCGGAAGATCTGCGTTGCGCGGATTGCTCCTGCGTATATGTGCGCCCAGCGGGCAACGCAGGCCTTGCGGATCGGATTGATAGGTAAATGCGTTAAGGTCGCCTTCAGGCTTCGTCGCATTACCAGCGATCACTTCATTCGTGCGTCCCACAAGCGGTTCGCCGTCGCGAGTCCTGCCCACCATGGACGCGGCCAGGCGCTCTCGCAGCGCTGCGTCGCCACCGGCTTGCTGGTCCAGGTACCGCCAAAAACCATGCACGTCCTGACTTAACTGTCGCATGACGAGATAGCTCCCGTTGCGTCCCAGGTCGGCCTTTTCCGGAGCATCCTCCGCTCGCGGCAGTATGGGGGCACCGTTACGCTGCGGGTCGAGCAAGGGACGATCCGTATAGCCGCCATATTCGTTTGGATAGCCGAGCAGGAACTCGCCGAGGCAGGACAGGTTCGAATACGCGTACTGTTCTTGGTCGCACACTGGGCGCTCGCGATCCCAATCGGGCTTGGGTTGAGAAATACCGTCTTCGAAACCGAATGGCTCTTTGCTGCCCACTGCAGATGTTTCCAGACACGCCAGTTCTTCAAAACCTACGCCGAACTGTGCTTGTATGGACTGCTGAAAGCCATCGAGCGTTTCGGGCGTGGCATAAAGCATGAGCAGTACGTGAGGCACATGTTTGGTCGTGCCCCAGGTCCAATGACTGGGATCGCTTGCAGCCACATCGCCCAGGCGGCGTGCGCGGCCGGGATCACTGCTCATGCCGGCGATGAACTCGTTCGAAAAACCTTCAACGATGTCAGGCGTAACACCCAGGGCGCGCAACCCGTCGCTGGTCAAGGCCACCTGCAGCGCCGTTGATGGACGCGGCTTCGAAGTGACGGCGCTGGTCACGGGCGCTGCCGCCAGCCAGACGCGCGCTGCATCGCGGTCCTTGACCCGCAACAGCAGAAAGCTTGCCTGTGTTAGGTGTTTGAACCCGAATCTCAGCAGCGCCTGCATGTCTTCCCATTCCAGGGGCGTGACGTTTCCCGCTGTCGGTGCGCTCATAGCAGCCTCAACCAGGTTAGCGCCTGCGTATCGGTCATCGCGGCACATTCAAGACCCTCGCGAATGTGCTGGTTACGCTTGAGATCGGTCAAGGTAAGGCCGGGGTACGCTTTATACCAAACCTGACTCGGTATATGGTGCCGCCGTTGGAAATACTTGAAGCGCTGCTCAAAGCGCGCGCCGCGCTTGATCAACCAATCCGTGCGCGGCCAGCCGATGCCGTTGCTGAACACCAGGTTCAGGCCCCACGCCACTTTATTAACGAAATCGTCCATATACGCCTCGTGGCCACCATCGTAACTGCTGGCGAACACCATCCGCGCCTTGTTGTCGATGAACACCCAACGCGCAAAGTGTATGGTCTGCACCCGCCCCAGATGGCCGCGATTAAATATGTGCCGGCAGGCGTAGTCGGTCAACAGAAGCACGACGGTCAACAGCCAACGGCGAAACAGCCCCGGCTTCACCGAACCGACCGAGGAGAACTGGTTGGTTACATCGTGGTCTTCCAGCTCTCGCAGCTCTTGCAGCGCTTGGGGATCGGGGCGCGGGTAAATCTCCGGGTCGCTCTTCTCGCGTTTACGCAGCAGGATGACAACGAATGGCAGCAGCACAATGATCAAGGGTAGCGCAATCAACCCCACCAAGGGAATCGCGATCAGGTGAAAGAGTTTCGCCAACAGCCACGCGAAGGGCGTGGGCTCGGGCGGCGTTAATGTCAGCCGGCCGGCACGCCTCTCCACATCCACGAAGGCAATAAGGTCACGCCGAACCTGCTGTGCGGTTACCCCTGGCGCCGTTTGTTGGATCGCTTCTCGCGGCACTTTAGCGGACAGCACACGCTGTAGCGCACTCTCCTGCTTAATCTGACGCACCGTGCGACCGAGCCAGTTTACATAGTTGACGGCCACTGGCATATCACGCGCCATCATCCATGTCAGAACATCACTTTGTGCGCCGAAGTCGTCACAATGGCCAAAGATTTTCCGCAAACCCACGTCCGCCCGCTGCGACAGATCGGCAAGCATTTCGCTAGCCGGCCCGTCGCAATCCCCCATGAAAACAAGGTATTTTTGAAAACTAGGTGTCGGCAAACCATGAGCAGCAATATCGCCCAGCGTTGCATCCTCCAGTATCACCAAGCGCGCATAGTGCAGGCGGTCAAATTCGCCAAACGGCAGTAGCACGTTGCGCGGATCGGCGATGCCGGGCTCCGCATTCATGGTACCCAGCACCAGACGCAAGCCGAGCTCCCATCTGGCCGCGATGGTTGCCACCACCATGAACTGCGACTGCGGCGTCACTACATCAGAACTCCAGGCAGAAGTCGATCAGCCTCGTCTTTGCCCAGTACACCTTGCCGAGATAGAAGCCCGGCCCGATGAGGCGTATCTCATCGCGTACCCAGTGTGCCAGCAGCGAAGTGTCGGAATAATCCAGAACGATGCATTCCTTGTCGTCCAACCAACTCTTGCCTTTGTATACCTTGGCTACTATCGCCTCGAGCCCGAACGACAGGATCTTGTTCTTCAGCACGCCTTTCTGCGCATCGAACACTTTGCCCTGCCATCCGAAGTGATTGATGATCTCGGCGATGTTCACCGTATACGCAGTGCCCGGTGCGATGATTGCCGTGCCCTTGGCCTGGCCATTCGGAATGTCGCCCACCGGGCTGGCCTTAAACAGTTCATCGAGTTGAACTTGCGACATGGACATCAGTTTTGCTGCATCGTATTCCATGATCATCTCCTGTGGTGGTATCCCGCTGTTAAAGAAGCAAACCCGTACAAATCCTCATTCAAGCAGGTTCATCAAGGTACCGACCCCGCCGCCGATGACGTAGTCCCATTCGAGTCTCGATTCGCCGACCATCACGAGGAAGAGTTGGCTCATAACGTCTTGATGAAGGCGATCAGGGCACGCCCATCCCCGTCGCTTAACTCAGGCTCGCGCCCGAACGCTTTTTCATCGTGACTCAAGCCATCCTGTTTATTGAACTCGGCGGTACCGAAATAATGACCGCGATTGACGACGAAGTCCGGACACTTGCTCAGCTTGATCATCGGTTCACGCAGGTTTGCAAATTTGGCGCGTAGCTCGTCGTCGCCGGCTCCGGTAGGTGCCGTCGCCAGATCCGCTATGAGCTTGAGGAGTAACTCGCCAACGTCTTTCAGATGGGCTGCCTTGTCTGTAAGCTTGTCACTCTCTGCGCGCAACTCGAGGTTTGCAAGCAGGTTGACCGGCACGCCCTTGGGGATCGGTCCGAGCACGATGTCGGCACCTGCATCGACGAGCCACGGCAACCAGCGATGCCACTTGCCCTGCAAGGGCTCCAAGGCTTTGGGAACATAACCAAGTGGAATGGTTACATTGCTGCGTTCGGTGGTTCGATCGATGGTGCCGGGAACCTTGTTGCCCAGCACCGAATCGCGCTCGCGCTTCTCGGGCCACAGCATTTGCTCAATTGAAGCCTCGAAAACCTTCATGCGAGCTTCCACAGACGGATTAGTAACGAACGGGCCGACGGTATTATTCAGAAGAAACGGCGCCGTGGACCAAATGCTAATCAGCGATGGCACACGTGTGTAACCACGCCCGACCGCGGGCATCACATACGGCGCCGGTGCACCGGTGTACGGGTCGCTAAAGGTCACTGTTCCTACAGACGACAACTGTTTGTACGACTGGGAGGAGAAGTTATCCCAGATGTTGTCTGCAAGGGCGTTCGTTGCAAGCGGGCTGCACGCGTTGGTGCGCAGCAGGGTGACGGGAATTCGCGCATCAGTGGAAAGATAATTGCCCTGCAGGAAATCCGGCTTCTGCACGATCTTCCGCATTTCGCCTTTGTATTCATCGGTCTGGGTCCACGTCCAGTAGCGCTTGAAGCACGCGAGGTAGCCAGCGCCCTGGCACTGCTGGGTGAGCTTGAGATCGGCCGGTGGCTCAGGCGCTTTGCTCGAATGGCAGCGGGCACAGGTATCCGCGAACACGTTCTTGCCATGCTCAAGGGTTGCTGCATCATCCTCGAGGTATTTGTCTCCACCGGGTGCGTCCTTCAGCCGGTCTGGCTGCGCCGCCTTGAGGAAGAACAACGCCGTGTTCGGCGTTCCCGCTTCGGTCGCTTGCCAATAGGTTGAATTCTCCTGGGCGGTGGCAATTTCAATCGGTGTAATGTCTTTTCCCCCAACCACTGGGTTGAAATGCCGCAGCCATTCTTCGCTGTATACGCCGATGTTCATATAGACGCGATTCAGTGCGCCGAGCAGGCCCACCGAATCAGCGCCGTCCTTCAACACATGCGGCGTACGAACCATGCCGTCCTGCTTGGAATAGAAATCGAGCAGCGGGCCACTCGTGAGGAAGTCGTTGAACTGCTTGTTATTGAGTTCTCCGCCGGCAAGCTTTTCCTGGCCGATTTTTTTCGCCATGCCCATGCGCGCGATGAAGGCATAGACCGCGTTCATGGTGCGCGGGTTGTTAATGCCGTCGGTCGAAATGAGTGAGGTGTCCATCGCGCCTGGACAAAACGTATGCACGAGCTGGTACATGAAATTCGTGCGACCCTCCGGCTTGTATGAATTGAAGATGAATACCCGGTCTACCCATATATACTGCGCACCCACCGAGGAGCTCAAGTTGGCGAACTTGGGGTTCGCCGGGTCAGCCGGCGGATTAATCGGACTCGGACCAATATGGCAAAAGCCGCATGACATGCCCACGCGGTAGGGCCGCACCAAATCCTTACGATTGTAGTAAGTTGGATCGGTGTAGTAGCGCTCCGGGTCCCACGCCTTCGCGGCTTTTTCGTCGAAGTCCGGGTTGGGAAACAGACGCAGCCCCATGATACCCGTGGCATAGCCATAGAACGACCCAACCGGCTGGTTGGTGCCGTCGCCCAAGGGCTTGCCACGAGTGCCAATTGCTATGCCAGGGTACTTGATTTCGTTTTCAAACGGATCGGGCGTGCAATCCTTGCCGCGCACATCAAGCCACAGGCCGCGGCGATTCTTATCCGGACCCTTTGCAGGTTCGAAGCAGGGTTCGCTGACAAGCCCGAGATAATCCCAGCGACTGGTCCGGGAGTAGCCGAGGCTGGGATGCGAGCTGATAATTTTCAGCAGATCGAATGCACCGAAGGTGAACTCGGCCATGCCGTTCCAGAGGCGATCGTTGCCACCGCTCCAGACATTCCACATATTACGGCCCTTCTCCTCCTCATCCCTGAGTGTCAGCCCGCCATCCATGTCTCGGAAGTAAGGTTTCCGCCGCGTGCCGGAACGACGCCACATCGCGGCCCACACGTTTCGCCTCGTCGAGCACCTCTGACCCATCAGCTGGTTTATCCCCTGCGAAGACCGGTGTCTCGCTGAAACAGCCCGCTAACGCGATCCCTAATCCCATGAACCCGATACGTCGCATCAGATGCATCGCGACCTCCTTCATAGATTGCGTCTCATTGGAGCAGCTTGAAAAACAGACCGGCGAGAAGGATCAGCGTTGCAGACATCCCGAGTAGGCAGATCATTTCAGCTCTGCTCTTTTTCTCTCGTTGGAAAAGATCGGAAGTTCAACTAAACCTCAATCAAATCATTCGTGACTGATTCAGATCCTAGGCTCCCACCGCACTGAAGTCCATAGTAACCTTTCCCAATACGGGATGAGTCTGAAGTCGGGTCGTATTTCCAGCGAGAAATGAATCTGAGCGGCTGACGTTCTGAATGGGTCATGATACAAGGCATGGTGATTGACATGGAAGAAGAACGGCTACATACGATCGCGTAAGTCAGGACCTTACTGGCCGAGGTCACGCTTAGCCTTCTGGATAGCCAAAGCGGAACGGTATCCGTTCATCGAGCGGGTACTTACGCGGTTTAGCTGTGCCACACACGGACGGGTAGGCAAGAGCGTACTGCTCCGTTATCTGTCGCGCATAACGGGGCTCTCACGCCAGCAAGTGACTCGCTTGGTGCGGCAGTACCGCCAGGAGGGCACGCTGCCGACCCGGCATACCCCCACACGGCTCTCCCAGCTGTTTTCCAACCACGGACGTGACTCGGCTGACCGACTGTGGATGCACGGCATCGTACCGTGTCTGGCCCGGCCACCAAGAAATTGATGGAACGGGGCCTACCTGGTATTCAAGGAGGCGCGCTTGGAGCAGCTGGCGGGAATTTGGTCTCCCATCGGTACACTTCCGGGCCGGGAAACAGTGCCAGCGCCGCGCAACCCAACAGCTCGCCAAGCTATATCGGCATCGACAGTGTGCACCAAGGCGATCAGGATGGGGTGAAAGTGGTGTATTACATCAACGCACTGGTCAGCGTGGCCCGATTCCAACTCGTTGCCACTTGCGAGAAGATCAGCGAGGCCTATCTGCTGCCCGTCATCCGGCAGCTGTTGGACGGGTTTCAGTTTGGTATGCTGAGATTTTATACGGACAACGACTCAGAATACATTACTGACTAGTAGAATTACTAGTCAGTTCACTAAGTCATACGTAGTGTGCTAGCCTGCTGGCATACGCAGACAAATGATACCAGGACATTGGAGTCGTCGGCGCTGTACCTGTTGCGTCGGCAGGCGGTGGAGGCAGTCCGAGGCGGCTCAACCGGGAAGGCGGGTTTCGGGCGCTCACGCGCCGGGAACTGGCCCGGGTGGGGGGTGCCTGAACGCGAAGCGCGGGCGCGCATCCGCTCGTCCATCGTGGACGAGCTGCCCGATTAGCTGACGTTACCATCCTATCTTTTGGACGCGGGTAGCGATGGCGAGCCTGGTTGCGCGGGAATACGGGATCGCGGTGTCGCTCGTGAGGTGGGGCGGTACCTCCCTGGCTTGAGGCGTGATCCCACAGAAGCCGGTGCGGCGCGCCTACGAGAGGAACGATGCGGCGATCGCGCAGTGGCTGACACAGGAATACCCGGTGATTGCCCGGCAGGCTAAGTGGAAACATGCCGCCATCTATTGGGGTGACGACATGGGGCGGCACAGTGACCATGTGACTGGAACGCGCGATGCTCACGGTCAGTGTGTTCCGTTCGTGGAACAAGGAGTTGCTGAGCGGCAACCGCAATTGATGGAGAGTGAGACATGAAACGCAACCCTGTGGCTCCGACAGATCTTTTATTGACACGGAGAACGTTGGGGAAATTATGTGGCGTGTTCTTGTCTGGCCTTCCTGTATGGATGAGTGGGTGCATGCCATTTTGGAAGAAAGACGCGGCTCCAGCGATGCTGCCCATCCACTGTGCGTCTTCTGAGGGCGATTCAGCAACCTATGAATACATTATTGTCGGGTCTGGAGCTGGAGGGGACCACTTGCAGCCAATCTTGCCAAAGCAGGGTACCGGGTGTTGCTGTTGGAAGCGGGCAGCAATGAGGAATCGTTCACCTATCAGCTTCCCGCATTCCATGGATTGTCATCGGAGGATGTCAACCTGTCGCACGGCCCGGCCTTCAACGAAGCCCGGTATGTTATGGACCATGCGACGCCCGAAGACCGCCTGTATCTGGCAGGCCATAGTGGTGGCGTCCAGCGGAGTGCCGTCACGTCTCGAATTCTCACGAATCTCGGATACCGGGTGATCAAAGTGATGGGAATCGCAGGGCCCAGCATTGGACAGGCTCTTGTCGACTCTCGATACCCCGAGGCATTCAAAGTCTATCTCAATACCAGACCAGGAGCCAATCAGGATGTTGTATCAAAAGTCGGGGTTGTAGCCGGTGCCTACTCGATGCTCCTCGACTACAGCGTTATCGTCCCACTGAAATACACGCTTGGCACGCTGGGAGGCCTCGTTATCAGGGATCGCGAACGCGCCTATCGGATTGCTGACGGATTCGGTTTTTCAAACGCCTCGATCGTGGAGGTGGGGCGACAACCTTCGAGCCGCCATCAGACGCCGATGCGTTTATCATTCACCGACCGTTTGGTCTTCGATGCCTATATCCGCAACGAATTTTCCACAGCATTCCGAGATGATCTCGAACGACCGGATCGCCCTGAAAGTGATCGCCCTCATGCATTCCCTTGGGAACCATGAGGATAATGCGAGGGGCACCATGCATTCTATTCCTGTCAACTGGGGCACAAGTACGCCCCGATGGCTGTGGTAGATGGCAACTTCCGCGTGTATGGAACGAACAACTTAGGGGTGGTGGATACATTGATTTTCTACGCATCCCAGGGTTTTTATTGTGATATCGGTCTACTACATGGTTGTGAGAAGGCCAGCGACGTGATCCTTGCAGACGCACGCGCCTAGTCGGGGCGTATTTCGATGTCTGATGGCAATAAACCATGGTCTCCTAAGACAAGAGGGCGAGCACCGTCCTGCAAGGACCGCAGGGGCATGGCTCAACATAAAGGATCTTGCGACTCTATGATTGTCAAGGTTGACCTAAGGAAGGAGGGTGGACGCTATGATCTCAATTCGTGGGTTTGGGATAAGAGAGGTGATGTTCCTGTGTGTGCTGGCAGCCGTCGGCTGCAGCCATATAGCGCAGCCGGGCCATGTCTTCGATGAAGCCAAACAGGTCGGTCGCACCGTCCATTCCTTCCCTGCTGCCGGCGAAGATTACTTCCATAACATGGATGGTGGAATGGCGCTTACGCCGGAAGAAGTCAAAGGCCGCAACACGTGGATAGTTTGGACTGGCGGCAATGACCACTTATGGGACAAACTCTCCTCACTCAGTTTTGGCACCCTCGATTTTCTGAAGATTCTCTCATCCCACCCAAATCTGAAGGACTTCAGCCGCGATAATCGTTGGTACTACTTCGGCCTGGTAAACGAACCGTGTTTTGAAAAGCCCGTCGGCCCGGATCCCCAACGATTCGGCTTATGGTTGGACAAGCGTCGCACGAACTGTGCTCCAGACCCATTCGAGAATGAGCAGAAATACCCCGGCGTGAAGATTGGCGCCCGTGGAAAGAACTTACCGGCGGGGTCTTACTACGGATATGCCACTGGCATTGTCGGGCTTCGACTCTTTCCCAATCCTGCTTTCGATGAAGCGGCAGCGAAGAAATGGGACCCTATGCGTTACTACGAGGACCCCACGTACTACAATTCCAAGGACCTCGTGAAGCCCTATCGCGTCGGCATGTCTTGCGGCTTCTGCCATGTTGGTCCGAATCCCACTCACCCGCCGTCCGACCCGGACCGGCCTGAGTGGGAGCATCTGAGCTCCAATGTCGGTGCGCAATATTTCTGGCTTGATCGCATCTTTAGCTGGACGGCTGACGCCAGGAGCTTCGCTGTTCAACTTTTTCATACGTCACGGCCCGGCACGATAGACACGTCTCTCATTTCCACTGACAACATTAACAACCCACGAACGATGAACGCGGTGTACAGTCTCAGCCCCCGCATTCAGATGGCTAAACGGTGGGGCAAGGAGACGCTTGCGGGCGGCAACCTAAACAATAAGCAATTTAACGATTTTGTGAAAGAAGGACCGCTCACGCAGTTCTTCCTGGCTCCAAATACCGTGTGGTCGCCCCGTGTCTTGAAAGACGGGTCAGACTCCGTCGGCGCTCTGGGCGCGCTGAATCGTGTCTATCTGAATATCGGGCTCTTCAGCGAGGAGTGGTTGCTACACTTCAATCCCTTGGTCGGAGGGAAACCCACGACGTCGATTGAAATTGACGTGGCCCGAAAGAATTCCGCTTACTGGGAAGCGACGGAGCAGCAAACGCCAGATATGGCGCTCTTCTTCCTGAAGAGTACGAACCCCCATCGACTCACGGATGCGCCGGGGGGTAAGGCCTATCTCACGGCGGATCACCAAAAGATTCTCCAAGGGAAGCTCGTCTTCGCCGAGCGCTGCGCCGGCTGTCACTCGAGCAAACTTCCGGAACTTCCACCCGCTCTCGCGCCCAGCCTCGACCATGGGGGGTGCGCGGGATCCAAGTATCTCGACTGCTGGAATACCTATTGGAACTGGACCAAGACGGACGACTTCAAAAAGAAGATGCGGGAGATTGTCCTGGCCAAGGACTTCCTCGACGGCAACTTCCTCTCCAGCGAATTGCGCGTTCCCGTCACACTCCTTGAGACGAACGCGTGCAGCCCACTGGCGACCAACGCCATTGCCGGCAACATCTGGGACAACTTCTCGTCCCAGACCTACAAAGACCTCCCGTCCGTCGGGACCATCACCCTCTACGATCCCTTTCGAGGCGAGGCTAAACCGTACACAATGCCGGCCGGTGGCCGAGGGTACACTCGTACCGCGTCGCTCATTAGTCTATGGTCCACCGCTCCATTCCTCCTGAACAACAGTGTGGGACGGTTTGATCCCAGACCTTCCGTTGAAGGGCGGATGAATTCATTCCAGAATTCGATTGAACAAATGCTCTGGCCTGAAAAGCGGGACAAGGATGAAGTGCTTGGCGACAAGGTCCCCGGCCGTATCGACCGTACAACCGAGCAAAGTTTTATCACCGTTCCTGCCGGATATCTTCCCTCTGCTTTTAGCGGACTCCTGGATTTCTGGCAACGTGTCCTCCCTTCGATTTTTGGCGAGGAGGGCGTTGAGATCGGGCCAATCCCCAAAGGCACTCCGGTCAACCTCCTTGCGAATCTCAACCTATTGTCAGAGACGACAAATCCTGGAGAACGTCTCAAGCACGATGCCAAAGTCGTAGATCTTTTGATCAAAGTTAAACACGCGCTGAAGCAGTTGCCAAAGAATGCGACAGATGAAGAGGCGAGAGCCGTCTTTTCAAAGGCGGCAAGCGAGATGTTTGATCTCAGCAAATGCCCAGATTTCATCGTGAATCGTGGACACTACTTCGGCACCAGTTTCTTCAAGGGGGAGCCCGGACTGAGCGATGACGACAAATGGGCGCTTATCGAGTTTGTGAAAACATTCTAGTAGGCTGCGCAAACATACGGGCTGAAGTAAACTAATGCGCCACGATTGCATGAGCCGTCGAAGCCTATCCCTGAAGGGAGGCCTCCATGGTGGAAGGTCTGCTGGGCGCTATGGTGCGTGCGGCGAGGCCGTGTCGGATCATGCTGCAACATCCACGAGAATTCGGATCCGTGCCAGGTTGTAGCCCAACGCGGCGAAGGTCAAGAGCCGGTTGATCTGCCGGACCCACGGAGTGTGACTGTTCGCAGTAGCCCCATGGTGTTTAATCGGTCGAAGGTTTCTTCGACCTGGTTGGGTAGTGTTGACTGACGGCATAGCCAAGGTGTCATGTACTGGGTGATCTGAGGGCACCTGTCTGACCCGCAATGCGTTCATGAACGTTACGGTGTCGTAGTTCCTGTCCTCGCCCAGCATGATCCGTCGTGTGGTGAGTCGGGTGTCCAGCAAGGCAACCACCACTGCACGTTCCATCATACCGATCACTGGGGTAAAGGTGCCCGTGGCCAGCAGCAGAAAAGACTCCCGGTATATTTCTCGAACATGACGGCTTGATCACTGACGCGCTCGCATCATGAGAGGAGGAATCCACAATGCAATACGATCTGGTGTTTGAAGGAGGCGGGGCGAAGGGTGCCGTATTTGTCGGTGCGATCCAGGAATTTGAACGGAGGGGGCATACGGCCCGGCGTTATGTCGGTACCTCGGCGGGGGCGATCACAGCCACCCTGATGGCGGCTGGATACACATCGGCGAAGATGCTGACGGTTACCAAGGAGAAAACCGCCGATGGGATGCCTCGGTTTTCCACGTTCATGGATATTGCGAAAGAGTTCTTGCCTGCAGACATTGAGGCGAGTCTCACGCGGGAAATTTTCAATCGTGTGGATCTGAGGCTCGCCCCTGCCTGGCTCGAAGACCAAATCGATCGGGTCTTACTTGCTCAATCGATGAAAATGTCTGTCTATCGAGAATTATTCTCATTTGTCGAGCGCGGCGGCCTCTATGCCGGCGATGCCTTTCTGGTCTGGATCCAAGAGAAGCTCGAGGCGAGCCCGAACAAATTGGCCTCCGCTACGTTCGCCGAATTCAACCAGAAAACTGGCAGCGATCTCTCGCTGGTGGCCACCGATACCGTCGGCCCTGAGATGCTCGTGCTCAACCATCGTACCGCCCCGCAATGCCCGGTGGCCTGGGGTGCCCGCATGTCGATGAGTATTCCCTTCGTCTGGCAGGAGATACGCTGGGACCCCCAATGGGGCACTTATCAAGGCAAGGTGCTCGACGGGCACACCATTGTCGACGGCGGAGTCCTCTCGAATTTTCCGCTTTGGCTGCTGACCTCAAATGAACCAGAGGTCGTCGCTATGATGGGAACTACCGATCCGGCCGGCGCGCCTAATCTTGGTTTATTGATCGACGAAACGCTATCGGTGCCCAATGCCGGCCAGGTGGCAACACCGAAAGCCGACGACAGCTTGAAGGCCGACCTCCTTCAGCACACAAAGCGCCTCCGTACCATTCAACGCATCAAACGACTGGTGAATACAATGACGGGCTCGTTCGATCAACGCATCATCAACGGGCATGGCCGTGATGTATGTCGGCTGCCGGCGAAGGGCTACGGGACAACAGAATTCGACATGAGCGAACAACGGATGACGGCCTTGATCGAAGCTGGCCGCGTCGCGATGTCAAAGTTTTTTGAAACACCATGAGCATGTATGAACGAAAGATACTCCGCATTCCTGGGTTTTTCGTCGTCAGCGCAGACCATATGATCGCCGAGAAAACAGCCGCTGGGATTCTCGCCGATACTACCAGTGCCTGCACCTAATCCGCGGGCACGATCGCTGAGATATGAAGAGGACATCGCCTTGACCTTTTTACGAAAACTCGCATTTGAATGCCCCGCCCCGGAAGGGCGGGGATGAAAAATGCGTGCTGCCTGAGGCAGCAAGAATCCGGTAGAGTAGGGCATGGCCATCAGACGAGGCAGCCACTGTGTGTACGACACCCGCTACCATTTGGTCTGGGCACCCAAGTATCGGAAATGGGTGTTGCGGGGGGCGATTCGGGAGCGAGTGAGGGAGTTGTTTTGCGA
>JBBQVN010000087.1:0-15857 GCA_038211475.1 Terriglobales bacterium | reverse complement strand
GGACTATCCGCTCCGCTTTGGGTGGGCGCCGTTACGATCGGTCCGCGATTCCGGTTTCAAACTGATCGAAGCGCCGCGGGCGGAGATGTACGATTTGCACATCGATCCCCACGAACGAAACAACAAATACGCGCCGTGGGATGCCCATGTGCAGAAGCTCAGGACGGCTCTGGCGGCATGGCGCGCATCCCTTCCCGAGAGCGTGGCGTCGTCCGCCGCCGTTCCTGAGGAGACGTTGGCCGAGTTGCGAGCGCTTGGTTATCTCGGACGCGCCGATGAAGGCAGTGCGACGAACGCAGCAGCCCCATCGCTGCTCCCCGATCCTAAAGACAAAATCGAAGAGCAGAACTTGCTTCATCGCGCCATGCTAGCCTCTGACGACAATCGGCCCGGCGACGCGCGCCAGGCCTTGGAAAAAGCGTTGCAGTTAGATCCAAAGTCTTCTACCGCGCTGCGTCAACTTGGGGAATTGGAGCTTCAGGCGTCAAACTACAGTAAAGCGTCCGATTACCTGCAACGAGCGCTGCAAGTGCGTCCCAACGATGCGACTGCCGCCTATGAGCTTGGACAAGCCATGGAGAAAACCGGCAACCTGACGGGCTCGCGCGACGCATTGGAAACGAGTCTGAAGCTTATGCCCGGACAAGCGTCTGCGCGGGTTCTGCTCGGCAAGGTCTATCTCGGATTGAAAACTCCGCAAGCCGCCGAAGACCAATTTGAGGCCGCGTTGCTGCTCGACCCGCATAGCATCAGCGCCAAAGTAGGGTTGACTCGCGCGTTGCTGGCTGAACAAAAGCCTGCAGAGGCGCTTTCGCAAATTGAACCGCTGGCGGCTACTCAGCCCCGCAATGCCGAGGTTTTTCTGGTGTTGGCAGAGGCCTACCGGGCTGCGGGAAAAATTCCTGAGGCCGAAAGGGCGTCGGCGAAAGCAAGAGAGTTGGAGAAGTGACGGTGCAATCCTCGTCACCAAGCTAGCGCCGTTCTTCCCTTCAAGACTCCTGATTACTTCTGCGCCACCTTCGCATCGCCATTCTCAAAGATCTGGGTCAGCACATGTCCGTGCATCTGTGCCGGCTGATCAATTCCGTAAATGTGCAGGATGGTCGGCGCCACATCATAAACGCTGGCTTCGAAGCCCATGAGCCGCAGGTCGTGTTTGATTCCGGGGCCCATCGCGAAGAACGATCCCGGGACGTCGTCGCCGTCAGCGAAGTCGTGCTTGGCGATCACAGGAGTCGTTTTTTCGTGGTCCATGTGGGCGTGCGGATCAGTCTCTTCAAATTCGCGCAACGGCTTAATCCCATGGTCCGAGACGATGAACAGGTAGGTGTTGCTGTCCATATGCTTCAAGACTTCGCCCAGAACCTTGTCCATGGCGATGTACTGATTGGGGAACGCATCGGGACGGACGCCGTTGATCTTGGGGTTGTATCCAGCATTGTAGGGTGCAATGGGATACAGCCAGTGTCCGGTCCGGTCTTCACACGACTGCACCATCCAGGTGAAGTCGGTGGGATGGCTGGTCAGCAAGTAATCGAACAGCTTGGTCTGCTGCTCTCGGATCACATCGACTTTTTTCAGCCATGAATCAATGACTTCGGTCTCGTGTCCCTTCAGTTGTTCCGCGCCAGGCATGCGCTCGCAGTCGATATAAAAATCCCCGACGCTCTTCAGCAACTCCGCCTTCATCGCGACGGGATATACGGGCTCGCCTCCGGTGACTTCGCTCAATTTCGGCGCGCACAATACTCCATCTTCACAATTTTTGCCGCGGGTTAGCATCCCGCTGATCATGTATCCGTTCACCGGCATCACCGGGAAAGTTGCGGGCACGTTGGCCATTCCGACCGTCACACCACTCTTGGAGAGGAACGACCAGATCGGCTCTTCTTTCAACATGTCGGTGTTCGCGGTAATTCCGCCGACCACGAAACCGGTGACCCCATGCTCGTCGGGCCGAGTGCTGGTAAACATGGTGGTGTAAACGCGCGGACAATTCGGCGCCGCCACCGTTTTCAGCTTTCCGTAAGCTCCCTGATGGATCACCTTGGCCAGATTGGGCAGCTTGCCCTGAACGAGCAAGGGCCGCAGGACGTCCAGTTCCATTCCATTTACCCCAAACACAATCACTTTGGGTTTTGGTTTCGAGGAACTCTGGGTTTGGGCGACTGCCGCCGAAACCAATAGCGCACTTAGAATTATGCTGGCAACAAGCCGGCGAGAGATCATAGGGTCCCAACCTCACAATTTGCTGGACTGCCCCATTATACTGCCGACGGCGGGCCATCCACACTCGGCTTTTCTCGCATCCAACTTTTTACGATATATTTTTGGACGCGGTGCGATGATTCCGCAACCCGAGCGCAATAAATTTGCAGAGGGTATTGGAGGACACAGGTGACACTACGAGTTCGTTTGACGACATCAGCGTTGGTGTTGTGCAGCGTTTTATTACTGGCGGGATGCCCCCCGCGCGTTTCCATCGGCCAGATCAACTCCCGCCCCGGCAGGTACGCAGGGAAAGAGGTTACCGTCGCCGGGCGCGTGACGGGTTCCTTTGGCCTGCTTGGTACTGGAATTTTTGAATTGGAAGATGGTACCGGTCGCATCTGGGTCTACAGCCAAGGACGCGGCGTGCCCGGCAACGGGTATCGCGTCGCCGTCACTGGCGTTATCGAGCAAGGAGTCAGCCTGGGCGGGCGCAACTTCGCAACTATTCTGAAAGAGACGCGCCGCCAGCATTGAGCGCCCGGCGTGAGCTCAACCCGAGTGCCGGATGTGCATCACATCGCCGTCCTGCACGATGTAGTCCTTGCCTTCGAGGCGCATAGTTCCTTTGGCGCGGGCGTTGGCTTCCGAGCCGGCTTCCAATAGCTGGTCCCATCGAATGGTCTCAGCCCGGATGAAGTATTTCTCCAGGTCGGAGTGAATGGCGCCAGCCGCTTCCTGGGCGCGCGACTTGAAGGGGACAGTCCAAGCGCGGCATTCGTCTTCGCCGGCGGTAAAGAAGGAAATCAGTCCGAGCAGCTGATAAGTGGTGCGAATCAAGCGGGTCAAGCCACTTTCGGTCAAGCCGTAGCTGGAGAGGAACTCGGCCGCATCGGCATCGCTCATCGCGGCTAGTTCCGCTTCGACCTTGCCGCAAATGGCAGTCGCCCCGGCGTTCGAGCGCGAGGCCACTTCCTCCAGTTTGTACTTCGCGGTGGCGGCCTCGAGATCGTCGCCCAGCGTGGTTGATTCGCTGACGTTGAGCACGTACAAAATCGGCTTCTCGCTGAGAAACATGAAACCCTTGATGCGCTTCTTGTCGTCGGCTGTCATTTCCATTTCGCGCAGCGGCTTTTCCGATTCCACGTGTGCTTTCGCCCGGATCAGAAGCTCGTTTTCTCGTTCCAGCTCTGGCGTGCGCATTTTCTTCAAGTCTTTTTCTAAACGCTCCAGGCGCTTTTCGAGTTGCCCCAGATCGCTGATCATCAAATCGACTTCGACGTTCTTGATGTCGCGAAGGGGATCGATCTCACCCACGTGAGCGATCGACGGGTCGTCAAACGCACGCAACACGTGCGCGAGCGCGTCTACGTTGCGCAAATGGCCAATGAAGGCCGTCTCTTTGAGGGCGTCCTGGCCAATAGCACCCAGATCCACGTATTCGACCGAAGCATGAGTCAGTTTCTCGGGGTTGTATAACGCGGCGAGCTTGTCCAGGCGTTGGTCGGGAACTTTGGCAACACCGATATGGGCTTCGCGGGGATTGGCAAATGCTTGTTCAGACAGTTGTGTTTTGGTGAGAATTCGAAACAGCGAACTCTTTCCTACCTGGGGCAGACCAATAATGCCGGTTTTCATAGGGGTGAACCAAAATAATAGCAGGCGGCCGCCTTTGCGCGTTCGGCCGGCAGGCTTGCTACACTCGGGGTATCGTGACCAGTTTCGCCAGGATGCTTCGCGTTCTTGGAACCGGGCTTACGCTGGCGCTTCTTTGCTCGGCATTGCGTTCGCTCGCATCCGCGCAACAGATCCACTTCCGCTTGCTTGATCGCGCTGCGGTCGAGACGCGGCTGAGGAGTTTTTCGCAAAAGGACCCCGAGCGCGAAACCATTCTGAAACAGATGTTCCTCGATTCCGGCTGCAAGCCAGCGAACATCGCGGAACAGACGGTTAAGGCGAAGCAGCCGCCGAACCTGATCTGCATTCTGCCCGGAGAAACCGACGAGATCATCCTGGTCGGAGCTCATTTCGATCACATTGCGGCGGGCGACGGCGTGGTGGACAACTGGAGCGGCGCTTCCCTGCTGCCCAGCCTCCTCTACAGTTTGAATGAGTTGCCGCGGCGTCACACCTTTGTGTTTGTCAGCTTCGCGGCGGAGGAACAAGGTCTGGTCGGGTCAAACTTCTACGCGCAGAAACTAACGCCGGATGAGCGGAAACGAATCTATGCCATGGTTAATCTCGACACGTTGGGGCTGGGACCGAGCGAGGTGTGGACCTCCCGCGCAGACCAGCCCCTGCTCGACGCTCTGATTGCCATTGCCAACGCACTGAAGCTTCCGATCCAAGGGATGAATGTGGAACGTGTCGGCTCCTCTGACTCGGAATCCTTTGCCAAAATTGGCGTCCCGCGCATCACCGTTCACTCTTTGGCCACTGAGACCCTGACCCTGCTGCATTCCAAACAAGACAAACTCTCAGCGATGAAGTTGAATGACTACTACGAAAGTTATCACCTGCTAGCCGGATATCTTGCTTATCTGGACGTTCGTCTCGACCCACCGGCAAGCCCGGCGGCTGAGCCTGCCGCGAATCCCAAATAGCGCTGCTGGTGTAGGGCGGGAGACTCCTGTCCGCCGCCGTTGAAGTTGCTGTTGGTTTCCGGGACACGAGCGCTAAGATCAAAAACGAAGGAGAATCAAAAATAAAGGCGGCGGACAAGAGTGTCCGCCCTACACAATCCGCCAGGGATTGTGATGTTCGTCACAGTTAATAGCTTTAAGGTACACAACAATAAGTGTAATTTTTACCTACCTCGAGGGGCGGTTCGCGTTTAAACGCGTTCTAAGCTCGCTTGGATCCCGGGATGACCCAAAGGGCCACTTCACACCCTATCGTCGCGCCACGGCCTCCTGTTGCGAGCTATGGGGCATCCTACGCAACAGTCGCATAGGCATTTGCGGGTGTTGACAACACCGCCGAGCCGACTTGGCACTGCCTCCATCCGGTAACCCATTTGTATTCAACGTCATAGGCGTCATTAGGAATAGTTTTGGGATCTCAGTACAACTTTGCGACTTGGCGCGTTCAGGCCAAGGTCGAGGCCGATCAGGACAGTTCAGGGCGTTTGCTATACTCGATTGTGCCTGTGGCGCTATCGTCTAGGGGTTAGGACGGAAGATTCTCAATCTTCAAACCCGGGTTCGATTCCCGGTAGCGCTACCACTTCCCTGCTCTCAACCTCCGGGGATGAAACGGATTGCTCCCGGTTGGCCGACAATGCGAATTGGCAAGGCCAAGCATATGTTCAACGAAGCGAAATCCCCGTTCTACCGAGGAATCCTTGTATCTCGGTACACGCACGGCGGTGGAAAAGGCTTCCCTAGCGTTCGGCGAAGCGCGGCACACTGATAGGCGCGCCGTCCGACGATGCTTGTTTTGCCGGGAGGAGTGCAAGCAGCGAGATTCCAATCGCGACAAAGATCACAATGTCCTGGGGACTATCCCGCCTGTGCATCCCGTGCGCCACGGCCTGCGCCGACATGATTGTCATCGTGAACCCATGGGCAAGGCTTGACCATGCCAGCTGCCGCCCGTCGTACTGGCTGCCTCGTTGCAGCACGCGAACCCAGGTCTCCTGCGCAAGGTCCTCAGCCTGCTCTCGCCTCCCGATGAGGTATAGCAGGTAGCGCACCAGTCGATGCTGACAGCGCTCCACCAGGTCGGCAAGAAGCTCCATATCCCTCTCACGTAAGCCTCGCGCGATCCTTGCCATTTCGGTTTCGGCTGCCGTATCCAATGTCATGAGAAGAGCCGACATATATCTTGTATGCGATTAAACTAAAGCGGATTACTCAACTTTTGACCGAAAAATTACTCTAAGATTTGCAGCTGACGGATATCGGGATCAATGGGCGGCAAGGGCCTGACGTGTAAAGCCTAGTTTATTGGCAGACCCCAAATAGCATAGATAGTTGTCGAAATCAGGCGAGCACAATTCACGATTCGGGTCTGGCCGGTCTGGGTCCGGCGGAGTCACGGGCAAACCGGATGTTGAGAAACGGCAGCTCGTTGCCGGAGTTACAATAATTTTTCCAGCTGAAACGGAAGCGTGCGCTGCGGGGACGCAACCATGCTGAGGCACGGACGTCTCAAGCCCCAGCTAGGACGACGCCAACAAGGCCGGCCTCACAGTTTGGGCAGCCGCTGCGGCCCCGGCAGCGCTGGCGGCTTCTTTCGTTTGAGTCGCGCAAGCACATCCTTCATCGTGAACTGGCTGGCCGACTCAAGATCGTCTAACTCCTTCCATGAAAGCGGCAGCGCGACCGGTGCGCCTGGCCTTGCCCGCACCGCGTAATCCGCGATCGCCGTCGCCGTGTAGTCGTTACGGAAGAAATCGATAAAGATCTTGCCGTTGCGCTTGGCCTTGGTCATGGTCGCGACATAAGCGGTCGGCACATCCGTGACCATTTCATGGGCAACCGCGGACGCGAAAGCTTTAACCGAGGCCCAGTCGTCTTTTTTCGCCAGCGGAACCGTGACGTGCAGGCCTTTGCCGCCTGTGCATTTCAACATCGATTCCAAGCCCTTCTGTTGCAGTCTTTGTCTCAGATCCTTCGCTGCGAGTCTGACGGCATCGAAGGAGATGTCCGGTGCCGGATCGAGGTCGAAAATCAAGCGATCCGGGTGGTCGATATCATCGACACTGGCGCCCCAAGGGTGGATTTCTATCGCCCCCATCTGGATAATTTCGATAAGTCCCTTGACGTCTTCAATGTAGAGATATTCGTAGTTCTTCCCCTTGTGCTTGAATTTGAATGGCTTGACGTCGGCACCGAGACCTCGGCCCGGATTGCGCTGAAAGAAGCACTGGTTCCCGATGCCGGAGGGGCACCGCAGCAAGCTTAGAGGATGACGCGAGAGACCCGGCAGCATGTAGGGCGCGACGACCGCGTGATATTCCGCCAGTTCGCCCTTTGTCACATTCCCGGTTTCTGAAATCACTCGTTCCGGGTGGGTAATCGTGATTCCCTCGAGCATCAGCTTCTTGGAATCAGGACTCTTCAATGAGGCTTTTGGCACGTTCTTGATGGGTTCAGCTTTTTCCATCTTGACCTCCGCCGCTTTCTTATCCTCGCGCAACCCCTGGAAGGACGGATGGCGAACGTGGCCGTCTTCGGTCCATTCGGTGAAGGTAACTTCGCAAAGCAATACTGGCTTCACCCAGTGAATCGAATTGAATTCGCCGGCACCCGTGTTGCCCATTGCCGCGCGACCCAGTACCGGCTTGTCAACGGCGAGAGGCTCAAGCTTTTCGGTGAGCGCGCGGGCGCTTTTCATTGTGAAGCCTGTGCCGACCTTACCGGCGAAGGTGAGTCCGTTGCCGCGATGATAGCCCAGATAGAGTGCCCCGAGAGCGCGACCTCCGCTCTTCGAATCGCTGTAGCCGATGACGATGAATTCCTGCCTCTGGCTGCATTTTGCCTTCAGAAAGTTCTTTTCCCGCCCCGCGGTGTAGGGCGCGTCAGCGCGCTTCGAGACGACGCCTTCAAGGCCAAGTTTGCAGGCCTTGGTTAGCATCTCCGCTCCCCTGCCAGCGACATGGCTGCTGAACAACAGAGACGGTCCAGATTTGGATTTCGTCAGTAGCGTCTCCAACTTGTCTTTGCGCTCAGTGAGTTTTAGGGGGATAAGAGACTGGCCGTCGAGGTGGAGCAGGTCGAAGGCATAGGCGACGATTCGGTCGCGCGAACCGCCTTCCCCGAGCGCGGCCTGGAGCGCCTGGAAACCGCTTTTGCCGTTTTCGTCGAGTACGACGGCTTCCATATCGATGACGGCGTTCTTTGCCTTGAGACCTGCGAGCGTAGTGGTTACAGCAGCAAACTTTGATGTCCAGTCAAGCCCGTTGCGAGTGCGCAAGGTAACTTCGCCGTTAGAAAGAAAGCCGAGAAGGCGATAGCCGTCGAACTTGACCTCATGCAACCATTGCTCCCCTTCGGGCGGCGCGTCGACCAAGGTGGCGAGCTGCACGGCGGGGTAGCGTTTCACCAGCGCGGCAAGGTTTTTTTGAGTGGCGGCTGCGGTTTTTGGGACTGCTGTTTTTGCGGTTGCGTTTTTTGCGGCTTGAGCTTTTGTAGTTTTTTCCGGCTTAGCAGGCGTGGAGCGCTTCGCGGGTTTCTCGCCTGCAGCAATGGCATTCATCGAACGGCCGCTGGTGACGCTGTAGTCAAGATCGTCGAGGAAGCCGTCTGTTTTTCCGTTGTTGCGCGCCTCACCGTCCTTGGCTTTGATCAGGAGCCAGTTCTCCCTTTTGTCGTCGCCATGCATGCGGATGAGATCCCAGCTGCCTTTCAGCCGGTCGCCGTGCAAAGTAAACGACAGGTGACCTTTCTTCAGACCGGCACGGGGGTCATCCTTCGGTTCCCAAGTGCCTTCGTCCCACAGCATCACGGTTCCGCCGCCGTATTGGCCCTTCGGTATCGTGCCCTCAAAACTGCCGTAGGAAAGAGGGTGGTCCTCAGTCCGAACGGCCAGGCGCTTGTCGGCGGGATTGACACTGGGTCCTTTGGTGACTGCCCAGCTCAAGAGGACGCCATCCCACTCGAGCCGGAAGTCATAGTGCAGACGCGTCGCATCATGCTTCTGGATGAGATAAGACAGCCCTTCCTTCCGCACCGAAATTCGGCTCGGCGGCGGCTCAGCGGTCTTCTTGAAATCCCGCTTACGCTTGTATTCTTCAAGAGCCATCGCTACCCGCCGCTGTAGCCGCCGATGATGGGAAGGATCTCACCGGTGATGTAGCTCGAACACTGAGGAGATGCGAGAAAGACATAGGCCGGGGCAATCTCTTCTGGCTGCGCCGGACGCTTCATCGGCGTGTCTGCGCCGAATTTAGTGACATCCTCGGCTTCCTTGTCAGAAGGATTAAGGGGCGTCCAGACGGGGCCGGGCGCAACAGCATTG
Source organism: Terriglobales bacterium (assembly GCA_038211475.1). Lineage (GTDB taxonomy): Bacteria > Acidobacteriota > Terriglobia > Terriglobales > Acidobacteriaceae > JANYBT01. Next base: position 6,686 of record JBBQVN010000087.1, on the reverse strand, counting down.
ACCCTGATTCCCCGCGGTACCAGATGCGTCGCAAGAGATCTGGTAAAGGCGTGGATTCCACCCTTCGTCATTGAGTAATCGAGCAGGGACTCATTGCCGAGGAGTCCTGTGACGGAGCCCGTATTAACGATGGCGGCGCCCGTTTTCATATGCTTCACCGCAGCCTGCGCCATGTAGAAATAACCATAAAGATTGGTTTTCAGCGTCTCATCGAAATGCTTGGCGGTCAGATCTTCGAAGCGCGAGGTATGCACCTGAAAGGCAGCGTTGTTTACCAGAACGTCGAGACCGCCGAGTTCTTTAACCGTTCGCTCCACTGCGCTGTCGCAGAATTCCTGGTCTGATACGTCGCCTGCGATAAGGATGCACCGCTTGCCTTCCGCTTCGATCTTTTCCTTGGTGATACGCGCATCCTCATGCTCGTCGAGGTAGGCGACCGCGACATCCGCGCCTTCCCGCGCGAAGAGGATGGCGACGGCCCGTCCTATGCCGGAATCGCCGCCGGTGATGAGGGCGACTTTCTTGTCGAGCTTCCGCGAGCCTTGGTAGAAAGGCGCCTCATACATGGGCGCCGGGTCGAGCTCCGCTTCAGAACCCGACTTACTTTGATGTTGCGCGGGAAATGGTGGAGCAGGATAAACGCGCGCTCCGGCTTGCATGGCTTGTTTTGCTTCTTCCTGCGGATGGACCTTGTCGGCCTTTTCAATCTCTTTCTGGATGCTGCGCTGGCGGCTAGTTGCGTTTGACGATGCCATAAAATAATCCCCCTGCTTCTCTGCTTGGATTCTCTGCTTGTCGGTGCGCAAGGCTCCCCTTGCTAATACGACAGTACGAATGCCGTCCCGCAACCGTAAGGAGGAAAACAACCGGAGGTGTTTCCGCCTTCCAAGGTAGTGCCGTAGATCTGGCGCGTATTCTCGTGCAACACAATCCCCGGTTGGGGGTTGGTCCCATCTTTGCCGCCGGCAAAGCTGTAGAGCACGGTTTCGGTCCAGCCACCTGAGCCATTGGGGGACAGTTCAAAAATAATTCCGGCATTATTGGGGCCACCCACATAGGTGGTGCCGAACAAGTTGCCTTGAGAGTCCCGGACCAGGCCGCCGGGGCTGATGCCATCGTTTCCGCCTTGAAATGTGTAAAGCGTGGTGACGGCACCGCTGGCGGTCGCCTGAAACACCGTGCCGAAGTTTCCGGTGGTGACGCCGTAGAATCCGCCGTTCCCATCTGCAATCAGATAGGTAGGAAACGAGCCGTCGGCGCCGCCGGTGAAGTTGTAGATAACGTTGAATCCGTTTGAATTCACTTTGTAGAGGATGCCGCAGCCAGGTGCGAAAAATCCATTGCTGCAGGAACCTGTGCCTCCGTATTCCGTCGTCCCATAAAACTCGCCGCTTTGAAGAACTAGCTGGCTGTCGGGATTGGCTCCATCGTTAGGAGCGCCCGCAAAGGTGTGCAGGGTGGTCTCGGTGCCGTTGCCCTGGGAGTCGAAGCTGACCTTGTAGACTCCGCCGAGGTTGTAGAGTCCGCCGTAGTAAGTGGAACCGAAAACAGCGCCTTGGGCATAAGTGGGGCCGGCAAATGGAGTCGCGAGGTCGGTCCCGCCCTGGAAGCTGTACGAGCCAAGTTTTTGTCCCGCGGTGGTCAATTCGAAAACGGTTCCCAGAGAGGCGGTGCCGCCCTGGGAGGTGGCGCCATAGAGGTTGCCGGCTGCGGGAGTGGGTTTGTTCGGGTTCTGGCCATCGGGCGTCCCGGTAAAGGAGTACAACACGGTTTCGGAGCCGCCGCGGCTCAGTTTAAAAATAGTTCCGCAGCCATGGGGAGGAGCGAAGTGGTTACAGCTGAGATCGCCGCCGTAGGCGGTGGCGCCATAAAGATTGAAGGCTGAATCCTGGATGAGACCTTGGGTGGGAAGCGAACCGTCAGGACCGTTGAATGTGTGGAGAGTCTTGAGAGTCTGCGCTGAAAGCGAAGGCGGCGCCAGCAGTGCCGCGGTGATTACAAATAAGAAGGCGAATGCGCCAAGACGCGTGAAGGAGACTAACAAATAGTTCGGGTCGCGGGGGGCGAGGGGAGGAAAAGACAGTTGGGGTAAAAACACGCGATTTCTCCTGCTCCGCGATTCTGGAACGACTCGGAGCACACCCTACGATTCTGCTGGAGCGAGAGTGGTTGCTTGCCAAAGCGTGGAAGCGGAAGATCTGACCGTTAAGAATCGCTCGCGATTCTGGATGCCAAGGCGCGTGCGAACGTCTTTGGCTCGCACGCGAATCGGCCGCAAGAACTTCGCGTTTCAATCGGCCGCAAAGCGCGTAGGGCAGGCGACGTCCCCCTCCACAATCACAAACGCTCGGTGAGGGCAAACCCGACTGCAATTGCGAATTTGCCCACGTTGCATCGTATACCCGAGAAATTCCGATAAGGCGCGGTATTATCCTCGGCCGATTGCGGATTTGCACCGTCACGACACTCCTACAGTTATTTTTACCGGCGGTATAAAGGGTTTTTCGGATACAGAGTGGCCCGTGCTGCGGCGTACAGTTTACTTCGATACGGAAGATTGTTCGTTCACAAGCTTGAGGTTTTGATACATCCCAAAATATCCAACGGTGCAGTCGCTTCTTAAAACTCGAAGCCGCACAATTTGGAAACCACGATCATCACACTCAAGAAATTTACTTCACTACCTTAACAGTGGACGTCGAGTCGCGGAGGACAGGCCCGCAATGAAGGCCAAGTGTACGGCTCGCACCGAAACACCGAAATGAGTTTTATGACTAAACCCTTTCCCAGCCTCGCGCATCAGAGGAGCATGGATTTCATAGTACTCTCGCACCTTCGTTGGGACTTTGTATTTCAGCGGCCCCAACACTTGATGACCCGATGTTCCCGGGCCAATCGAGTGTTTTTTTGGGAGGAGCCAGTTTTTGATGCTGAGACGTCTCGCCTGGAAGTGCGGGAGTTGGAATTCCAACTTCGAGTAGTGGTTCCCCATCTGCCGGCTGGTTTGAGCACGGAAGAAGTGTCGCGTGTGCAGGAATGGCTCATGGAGCGACTCCTGGAGCAGTATCGAATTCAGGACTACACGCTGTGGTACTACACTCCTTTGGCGTTGCACTTTACCCGACAATTGCAACCGACCGCGGTTGTGTACGACTGCATGGATGAACTGTCTGCATTTCGTGGAGCACCACCCGGTCTCCGTGCTGCGGAAACCGAATTGTTCTCAAAAGCAGACTTGGTCTTCACCGGCGGACGAAGTCTTTACGAAAGCAAAAAATTCCAACATGATTCCGTCCATTGCTTCCCCAGCAGTATTGATCGCGATTTTTTTGCCACAGCCCGTCGCCCGCGACGTGAGCCAACCGATCAGGCCCTCATACCGAGTCCGCGCTTGGGCTTCTGCGGCGTCATCGACGAACGGCTGAATGTGGAGTTGTTGGGGGCCATCGCTGATCTCCGACCGGATTGGCAGATTGTTATGATCGGCCCGGTGGTGAAGCTCGACCCGGCTGAAGTGCCCCACCGCCGCAACATTCACTATTTAGGAGCAAAAGGATATCGGGAGCTCCCGCTCTACTTGGGAGGTTGGGATGTCGGACTGTTGCCTTTCGCACAAAACGAAGCTACGCGATTCATCAGCCCCACCAAAACGCCAGAGTATCTTGCGGCTGGTCTTCCGGTAGTTTCGACTCCAATTGCGGACGTAGTAAATCCCTACGGCACCAAAGGACTCGTCGAAATTGCAAAGACGCCAGAAGAGTTTGTGCATTCTATTGAACGTGCCATGGCAACGCGAAACTCTGTGGCGCGGCTGACTGAAGTCGACGAGTTCCTGAGCCATATGTCTTGGGATCTCACCTGGGAGCGAATGAATCGATTGATTGAAGACTCCGCGCGCCGAAACACTGTCTCGGGTGACGAAACCCGTGTCGCTCGTAGTGATTCCGCAGCTGCAGATTGAGGACATATGGTATTTGACTATCTCATCGTCGGAGCCGGGTTCGCGGGGAGTGTACTCGCGGAGCGATTAGCGAAGGTCTGCAACCAGACTGTGCTTTTGGTCGATAAGCGGCCGCACATAGGTGGCAATGCGTACGACCATTACAATGAGCACGGCATTCTCGTGCACAAATATGGTCCGCACATCTTCCACACCAATTCGCGCGAGGTCTTCACCTATCTTTCGCAGTTCACCCAGTGGCGTCCCTACGAGCATCACGTGTTGGCGAGCGTTGACGGCCAACTCCTTCCGATGCCGATTAATCTGAACACGTTGAACCAGCTTTACGGGCTGAGCATGAACTCCTTCGAGGCGGATAAGTTTCTTGAAGGGCTCGCCGAGAAAAAGACCGAAATCAAAACATCCGAAGATGTCGTAGTCAGTCGGGTGGGTCGCGACCTTTATGAAAAGTTTTTCCGGACCTACACGCGAAAGCAATGGAACATGGATCCGTCCGAACTGGACGCCTCGGTGACGGCAAGGGTGCCGGTGCGAACGAATCGTGATAATCGGTATTTTAGCGATACCTACCAGTCGATGCCGCTGCACGGATACACCAGGATGTTCGAAAACATGCTGGATCATCCGAATATCAAGATATTGCTAAATGCGAATTATCGTGAGATTGGAAAATCGCTTCCCTACCGGCAACTTATCTACACCGGACCCGTAGACGAGTTTTTTGATTTCCGCTATGGCCGGCTTCCGTACCGGTCGCTTGAGTTCAAGCATGAGACCTTGAATAAGGCTACGTTTCAGCCGGCAGCTGTGGTGAACTATCCAAACGAACATCTTTATACGCGGGTCACGGAATTCAAGTATTTAACGGGGCAAGAACATCCGAAGACGAGTGTGGTTTATGAGTTTCCGCAGGACGACGGCGACCCATATTACCCCGTGCCGCGACCGGAAAACCACCTCTTGTACAAGAAATATAAAGACCTGGCGGATTCCACTCCCAGCGTGACTTTTGTGGGCCGGCTTGCCACTTACAAGTACTACAACATGGATCAGGTTACCGCTCAGGCCTTAGCTACGTTTAAACGACTCGCGGCCAACCGGGTACCGGTATCGGACGGACACATGCGGGATCGGGTTTATTCCGGACTTTCGTTGCCACTAGTCCCAACGCGCACTGCCAACGCACTGACCTCGGAATCAGAGGTTGCGTAGAGGACCGGCGGTTTTGGCATAGACCAATCGCCGTTTCGGATTATTAAAAGTCCTCTGCGGCTGGGAAGGTCGTTTGCCGCCCTTTCCGTAAATGTCGAAGCTAACCGTTCCTTGAGGCGGTGCTTCGCTGTTATCTGCCTTGGATCATACTGAAAGAAGGGGTTGAGACGACGTCGCGCTCGCTTAGAAAGCGGCCAAGAGCGTCGTCCAAAGGTGGCAACAGTCTCGCCCTTTCGCTGTCCAATGCGCTGTATAGAGGACGATCGGCACGTAGCTGTAGATCGTTCAACTTGCACTTCTGCAGCGAGCGCGCAGAAACGCCGGCAGCATTTGCTACTTCTTCTGCCAAAGCGGCCCAGGAAATTGCTCCACGGTTGGCCAGATGCCAAATTCCCCTGTCACCGTCGACAAGCAAATCGAGGCAGGTATTCACCAAATCCGGAACGTACGTGGGGGAGACGACGGCATCCGTCGCTGCACGCAGATGGAGTCCCTCTTGCAGCCGTTGTAAGGCAATAGCTAAAAAGTTGTACTCGTCCCACGGACCAAAAAACGCACTGGTTCGGACAACGAGCGCGGATGGCATCGCCGCCAGCACTCGCCGTTCTGCTTCTACTTTGCTGATCCCGTAATAATTCTTTGGGGCCGTGTGATCACTTTCCACGAGAGGACGCGAGCCTGTTCCGAACACGAGGTCTGTCGAGAATGTCAGGAGCTGAATGTTCCGCTGAGCGCATTCCGAGGCAAGAAGGGACGGGCCTTCAGTGTTTTCTCGATAGCAACGAGACCTGTGCAGTTCCGCTTCGTCAACGTTCACAAATCCAGCTGCATTGATGATGGCCCACGGCTGGAAAGTGGCGAGCGCTCTATGGACGGAGGCTTGATCGGCTATATCGAACTGTGCGCGGCAAAGAGAGCGATAGGCTAGTCCCCGGCGTTCGCATATGCGGGCAAAGGCCTGACCAAGAGTGCCGCCACCTCCGCTGATCAGGATCGGGCGCGCTCCAGAAATGGGACCGCGAATCAAGAGTTGGTCTTCAATACGGTTGATCGGTTTCGTTGCGCCTCGTTTATCGACTGCGATGCCATAGACAAACCGATCTGACCGCTTCCACCATCCAGGGACTTGCAAAACGGGGTGGTCCAGGATGTGACCCGTGCCCAGACTCTGCATCATTCCGACCAGCGCTGTGGGTTTCGGTTTGCCAAACCGGACGTCGTAAACACCTGGTTCGTAATGGCCATCGTTGCGGGTTACCAGTTGGTTCCAATCGAATGCGCCGAGCAGCGACCAGGCAGTGACGGCTCGAATATCCGCTCCCCGCTGTATGCATTGTTCCGCCGCCTGCCAGACGTCGTGGAACCAACGCAGTTGTTCCTCGCGCGTGCAGCCATTGTGGCACTCAGTAATAGCGATGGGTAGTTTGTAACGTTCCCATGCCTCCATCAATATGGATTCGGGGCTGGCCGTCCCCTCTTCAAGCACCCGCGCAGCCAGAATGTCGGCGTACTC
>JBBQVN010000086.1:0-15941 GCA_038211475.1 Terriglobales bacterium | reverse complement strand
GCTACCGAGCCCTCTCCGCTCGCCGTGTTTCGCCAGTTGACCGAAGGTGGTCGGCGGCCTTATACCGTCTTGCTGGAATCTGCCGAGCCCAGCAGCCGCCAGACGCAGAAAAGCCTACTGGTGCTGTCCTCTGCGTTGGAGGTCATCTGCCGCGGTCCCTCCGTGATGGTGCGGGCGCTGAACAGCAATGGCCGGAGCGTCCTGCCGTTCCTGCAACGAGAATTGGCGACGTTCACCCCGCAACTCTCTCGTGATGAGTTGTGCCTGACGGTCGCAAAAGTCATCGGCCTGAGCGACGAGCAGGAACGCCTTCACGCGCCCTCCGTGCTCACTGTTTTGCGGACCATCGCCCAAACATTGACGCCGGAGACCTCGGATCTCCCGGAGGCCGTTTTTCTCGCCGGCATCTTCGCTTACGATCTTGTGGAGCAGTTCGAACCACTCCCCAAATCTAACTCTGGCGACAGCTTTCCTGATTTCCTCTTCTATCTCGCTGATCAACTGCTGGTGATCGACCATCTGGCGCAACGATCGTTCGTGGTGTTAAACGTCTTTGGCGGCGAATTTGCCGTTCCGAACTACCATTCAGCCGTGCGAACACTGACCGTTATAAGTGACGCTGCCAGCGAGATCAAAATGGAAGAACTTCGGCCGGCCATTTACTCGGGAGAAGCTGACAGCTTCGCCGCAGCGCACGTGGATCGCTCCGACGCAGAGTTTGAGCGTAATGTCCAAGCTTTGCAGCAGCACATCGTGGTTGGAGACGTATTTCAAATCGTGCCGTCACGAACCTTCTCCCTGCCTTGTGCCGACTCCTTCTTGTCGTACGAATCACTTCGCACGCTCAACCCCAGCCCTTACCTCTTCTATGTCAACGCAGGCGATTTCGTTTTGTTCGGCGCTTCTCCTGAGTCGGCAGTGAAGGTGGATGGTCACTCCCGCCAGGTGGAAATCTCGCCCATCGCCGGAACCCGCCCTCGGGGATTGCATCCCGACGGTTCCGTGGACTCGGATCTGGACAGCCGTTTTGAAGTGGAACTCCGCCTTGACACCAAGGAAAATGCCGAGCACATGATGCTGGTGGACCTAGCCCGCAACGATGTGGCTCGGGTGACGAAGCCCGGCACTCGCTTTGTCGCCGAGCTGCTGCGCATCGGACGATATTCACACGTCATGCATCTGGTATCGCGCGTCTGCGGCGAGTTGCGCGATGGCCTCGACGCTCTTCACGCTTACCAGGCCAGCATGAACATGGGGACCCTCACGGGCGCGCCTAAGATTCGCGCCATGCAGCTCTTGCGCCGCTATGAACTCGGTCGCCGCGGTCCTTATGGCGGTGCGGTCGGCTATCTGCGTGGCGATGGAAGTTTTGATACGGCGATTGTGATTCGCTCCGCTCTGGTAAAGGATGGGGTGGCTAGGGTGCGTGCCGGTGCTGGGGTAGTTTTTGACTCGGTCCCCGCTCTTGAAGCTGATGAAACTCGCCGCAAAGCCGAAGCGGTACTCCGCGCTATCGCCCGCGCCAATCGTCAAAGCGCGACAACTAGCGCTGGAAGTGGCCATGGCCGGTAAACCTCATGTGTTGTTCATCGATAACTTCGACTCATTCACCTTCAATTTAGTGGACGCGTTGCGCGTTCTGGGAGCGGAGGTCGAAGTCCATCGCAACAGCATTACAGTGCCCGACGCACTTGCGATCGCCGCATCCCGGCAAACCAAGCTGATTGTCTTGTCTCCTGGGCCAGGTGCGCCAGAGGATGCTGGCTGCTGCGTCGATCTGATTCGTGCTGCTGCCGAGGAGATTCCATTGTTCGGTGTGTGCCTCGGCCACCAGGCCATCGTGACCGCTCTGGGCGGTGTGGTAGGCCCCGCCGGCGAGATCGTTCACGGCAAGAAATCGCGGGTTCAACACACTCGACATCCGCTGTTTGATGGCCTTCCCGAAGAAATCGAAGTCGGCCGCTATCACTCGCTGGCCGCGCTTACTTTGCCCAGCGATCTGGAGGTCATCGCGAATTGCGGTTCAATCGTCATGGCTGTGGCCCACAAGAAATTGATGATGTACGGCGTTCAGTTCCATCCCGAGTCAATTCTCACCACTCAAGGTCAGCGGTTGCTCCGCAACCTGTTCCATCTCGTGATGAATCCGAAGCCGACCAAAGATCCAGCCGATCAAAACTGAACAGCCGCTCGAAGATGCCGCAGCGCTCCGGGCGCATCAGCTTTGAGTCCGTCGACTTCGGCCTAGTGATAGATGGGATTTCCTGGCTTCGCTGCGTCATAGTCTCGTCCGTACTTGTCTTTATGCGACGGCCGAACTAGGGCAGCCGCGGTCAGATGGATGACTCCCAGGGATGGGGCTGCCGCAGAGAGTGTCACTTGCCGCGACCCGGATTTCAATGACTCCGGGATGGCCGCCTCGTCCCAGATCTGAAGCATGTACCGTCCCGGCGGAACTTCGCTAATCGAAAACTGGCCGCTTCGGTTGGAAACCGCATAATACGGTGTACTCAACGCGATCACCACCGCGCTCATTTCGGGATGGATATTGCAGAAGATATAACTGATGCCTAGCCGATCAATGCGGACCAGTCGCGAGCCCCCGGCCTCGTAAAGGCCCAAGTCGAAGCGCTTACCCTCGAATAAAGAAAACACATTATGGAAGAACGGGTCATGGTTGGGGAATTCGACCTCCGCCCCGACTGGCACCACCAGTAAGTGTGGCTCGAAGGCCTTGCCGCGCTGCACCAGACGCAGATGCGAATCCGGATTGTCCCGAAACGCCGTACCACTGTTGTCGAGAGGGGTGAGCCACACCACTGCGTTTCTGTTATCCACTCCGCGAGTTGCTTTGCCCACCACTGCCACTTCCACCCTCCCTGTGACGGTCAGAAGTTCCTGGCTCGAGAGGGGTGCCGCAGACAAACACGCCAGCACCACGGCCGCCAGACCGTACCATAACTTTTGGAAGGACGAGATCATCTTGGCTAGAACAGGATTCCCATGCTCAAGTTCACTTGGCCCGTTGTCTGAGCTGCGTACGTAAGGTAGGACGACCTGAAGTATCGATACTCGCCTGAGAATAACAGGTTGGAACGTGGGCGATAGATAAAGTTGGTGAACGATCCGACGTTGCGATTCAAATTCGGATCAAAGTAGGCCATTGGATTCTGAAACGCTTTTAAATCGCGCGCAAACGTGCTGTCCTGGCCGAACGCGAGGTTGAATTCCAGTGTCGGCGAGGCCTGGTATTTCAACTGCGACCAGCCGCCGATCGCATCAAGGCCACGAATCCTTGCTGAGGGCAGATTGGGATTGTCGCTAAAGATAACGCTGCGGCCCAAGCCGCCTCCAATTCCTCCGATTGCGCGGCCCCTGTAGAACGCCCCGCTCAGTGCCCATTTTCTAGTCAGTGACAAGTCCCAGTCCAGGGTACCTGCCCAGCCATCTTGCTTGCGCTTGTAGCCATAGTTCTGGCGGCTGTAGTACCCACTGCTGCCCACACTCCAGAGCCGTTCGCCGAAGCGACGCTGCCAGCCCATTCGCGCTGCATATGCCGGTTCTCGCGATTGTTCCCCGGCCTGGGCGGCGCGGTAGGTAGAGTACAAGGGCGGCTCGCCGGTCAGATTGTCTAAGATCCCGGCCTGTACCTTCACTTCGGTTGCTTCGGAACTCCACAGCCGGTGCTCCACTCTCACCTGAGGGGTCCAGCTCCACAAGTTGCCCGCATAGGAGAGCGCTGGAACCGCCAACGACGCGAACGAAGTGGGTGCTCGGGGCGAAAAGAAAAGTTGGTCTTGTCCCGCGACAATCGAGGTTCGCTCCCAATCCACATGGAATGTTCCGGTTCGCAGCCTGACCAAGCCTGAATTCGCTCCGTTGGCTGTATTCGGGAATCCTCCGGCGAAATCCAGTTGCACGTCGCCGCCAGTACGTGCCCCCAGCAGTCGTGGCCCGAAGACTTCCAGCCCGATTTGAGATTGCCGCAAAGAAGCACCAAAACTTCCCGTGGGGTCTCCCTGACTTCGCTGCAGCGCATAGGTCGGGATGTCCAGATTGTCAGACAGCCCCCGGTTGCTGAATAGATTCAGCAGCACGATCCCCGACAGCCGCATGCGATATTTCGACGCACTCTCGATTTTCGTTTGATGCTGTTCATCCACTACGCTGGTGAGGAACTGAAATTGTTCCCACAGTTTTGCTAGCCGCGCCTCGACACTTCCCGGGGAAGACACACCCTCCTCCGGGGCAGCCGGTTCGGGCTCGGCAGTTGCCCGCGACGCAGTCTCCAATGCGGCCGCTGGCGCAGGCGCTCTGCGTTCTTGCCTGAGTTCCGCTTGGGTCTGCTCCAGCGCCTGCCGCAACTCCAAAATTTCCTCGCGGGAAGCATCTGCTTGCGAGCGCACTTCCTCGACCGCTGTGCGCAATAGCTGCACTTCCTGCTGCAAACTCCGCACCGTGTCGATGAGTGCCACCGGCTCATGCGTTGGCTGGCTTGGCGCTTGCGCCAAAGTCAGGCCGGAAAGCGCTAACATCCAACCGGCTAGCTGAAGCCCTGACCTGAACCCTTCGCTGCTTGTGCTGCTGAGCATCTTACCCTCCTATTGGCCCAGCTCGCGCGCCGGGCGGCGACTGACGAGGCAACCGAACCCTGAACACCGTCCCTGCCGGAGACGTCTTCTCCAGCACTACATCTCCCCCATGGTCCTGCACGATTTTCTGGACCACTGTTAATCCCATGCCAGCGCCGTTTTCTTTTCCCACACTGAAGAACGGCTCAAAAATCTTGTCCTGCACCGATTCTGAGACCCCGCCACCGTTGTCCTCTACCCGAATGTCCCAATACTGCTCCGCCCGCCGTAAGACCACATCCACCTTGCCGGTAGGACGCCGCAACGCCTCGCATGCATTTAACAGCAGGTTGTGGAACACCCTTTCCAGCTTCTTGTGGTCGAAGGACCCTTCGGTGGACCCGTTGTTCGAAATGTTGATCTGCACTCCCTGATAGCCAGGATGTGCACGCACTGACTGGATCGCTTTTTGTATCGTATCCTTCAGGCTGCCATAGGACGGGTGCAACGACTCGCGGGTCCGGGAAAATTCTAACAACGATTCAATTAAGTCGGTCATTTGATTGACCGCGACTCGAATCTCGGCATACAGCTCTTCCCGTTGCACTGGCGATAGATTCGCCTCGCACAAGAATTCCGCATTGGCTACGACCGCTGCGAGCGAGTGGCGTAAGTCATGGGAAATCGAACTTGCCATGCGCCCAATGGTGGCCAGACGCTCGGCTTCCAATAGCTCCTGCTGCGTCTTCTGCAGGTCTTGCCTCATGCGTCCGAAGGCGCTGGTCACTTCCGCCACTTCATCCTTCCCCCGGGCTTCAAGCGGATAGGTATAGTCCCCCCGGCCTAGCGCCCGCACTCCGTCCACCAGGGTTTCGAGCGGGCGAGTGAAGGTGTGGGCGATCAGCAAAACAAGCAGGCTGCCCACAAACACCGCCGCCAGCCCCATCCCCAGCAACATGCGATTCAAACGATCGAGAAAGCCAGTGGCTTGATCGAACGACTTCAACACCACCAATTGCACCGCTGGTTGCGGACCCTGGGCGAGAGCCACCGTGGTCATCAGGAACCGTTCTTGGCCAAGTTGCACCAAGCGTGGGGTGGAACCTCCCTCAATGCGGAGTGCGGCAGACGCGAGCAAAGCCTTCTGCTGCGGCGTACTCAGGGTGCCCCGCACCGCTCGGCCCGAGTATAGGAACACTACCTGGCTGGCGGCGACGCGACTCGCTTCCTGCGCAATTTTGTCATCGATCTCGTATCCCAGCGCCGCATAGCCCAGTAACCGTTGGGCGCCGGCGCTGCCAAAATACACAGGTTGGACGAACACTTCGTACAAATGTCCCGAGCCGTACCACCAGCGCCGGGGTTGGTCCTCCGCCAGCGTCTTTTGAAAGGATTCCTCGGTCATTTCCGCGCTGAAGTCCCCTGCCGCCGCGTGCAGGGCCAGCACTTTGCCGTTCGGTTCGGCTAATGCCAGCAGGTCGCTTCCTACCAGTTGCCAGACCGGCTGCGATGCATCTTGAATGGTGGGAGCATCCCGGGTCGTCATCAGTGCGCGCACGTTGGGCAGGTCGGCCAGGAGTTGGGCCGCGTGTTGCAGTGTATTCCCGCGCTGTTCCTGAGTGTTGCGGAACGCTGCGACCGAGGTCCGCAGGTCCTCCGCAACTTGCTCGCGCACGTGCGCGGTGACCGTGCGGCCTACCAGGAGCAGGGTTGTCCCCGTCAGCCCTGCGGAGACCAGGATCATGGAAAACAGGAACTTCGTTCGTAGCCGCAAGTCCTTCACAATGCTTTTCCGCATACCGCTACTGGCGGTATTCCGGCAGTTTTGATCACTGCTGATTAGGGCACAAATTTGTATCCCGCACTGTGTACGGTGCGAAAGTGCAGCGGATTAGAAGGGTCTTTTTCCAGTTTCTGGCGCAGCCGCAAGATGTGATTGTCCACCGTGCGAGTGGAAGGATAATTTTGATAACCCCACACTTCGTTGAGCAGTTCCTCACGCGAGATCACTCGCCCGGGGTTGCAGCTCATGAACTTCAGCACCTTGAATTCTTGCGCCGTCAGCGACACCGCGTTCCCACCGCGGCTTAACTCCATCTTGGAGAAATCCACCACGACGTCGTCAAAACCGTAGCTGTCGCCAACGCTGGCGCGAGTCGACCGGCGAATCGCGGCCTGTACCCGGGCCAACAGTTCCCGCGGGCTAAACGGCTTAGTCACGTAATCGTCGGCGCCTAGCTCTAGCAGCAGCACTTTGTCGCTCACTTCGGACTTCGCGCTCAGGATGATCACCGGCAGGCCCGGCACCGCCTCCTTCATCTGGCGGCACACTTCCTGACCCTGCGTGCCTGGGATCCGTAAGTCCAACACCACCGCTGAGGGAAGCATCTCCCTGAACATTTCCAGACCCGCTGCGCCGTTGGAGGCAACCCTCACCCCATACTCCTCTGCTTCAAACAGCCGGGTCAGAGCTTTTTGTACCGCGTGGTCGTCTTCAATAACAAGAATATTTTCCATCGCAGGAGATGCAGGGTACTCCGCCTTCCCTCGGGTTCAGGGCCGCGGCTCTCCTACAAAGTACCAGAAGTGGGGTAAATGAGGAGCGGCCCAGCGAAACTGTGACACTCCGATGACCATTTGTTTACACGTTTCCGGCTTGGCTCTGGAACGCGAACTCCATCTTGCGGACTTCTCTCTGCGACACGTGCAATTGCTGAGTCAAACTGCCCAGCTTTTGGGCCAGGCCGTGATGGCGTAGTCGCTGGGCGGCAGATTGCGCAGGTCGAATGCGCCGTCCTTTCCTGTCACCAGGAAGGAGGATGCTCGCGAAGCGACGTACAAGGTTGCATGCGGGGTATCGCGGTCGAGCTCGGGGTATCCGTATACACGTGTCTATGTTTCGAAGGACTTCCAGGTAACGAGTACCAGCGGATTCCAAAGGCGCTCACTCTCACCCTCAGAGGGAACGGGCCATATCGGCTATGGACAGAGCGTCAGAAGCGCCTGTCTTAGATCGGGGATGGCCTCAGCCGAACCTATTTCCAAGGTGAATTGGGGAGCGATTCGATACGCTGCACCTCCCACCACAATTCTCGGAGCCTTCTCGCCCAGCTTCTTTTGAACGACTCTAATTAAATCTGCGGCGGAGGAAAGGCTTGCAACCAGAGTGGTGGAAATGCAAAGGACATCGGCCGAGATCTCTTCGATTGTACTGAGAATTGTCGAGTGCGGCAGGTTAGTCCCGAGAAAGCGCACCGTCCATCCATTTTCCTCAAAAACGTCAGCTACCAGATTCGCGCCAATCTGGTGAAGTTCCCCGGATACGCCCGTTACAACCATACTCCCCCTGTTGGGCGATGTTGGAACAAGTCGAGGATAGATCATGGCGATCACATACTGCGCGATCGCAGTCGCGATGTGTTCCTGCGCCACGCTGATCTTGTTCTGTTCCCAAAGGGAACCGATACTACCGAGGGATTCGGCGATGACATCGACGTAAATATCCACGTTGCGGGTACCGTTCAGAAGCGTTTCCTCAACTATGCTGAGCGCAGCTTGACGTTGACCACTTAGAATGGCCGCTAAAAACGCGTTTCGGGTAAGTCTAAGTGGGCCGTCAGGTGATTGCATTTCCAAAGTTGCAGCAGGGATGGAGCAAGCTTGCCGGCCGCTTTCCAGGAAGGTCGAGACCGCCATCTGCTCGGCCGGGGAGAGAACCGGAGAAAGATGCCCCTCAAGCTGCGCAAAATTCTCCTCCAAAGAATGTGCGTCAATACCTCTGGCGCCAAGCATTCTGGCCGTCCAGCGTGCATAATCTGCAAAAGCCTCGGGAGAGCCTGCCTGGATGGCCCCGGCTAGAAACTCGATGTGGAAAGAAGCATCGGCAGCACAGAACTGCCGGCCCCGCTCCCCGTACCGGACTTCCCATTCGGGATGGATCTGAAAGAACTGGTCAGAGACTGCCTGGGACACGTTCTGCTTGACAGACAGCAGCCTTTGCGCGAGCTTGAAACTGTCAGAAACCGACTGCGTCATTTTGCTACTCCTAGAATCTGCTCTGAAGCAATGTGCAACTATGCCACTTCGAACCTATCTCCGCCTTTCCTCTTGGCGCGGTAAAGCGCTTCGTCAGCGCGAGCAACCAATTCTTCTCCGGTCTCGCCAGGCACGATCGCTGCGATGCCCATGCTGATGGCGACCTGCCGCGGATATTCCGGTACTGCAACGGCCCTTACCTTTTCTCGCATGCGTTCAGCGATAACGATTGCTCCGTCTCTGGTAGTTCCGGGTAGCAGCAGAACGAACTCGTCGCCACCAGATCGGGCCGCAAGTTCGTATGAACGCAGCTGATTCTTGAAGATGTTCCCAAGTTGAGCAAGAACCTGATCGCCAGCCTTGTGGCCAAATTCATCGTTGATCGGTTTGAAGTGATCTACGTCGACAAAAATGACGCTCAGACTTTCATTTAGACGATTGGCTCGCGAAACCTCCCTTGGCACGGTCTCTTCCAGCATACGGCGATTGGCCAGACCGGTCAGGCCGTCTGTGCGGGCAAGCATTTCCACTCTCTCGTTGGCGCTCTTAAGCTCACGATTCTTCTGCGCAGCGTCTCGAACGGTTATCGACAGATCATTTGTGAGCCTGAGTATCTCATTCTGAAAATGAGAAACGTGACGCAGTTCCTCGGTTGCCAACAACAGAAAGGATTCATCGCAGCGCAGCAATCGAGCTTCCCATGTGACCGGACTCTGCTCTCCGTCAACTAGGTTCAATAGAAAAGAGGCACCATATGCGCTTCCGGATTCCGATAGCCGGTGCTGCAGGTGCTCAGCGTCGGAGCACACCAGATAATCCCAAAGCTTCGGGTGTCTACTCTCGGCGAGATTTGCCGGCAAGATGCCTTGGGCGGCGCGGTTGCGCTCGCGAATCGTACCGTCGGGCGACAAAAGCACGGCTAAGACCGTCTCCGAGTTCGCTAACCATTCGGAAAGGGCATCAGGGTGGTGTTCAATGGCATCTGCCAGCGGCTGGGCTGGCACAGAAGGGTGGATGCTATGTCCGATAGTCACCGAAGTGAACGCCGCATCCAGCTTCAAGCCCTTTGGGATGAGCACGTGCGACGCGTGATGCGAGTCGCTGCGATGCCAGACGCGAAACGATTCTTCGTCTGTCCATCGTGTCAGCAGCAGGAACACGGCGGAGTCAGTAGCATCGGTAAGGACGTCAAAACCACAAAAGCCGGGTGCCTTCTCGACCCAACGAGGTCGGTTGAGAAAAGCTTGGCGAACCGCCTCTTCCATCCCGTTACGAACTCGAAACCGTGATATTACAGTGACCATCTCAAGCCGTCTTCGATCGCACTCCCGGGACGCAAAACTACGTTGTCTGGGGCCGCGAAACTGCGCGAAAACAAGGTAGATTCAATCATAGACCTGTGCCCCCGCCTTGCAAATGATTAAAATTGGCCCCATTTCTGAATGATTTCCCGCTGCTGCGACCAGTCGACTCTCATTGCTGGGCCGAACAGTGCTGTCGAACTACTCATCCACGCCTAGGGAGGCGCACATCTCCCTGAACCCCTGAGCGCGAGTCCAGCCTCAACGGCGAATCGCTTCCCAGATGCTGACGATGGGTGGTCGCTACGCGGAGAAGCTTGGGAAAGTACTCGGGAACCACACTTGCGATCTCTTCCGCTGCATCCTCGAAAAAGCCCAACAACATGACGCGTTTCTTCTCTGGAGTAGCTCCCCCCGTGGAATCCCCGGCCCTGTATTTGAAGTCTTGCCAACGGGACGTCAGTTCCATATCAAATCGGAATTAAAACGCGGCCAGCGAAGCATGGAAGGGGCTTAATTGCTCAGGCAATTCCACCGGTTACCTTCCTACGGAAGTTTTCGTGCCGTTATATGAACACCGTCCAGCAAAAAGTAACTGAATCCGGACCGGGATCGCAAGCTGGCGGCGATGAAATGGTCGCCACTCGCTTTCTCCCAGGTGAATTTCGGACCATTCTGCGTGCCGCAGTTCACGGGACGCACAAAAACCAAGGCGGCGAGCTTCACAGCGCACCGTGTTAGCAGCGAGGCTTTATGACCTGGATGTAATGGAAAGTTTAGAACCCTGCGGAATTGGATGTGGTGGAGGCGGCGGGAGTCGAACCCGCGTCCGAAAAAGTTACTGGTCAGGAGCCTACATGCGTAGTCACGTTCATGCTCCCGGCCTTCACCGGGAACGTTCGCGGTCGACGCTCAGAACGGACAAGAAACGCCTCTCGCTAGCCTGAGATCTTAGCCTCCCCGCCCAGACGTAGCGGAGAAGAGCGGCTCACTGTGTGACGTTCTGCTCACCGCCCATGAGCAAAGCGGTGGAGAACGGCGGCCTAACTAATTAGGCTGCGTATGCCATTTGTTGATTGGCAATTATCATTTTGCACGCGATTGCGGGTGTGTGCACCCCGACATGCCTCCTGGCCGCAAGCATCCTCGTCGAAACCGTGACGCCCCCACTTGTGGGTTTGGCCAACTGTAAAGAACTACTTCTAGGGTAGGGCGTGGCGGCAGGGAAGTCAAACCGGGGCAAGAAATTCCAGAAGCGCGCGGAACAGTGATTTCAACCGCGTTATCTCTAACGGTAGGCCTCTTGTCGGCGCCGGACGCCGGTGATGACAATGCCGCGATTTTCCCTCCGAACCCGGGAGCAGTGCTCATGGGGATGGAGTCTCCCGACCGATGGAATCGTGAACGCGCTCAGTGGCAATGATGTAAGCGGCCCCTCTCTGCACTCGGCCCTCTCTGCACCCTCCCCGTGCTCGAATCATCTGATGACAAGGCGTTCCTTTGTACAATGTTGATGCTGGCAGCGGAAGGCTGCGCTCGATACCCATGTCCACACTCATTCCATGCTGTTCGGAGGTTCGGTGAAGGCCGAGTGTCTTCCGTTCGCTCACATGCCCCATACCACCCGCCTCTTTGCGGATTTCCTCGCCGCGTCTCCGGCCCTTCAACGTTTCTATCCGCGCAACGCCGCATTTTCCGAATGGTTTCAGAACGAGCGCACCCGCATCGTCTACGATGATGCCCGTCGCGCGAAAGTCGCCGCCATCCTTACCGCTCAGAGCCAGCACTTCGGATCTGGCGAGAAAACCCTCGCCAACATCGCTCGCCTGCAGAATGGCTCCGTGGCGATCGTCACCGGCCAGCAGGTCGGATTGTTCGGCGGTCCGTTGTACTCGATTCTCAAACTGCTGCACGCCGCCAAGCTGGCCGCGGAAGCCACCGCCGGGGGCGTGGACTGCGTCCCCGTCTTCTGGCTCGCCACCGAAGACCACGACCTCGCCGAAGTCAACCACACGGCGTTTCTTCATCCCGACGGCACCCTGGCCGCGCTCTCCACGCCATCGCACGGCGTACCGGAGTCGCCCGTCGCCGCCGTCACTCTGGGTCCTGAAATCGACACCGTGGTCCGCGCCGCTACCGACCTTCTGGGCAGCTCTGAGGCCGCCGAATTTCTGCGCGACGCATATCAGCCCGGCGAAACCCTGGGCACTGCATTCGCGCGTCTGATCGCGCGTCTGGCTTCTGACTTCGGCGTGATCTTGCTCGACGGCGCCGACCCCGCGTTCGATGCGATCGCCGCCCCGCTTTACCGCCGCGTGATTGAAGACGCCACCGCCCTCGACGACGCGCTGCTGGCCCGCGGCAAGGCGCTTCAGTCCGCCGGATACCATCAGCAGGTCAAAGTCACGCCGCTCTCTACGCTGTTGTTTCTGTTACAAGACGGCGCGCGCCTGCCCATTCGCCGCAAGCAGTCGAACGGCGTTGCAAACAGCGCGGCGAACTTGGAATTTATCGCCGGAGCGAAGACCTTTACCGCCGGGCAACTGCTGGAGCGTCTTGCCGCCGCCCCACAAGACTTCAGCCCCAACGCGATACTGCGTCCCGTGGTGCAAGACTACTTGCTGCCGACCCTGGCCTATATCGGCGGAGCGGCGGAAGTGGCTTATTTTGCGCAGGCAGCAGTGGTCTACCAAGCGCTGCTTGGAAGGGTCACGCCCATCCTTCCGCGCTTCTCCGCCACCTTGGTCGAGCCCAAGCCGAAGCGTCTGTTACAGAAATATTCTCTGCAATTGGAAGACCTGTTCCGCGGCGCGGATGCCTTACGCGAATACATTGCGGTGAGCGCGCTTCCAGCCGATGTGCAACAGGGATTTGAAGCGGCGCGCGGGCGCGTGGCGGAATCGCTCGCTGGCCTGCAAGGGTCGCTTGCCCAGTTGGATGCGTCTTTGCTCGGCGCAGCCGCGAATGCTTCAGCCAAAATGAACTATCAGTTAAAGCGTTTGCAGTCGCGTGCCGCACGCGCAGAGTTGCGCCGCCAGGTCATTCTCGCCCGCCACGCGGATTCCCTAAGCCAGTCACTGTTCCCCAAAAACGCTTTGCAGGAACGCGAGATTGCAGGAATTTATTTTATTTCCCGCTACGGCCGTAGCTTGCTCAACGACATTTACTCCGCCATCGAAACCGGTTGTCACGATCACCATATCCTGACGATCGAGTAGTGGCTCTAATGCGCTGTTTGGTTGAGAAGTTCCGCCAACTTTTCCAGCGATTCCACTCGCGGCACATCCTTCTCGCGATAAGCCCCCGCAACATCCAGAAGCACGGCCTGCATGCCAACTCCTTTCGCTCCCGCGTAGTCCACCGAGTACATATCGCCGACGTACAAGCTCTCGTCCGCCCGGGCGGACATACCATCGAGCGCCATCTGAAAAATCGCCGCATCCGGTTTTTCGCAACCCACTAGCCCCGAGTCGGTGATGCTTTCAAAACAGTCGGCAATTCCGCACCGTTCCAGTAGTTCTTTTACCGTTCCATCCGCATTGGAGATCACCGCCATCCGGTACCGCTGCCCCAGTTCTTGCAGTCGCTCCCTCGTTCCCTCGCGCAACTGGTCCCAGTTCTGCGAATTCCGCGCCCCTCGCACCAGCCATTCATGCATCCCGGCGTCTTTCAGATCCAATTCCTTCAGCAGGAGTTCGTAATACATCCACCAGAAGCTGTGGTCCGGCTTGCGGCCAGGCCTGAGCTGTTTATCAAATGCGTTCTTGTTGCGACGCAGGACTGCGTCTAACAATTCCGTGCCGGGCTCAACCCCGCGATCCCGCAGCGGCTTCAGAATCACGTCGTGATTGGCAAACAGCAACGTGTTCCCAACGTCAAAAAAAATGGTGCGGAGCGGAGAGGTCATATTTGCAATCGTTGCGTGAAGACGTAATCAGTCTTGCCGCCAACCAGAATTCTAAACTGTTCTCGTGCCCACACGTTCCGCGCCGGCGCCTCCCGGAGTCTTTGAAAGTTAAAGCGAACAACGGAGTGAGATATGCAGTTCTCCGTCGCCAATGAAAAAATTCATACCAAGTTCGGGGATTTGTGTTTGGCTTTTACCGCTCCTAACATCTTGGCCTGAGCCGCTCTCAGTTGCTTTCTACTTGCGTCCCGTCTTCGTCTGGAAATCCTAGCGGCTCTGATCGCATGACCTCGATGAGTCTGCTCAACGAAGAATTGCTCCGCCAGTGCCACATTCCGCCCATCCAACTTGCTCCGCCGATGATTGGTTTGCGGTATCATTCGCTTATGGGCGAGCCCTCCCAGACTATTGAAGTCACCTGCCCCTGTTGCGGCGCCACCATGAAAGTGGACACCGGCACTGCTGAGGTGATTTCGCATGTCTCCCCGGTGAAGCCCAGGACTTACAACGACATGGAAGAGGCCGCCCGCGCAATGAAGGAGCGCGATAGCCGCCGCGACTCTATCTTTCAGCAGTCGGTCGAAGCCCAAAAGCACGCCTCCGAACTGCTCGACAAGAAGTTTCAGGAAGCCGTCAAGAAAGCCAAAGAGACTCCCGACACGGGTCGTCCGATTCGCGATTTCGACCTCGATTGAACTCCCCGCTCAACCCGCCCCGCCCTCTGCTTCTCGGCCATCGTGGTGCACGCGCCAGCCGCTCCATTCCTGAAAACACGCTGGCCTCGTTCGACCTCGCCCTGCAGCAGGGCTGCGACGGTTTCGAGTTCGACGCGCGCCTCACCGCGGATGGTTGCGCCATCATCTGTCACGATCCAATCTTCGCAGGTCTCGAAATCGCCACCGCGAATGCCGCCCAGTTACCCCAACTGCCGCTACTCGATGATGTTCTTGCACGTTACGGCAGCCGCGCCTTTCTCAACATCGAATTGAAAGTGCCCGGCTTGGAGAATCTGCTGACCGCGGCCTTGAGTGCCCATGACCTATCCGGTGGATGTTTCGTGTCCTCGTTTCTCCCACAAGTGCTGGTTACTCTGCGGCGGCTCGCTCCCGCTCTGAAGCTTGGCTTTCTCTGCGACACCGAAGCCAGCCTAAACGCCTGGCGCGAATGGCCTGTCCAATACGTCATCCCTCATCATTCGCTGCTGAGCAGGGAACTGATAGCCGAGGTCCACGCGGCCGGCCTCCAGTGCATCACTTGGACGGTCAATGCCGCTTCCCAAATGCGCTCCTTCGGGACTTGGGGCGTGGACGGCATCATTTCCGACGACCCCGCGCTCCTCGTCTCAACTCTTCATCCCCTCCCGCGCCAGAGAGAATTGCCGCCACGCTTGGGCTGAATTACATTAGTTGTTCATGCCACTTACTACTGGCGAACGTTTTGAGCGCGCCGTCCAGATCATGGCGCGACTTCGCAGCCCCGGCGGCTGCCCCTGGGATCGCGAGCAAACTTTCGACACCATCAAG
Source organism: Terriglobales bacterium (assembly GCA_038211475.1). Classification (GTDB taxonomy): domain Bacteria; phylum Acidobacteriota; class Terriglobia; order Terriglobales; family Acidobacteriaceae; genus JANYBT01. The sequence continues at coordinate 604 of JBBQVN010000086.1, read as the reverse complement.
CCCTACACCCTCGAAGAGGCCTACGAAGTGTTAGAGGCCATCGATAGTCGCGACTGGCACGAACTCACCGGAGAGCTTGGCGACCTCCTCCTGCAAATCCTCTTCTACTCGCAGATGGCTCAGGAAGACGGTACCTTTTCCATTGACGACGTTCTCGACCGGCTGTGCGACAAGCTAGTGGACCGCCATCCCCATGTGTTTGGCGACGCCACCGCCGATACGCCGGCACAAGTACTCCGCAACTGGCAGGCCCTCAAGGCGACCGAGAAGCTAAAAAGCTCCGGCCAATCTTCAGCCCCACACTCCGTGCTGGCGGGTGTCTCATCGGCGGTTCCTTCTTTGATGGAGGCCTACAAGCTCAGTTCCCGCGCCGCCACCGCCGGTTTTGACTGGCCCAACATCGAAAGCTTATTTGAAAAGATGGAAGAAGAAACTCACGAGCTCAAGGCCGAATTGCACTCCTTTCCCGCGCCCGGCCCTCAACCTCATAGCCGCGGCATCGCCGGCGCAAGTGGGCAAGCCATACCGCAGGCTTTGCGCGACCGCATGGAAGACGAAGTCGGCGATCTTTTCTTCGTCATGGTGAACATCGCACGCTATCTTT
>JBBQVN010000085.1:0-15945 GCA_038211475.1 Terriglobales bacterium | reverse complement strand
GGGCAGGTGATTGCGGACGGGCCTTGCACCGAGTTCGGCGAGTTGGCGCTGGGACGCAACGTTCTGGTCGCCTTCATGCCGTGGCGCGGCTACAACTTCGAAGACGCCATCCTGGTTTCCGAGAAGATGGTGAAAGAGGATTACTACACCTCGGTGCACATTGAGGAGTTTGAGCTCGAGGCGCGCGACACCAAGCTGGGGCCGGAAGAAGTGACGCGCGACATCCCCAACGTCAGCGAAACCATGCTGCGTAACCTGGATGAAGCGGGCGTCATTCGTATCGGCGCAGGAATCAAGCAGGGCGACATTCTGGTGGGTAAAGTCACGCCCAAGGGCGAAACTCAGCTCACCCCGGAAGAAAAACTGCTGCGAGCCATCTTCGGCGAAAAGGCCGGCGATGTGCGCGACGCTTCGCTGTACTGCCCTCCGGGAATCGAGGGCATCGTGGTCGACGTGAAGATCTTCTCGCGCAAGGGCCAGGAAAAAGACGAGCGCGCCAAGACCATCGAAGGCCAGCAGATCGCCAAGCTGGAGAAGAACTTCTCCGACGAAATCCGTATTCTGACCGACGAGCGCTTGAAGCGTCTGGAAGGCCTGCTGGGCAACAAGGAAGTTCAGGCCGACTTGCACGACGAGCGCACCAACAAGCGTTTGCTGACCAAGGGCCTGTTGCTGGATCGCGATGCCATTGAGCGCATCTCGACTCGTAACCTGAAACGCATTAAGTACGCCGACAAAGATCCGCGAGTGAACGAGCAGATCGACGAGATCGAGGAAATGACCTCGCGCCAGATCGATGTGCTCAAGAAAATTCTCAACGAGAAAAAAGACAAGCTGACCAAGGGAGACGAGCTGCCGCCGGGCGTCATCAAGCTGGTCAAGGTCTATATCGCCATGAAGCGCAAGCTCAGCGTTGGCGATAAGATGGCGGGCCGGCACGGCAACAAGGGCGTGATCGCGCGCATTCTGCCCGAAGAGGATATGCCCTACCTCGACGACGGAACGCCGGTGGAAATCGTGCTCAACCCGCTCGGCGTCCCCAGCCGTATGAACGTTGGACAGATTCTGGAAACCCACTTGGGATGGGCCTGCCATGAAATCGGCGGCAAGATCACCGAGATTCTGGCGAACAACACCCGCACCGACGCGATTCGCCGCGAACTGAAACTGTTGTTCAAAGACACCGCCTTGGCCGACGTCATCAACGACCTCAGCGAAGACGAGTTGGAGTCGGTTGCGCCCACGTTGACCAAGGGTGTGTACATCGGATCGCCGGTATTTGACGGCGCCCGCGAGTCGGAAATCAAGGCCTTGCTGGAACGTTCTGGCCTGCCCACTTCCGGCAAGACCTACTTGCACGACGGCATGACCGGCGACCAGTTCGAACAGCCAGTCACCGTCGGGTACATCTACATGCTGAAACTGTCGCACTTGGTGGACGACAAGATCCACGCCCGTTCCATCGGACCGTACTCGCTGATCACTCAGCAACCGCTGGGTGGCAAAGCGCAGTTCGGTGGCCAGCGCTTTGGAGAAATGGAAGTCTGGGCGCTCGAAGCGTATGGGGCGGCGTTCATTCTGCAGGAACTTTTGACCGCCAAATCGGATGATGTTTACGGCCGCACCAAGATTTATGAGGCCATCGTCAAGGGCGAGGCCGCCATGGAACCTGGCGTCCCCGAGTCGTTCAACGTTTTGATTCGCGAATTGCAGTCGCTCTGTCTCGATGTCGAGTTGATTAAGGCGGCGGAGAAGAAACCGGCTGCCGCCGCGGCAGACTAGCGACACCAATCCGGCAGAAGAGTTCTGCCGCGAATTTTTTTAGGACCGTTCCGGACGGTAGGCGCTCTCGACCGATACGGAACATTCACACTGGCACCGGCCACTCATCACTGGCCGCTGCTTTGAGAGCAGGAAAGCGGAGGACCACTTGTTTCGTCAGAGCCCGTTTGAATTGACAAATCCGGTAGCAGACTTCGACGCCATTCGTATCAGCCTGGCCTCGCCAGAGAAAATCCGTAGCTGGTCGCACGGGGAAACCACCAAGCCCGAGACCATCAACTACCGCACCTTCAAGCCGGAGCGGGACGGGCTGTTCTGCGCCCGCATTTTTGGCCCGGTGGCAGATTGGGAATGTCTTTGCGGCAAATATAAGCGGATGAAGCATCGCGGCGTGATCTGCGACAAGTGCGGCGTGGAAGTTACGCTGTCCAAAGTTCGCCGCGAACGCCTGGGCCACATTGAACTGGCTTCGCCCTGCTCGCACGTCTGGTTCTTCAAAGGACTGCCCAGCCGCATTGGCCATCTGCTCGACATCTCCCTTCGCGACCTGGAAGCCGTGCTCTACTTCGAGGCCTACGTAGTGGTCGAGCCGGGCGATGCTCCGGTCAAAGAGCGCGAAGTCATCAAGGACGAAGCCAAATTCCGCGAATTGGACCAGCAGTATCGTCCTGCCGGCTTCAAAGCCATGATGGGCGCGGAAGCCATCAAGGAATTGTTGAAGCGGGTCGACATCGAAGGGCTTTCGGTGGAACTGCGCGAGAAGATGAAGACCGAGACCTCGCTGCAGAAAAAGCTCAAGCACACCAAGCGTCTAAAAGTGGTCGAAGCTTTCCGCAAGAGCGGTAACAAGCCGAGCTGGATGATTTTGGACGTGATCCCGGTGATCCCGCCGGAACTGCGCCCCCTGGTTCCACTGGATGGCGGACGCTTTGCCACCTCCGACTTGAACGACCTGTACCGTCGCGTCATCAACCGCAACAACCGGTTGAAAAAGCTGATGGATCTGCACGCCCCCGAAGTCATCGTGCGCAACGAAAAACGCATGTTGCAGGAAGCCGTGGATGCGCTATTTGACAATGGACGCCGCGGCCGCGTGCTGCGTGGGGCCAACAATCGCCCGCTCAAGTCGCTCTCCGACACCCTCAAGGGCAAGCAGGGTCGTTTCCGTCAGAATCTGCTGGGCAAGCGGGTGGACTACTCGGGCCGTTCCGTAATTGTGGTTGGTCCTGAACTCAAGCTGCACCAGTGCGGCCTCCCCAAGAAAATGGCGCTCGAGCTGTTCAAGCCGTTCATCTATCACCGCTTGGAACAGACCGGCAACTGCACCACCATCAAGCAGGCAAAGGAAATGGTGGAAGCCCAGGAGCCGATCGTCTGGGACATCCTCGAAGAAGTTACCAAAGACCATCCCGTGTTGTTGAACCGCGCCCCAACCCTTCACCGCTTGGGCATTCAGGCGTTTGAGCCGGTGCTGGTCGAAGGCAAGGCGATCAAGATCCATCCTCTGGTTTGCACGGCGTTCAACGCAGACTTCGACGGCGACCAGATGGCGGTGCACATTCCGCTGTCTCCCGAAGCGCAGGTGGAAGCCAGTGTCCTGATGCTGTCTTCGCACAACATTCTGTCACCCGCTTCCGGCCAGCCCATCACCGTGCCCACGCAGGACATGGTTTTGGGAATCTACTACCTGACCAAAGCCAAGCCTGGAGCCAAAGGCGAAGGCCGCGCGTTCGCTAACATTGACGAAGTGTTGTTGGCGCTCGAAGCCGGCGCGTTGGAAACACTTTCTCCCATCCGCCTACGTCACACCGGCGAAGTCATCGATTTGACCACCGCCTACGACGATCAGGACCTGATGCACACCGAACCCGTCATGTTCGAACGGGGATATCTGAACACCACGGTCGGACGCGCCATCCTCAACGACCATCTGCCTGAGGGTATGCCGTTCATTAACGGCCTATTGAAGAAAAAGGGTATTGGACAGCTGGTTAACTACACCTACCTGCGCTTTGGCCTCGAAACCACGGTCAAGATGCTCGATGGCATCAAGGACCTCGGCTTCAAGTTTGCCACTCGCGCCGGTCTCTCCATTGGGATCGACGACATGGTCATCCCCGACAACAAGCGCACCCTGGTTCGCGAGGGAGAAAAACAGGTGGTCAGCGTTCAGCAGCAGTATCTGGACGGCGCCATCACCAACGGCGAGCGCTACAACAAAGTGATTGAAATCTGGTCTGGCATCACGGAAAAAGTTGCCGATGAAATGTTCGGTCAGATGCAGCAGCGCGACAAAGAAGGCGGCCTGAATCCAATTTACGTGATGGCTGACTCCGGCGCTCGCGGATCCAAACAGCAGATCCGTCAGCTCTCCGGCATGCGCGGTTTAATGGCCAAGCCTTCTGGCGAGATCATCGAAACCCCCATCACCGCGAACTTCCGCGAAGGGTTGACCGTGTTGCAGTACTTTATTTCGACCCACGGCGCTCGCAAAGGCCTGGCCGATACCGCGCTGAAGACCGCCGACTCCGGCTACCTCACCCGCCGTCTGGTGGATGTGGCGCAGGACGTCATTATCAGCGAATACGATTGCGAAACCGTGGACGGCATCTATGTCTCCGGTATCGTGGAAGCCGGCGAAATCATCGAGCCCCTGCGCGACCGCATTGTGGGCCGCGTTTCGCTGGAGAAAATCAAAGACTACGATGGCAACGTCATCGTGGATATCAACCAGGAAATTACCGAAGACCTGGCTGGAGCCATTCAGGCAGCCGGAATCGAGCGGGTAAAAATCCGTTCGGTGCTGACTTGCGAATCCAAACGCGGCGTCTGCGTGATGTGCTACGGCCGAAACCTGGCCTCGGGCCGTCTGGTTGAACTGGGCGAAGCTACTGGAGTGATTGCCGCGCAGTCTATCGGCGAACCGGGAACCCAGCTCACCATGCGTACCTTCCACATCGGTGGTACCGCATCGCGAGTCTCGGAACAGTCTCGTCTGGAAGCCAAGACCAACGGAGTGGCGCGCTTCATCAATCTGCAAACCGTCAAAGCCAAGTCTGGCGATCTGGTGGTGATGAACCGCCAGGGCTCGATCGCGGTGATTGACGAAAAGGGTCGCGAACGAGAGCGCTACTCAGTGGTGTACGGCGCCAAACTGAAATTAACCGAAGGGGATGCGGTCAAGCTGGGCCAGGTTCTGGTCGAGTGGGATCCCTACACCTTCGCCATCCTGACCGAAATTGGCGGTGCGGTGCAGTTCAAAGACTTGCAGGAAGGGGTCACGCTTCACGAAGAAGTCGACGAAGTCACCGGCCTGTCGCGCCACGTCGTGGCCGACTCGCCCGATGAGAAGCGTCAACCCGCCATCGTCATCAAGGGCAAGAGCAGCAAGCGTTACCTGATGCCGTCTCGGGCTCACTTGATGGTGCAGGACGGAGACACCGTGTTCCCGGGTGATGTGCTGGCCAAGATCCCACGCGAAACCACCAAGACCAAAGACATCACTGGTGGTCTTCCGCGTGTGGTCGAACTGTTCGAAGCCCGCAAGCCTCGCGAGACTGCTGTCATCAGCGAAATCGACGGCGTGGTCCGGTTCGGCGAAGTCGCCAAGGGCATGCGCAAACTCTACGTGCTCGCCGACAATGGCACCGAAAAAGAATACTCGGTGCCGCGCGGCGTTCACATCAACGTGCAGGAGGGAGAACGCGTTCGGGCAGGCGAGCCGCTCATGGATGGCCCGCTCAATCCTCACGACATTCTGGCCGTGCTGGGAGAAAAAGAACTGCAGTCCTACCTGGTAAACGAAATTCAGGAAGTGTACCGGCTGCAGGGCGTGAACATCAGCGACAAGCACATCGAAGTCATCGTGCGTCAGATGATGCGTTGGCGCAAGGTGGAAGATGTGGGCGACACCAAGTTCCTGCTTGAGCAGCAGGTGGATCGCTTCCACTTCCAGGACGAGAACGAGCACGTGATTGCGCAAGGCGGGAAGCCGGCAACCGGCCGTCCGCTGCTGCTCGGCATCACCAAGGCGTCGCTCTCCACTGATTCATTCATCTCTGCGGCGTCGTTCCAGGAGACCACGCGCGTGCTCACCGAAGCCTCCATTCAGGGAGCGGTGGACCATTTGCGCGGACTGAAAGAGAACGTCATCGTCGGCCGCTTGATTCCTGCCGGCACCGGTATGGAGTATTACCGGAATGTGCGCTTGTCTCCGGAAATGGAGCAGGCGGCTTCGAAAGTGCAGGAAGAAGTTTCTGCCGCTTACGAAGAAGCCGAGCGCGCTCTGGAACTCATGCGTCACGAGGGCGAAAACGAAGAGTGGGCAGCGGAGTAACAACAGGGGTCTGTATTCCGGGGCGACCAAGTGTCGCCCCGTTCTTTATCTAGGCCATGCACGCTAATCCAGGACCCATCTCCCGCGAAAAATCCAGTGCGGCGCCCCGGGCTCCTGTGCGCCGCGAATCCTTGCCTGGCACTTTGCGCTCCCAAGCGGTGCGGTTCTTCCAACTCTGGGGACTCTCGTTCTGGCGAGCTTTCCAGCATGACGCCTTCGCCACCGCCAAAGCCTCTGCCTACTCTTCCATTCTTACCTTCTTCCCTACTCTGCTGGTGGTCGGCTCGGTGCTCGCTGCGTCGCGCAGGACGGCCGCCTATCTGCGCGAAGTCTCTTATGCGCTGGGCAGCATTCTGCCGGCGGGCAGCGCTACCGTCGTGGATTACCTGAAACAGACGAATCGCCCCGTGGGCCTGATGATCACCACTTCCCTGCTCACCCTGTGGACCGCCTCTGGCATTATGATTTCCTGGATGGACGGCTTCCGCAGGTGTTACGAACTCCCCAAGAAATGGGGATTAGTCCAGGAGCGCCTGATTTCGCTTTCGCTGGTAGTTTTGGCTGGCATTCCCATGACCTTTGCGACCGTGCTGGTCGCCTTCGGTAGCCGCATCGAAACTCGCGTGTTGTTTTTGATCGGCCACGAGTTCGATGTCTACATCGTGCTCATGTGGACCGCAATGCGCTGGCTCATCGCCACTCTCACCAGCATCGCAGTGTTAGCGCTCATCTATCACAACGCCGTCCCCCGCACCCAACCCTGGCACTCCGTGTTGCCGGGCGCGACTTTGGCGACTGGCATGTGGTTTGGCGCCACTACTGCGTTCGGCTGGTATGTGCAACGCTATGCGAACTACAGCGTGCTGTACGGGTCCCTCGGAGTAACCATCGCCTTGCTGGGCTGGATGTACCTGATTTCCGTAGTCGTGCTGGTGGGTGCGGAGCTGAATGCTCTCTTGTACCCGCGCCTGCTGTTGGGCCGCGAACTCTCCAGTGCGGAAACCCGGCACCTGCTGCCCTCGCGGAAAGTGCGGAAATGAGCGAACCGCAGATTCCGGTGGCCCCTGAATCCGCGACGCCCCCGCCGCGCCGGCGCCGCGCAAAGATCATCTGTACCATCGGTCCGGCGTGCGACTCCGAGGATGCCATCCGCGACCTGATGCGACTGGGCATGGATGTGGCCCGCTTGAATTTCTCGCATGGCTCACACCCAGAACACAAGCGGCGCATCGAACGTTTACGCCGCGTTGCCCAAAAAGAAAATCGCACCATTTGCATCCTGCAGGATTTACAAGGTCCCAAGATTCGCACTGGAAGCCTGCAAGGCCATAAACCGGTGCTCCTCAAACCAGGGACCCAAGTGACCATTACGCCGCGGAAGGTGGACGGAACCGCCACTGTCATCACCACCGAATTCCCCATCTTGGCTCGCGGGGTCGAGCCCGGCTCGCGAATCCTGCTCAGCGACGGCAAGATTGAGCTGCGCGTCCGCAGAGTGCTCGACGCCGATGTCGAATGCGACGTCATCAACGGCGGGCTCCTGTCTGAGCATCAGGGAATCAACTTGCCGGGTGCGGCTGTTTCGATTCCGGCTCTCACCGAGAAAGACCGCAAAGACCTCAAGTTTGGCCTTCGCCACGGCGTCGATATGGTCGCCATTTCGTTCGTTCGCTCGGGCGCCGATGTCCGCGCCGTCAAGGAATTTCTGGCGGAATGCGGGCAGCAAGTCCCGGTCATCGCGAAGCTAGAAAAGCCGCAGGCCATCGAGCAACTGGAAGACGTGATCGAAGCGGCGGATGGCGTGATGGTAGCGCGCGGCGATCTTGGTGTCGAACTGCCGCCCGAGCGTGTGCCTGTAATTCAGAAGCATGTCATCCGGCGGGCCGCCGAGTGGCGCAAGCCGGTGATTATCGCCACTCAAATGCTGGAGTCCATGATCGAGAGTCCCCGGCCTACACGCGCCGAAGCCAGCGACGTAGCCAATGCGATTTTCGACGATACCGACGCGGTCATGCTGTCAGGCGAGACCGCTGCGGGGAAATATCCGCGCGAAGCAGTGGCGTTCATGGCTCGCATCACGCTTGAGGCCGAAGCCAACATGGTGGATGCCGCCCCGGTTCGCCGCCGCGACAATGTCCCCTATTCGATCGCAGAGACTATTTGCGAGTCCATTGCCCACGCCGCGGAAGAACTCCCCATGGCGGCCATCGCGGTGTTTACAGAGTCCGGCAATACCGCGCGCATGTTGTCCAAGCATCGTCCGAAAACCGGTATCGTCGCCTTCAGTCAGTTTCCCGAAGTCTGCAACCGCATGAACATTTTGTGGGGTGTGCGGCCGTTTCTCTATCCCCAGGTGCATACTGCGGAGGACATGGTGCTCAGCGCTGAAGCCGAACTGAAGAAGGACGCTGTGGTGAAAGCCGGAGATGTGATTGGAGTGGTGGCCGGCACGCGGCAGGCCTCCGGTTCCACCAATTTCATGCGCCTCCATGTAGTACGGGAATCGGCGCCCCGGAAAGCCCTGCGGAGACCAAACCGCTGATGTCCCAGGAAGTCCTCTCCATCGCTATCTTCGAGCCGCTGCCGGGCATGGAGCAGCAAGCCCTAGCCGATGTGCGCGAGTTGATGACCGTTATGCAGTCGCGCGCCTACAGCCACGATTGCCTCTACCGCAATGCAGCGCCGGGAAATGAATACGTGTTGTTGCGATACTGGAAATCTCCGCAAGCCAGGCGCGACGCGCTGGAAGATTCTGATGCGCAGCGCCTCTGGTCCAAGCTGGCGCGCGAAATTAAAGCGCTCCAGGTGTATGAGAGTTTGGCGGCGGTACCAGACGGAGTGGCCTTCGATCATGTCAATCCCGCCTGAAGCATTTCTTTTGCCGGGAGACCCGCCCGTGCGCGGGTTTCTACATCGCCCAGAGATCGCAATCCACAGGACTTTGGTCTTAGCCCACGGAGCTGGCTCCAACTGCCAGTCGCCCCTGTTGGTGGCCCTCGCGGACGAATTTGCCGAGGCGGGTTTCACCGTGCTGCGCTCTGATTTGCCCTTTCGCCAGGCGCGACCCTTAGGTCCGCCACGGCCCGGCGATGCTGCCCGCGACCGCGAAGGCTTGCGGCGGGCGGTTGAGGCCATGCAGGCCCTTGATTCTGGTGAGATCTATCTGGGAGGTCACTCCTACGGCGGGCGTCAGGCCACCATGCTGGCCGCGGACTCGCCCCTCTTGGTCCGCGGGTTGCTGCTACTGTCTTATCCGCTGCATCCGCCCCGCAAGCCTGAACAATTGCGCACGCATCATTTCCCCCGGCTCAACACGCCTGCTGTGTTCGTTCATGGCGCGCGCGATCCCTTCGCATCCATCGCCGAACTGGAAAATGCGCTGCGCCTCATCCCTGCGCCCGCCAAAGTGTTTCCCATTGAAGGCGCCGGGCATGACCTTGGATTCAGCGGGAAAAAGAAAAACGATGAGCTTCCCACGAAGATTCTGGTGGCATTTCAAGAAGGTTTTCCAAGTCCTACTCGCCGGCTTTAGTTCACCCATCCCGACTTGGACCCGCCGTTCTTCTTGTCGTTTTCGTCGGGCGGGATGTAGTTCCCCTGGTCGTCGAAGCTGACGTTACGGTCGTGCTTGCGCATGTACACCTGGAACTTTCGCGCCGCCCGCTTGCGTTTCCAGCGGTAGTAAGCGTTTCGCGCGCTGAAGTATTTTTCTGAGACTCCAAGCGCGGCGCCGCGTCTCGGCATGAACTTCACATACAGGAAGCCGAACAGCAGACCACCCAGATGGGCGAAATTCGCGACTCCGCCGCGGGACGGCTCCACCGTCGCAACCAGCACAAAAAAAATCATGATGCCCACCATGTATTTCGCTTTCATGGTGAATGGCAGGGGGAACATGAAAATCGGCCGGTCGCCATAAAGCATGCCGAAGGCGATTAGCACGCCATAAACTCCACCGGATGCGCCAATGGTGGGCGTGCTCATTGTCAGCCCGACTCCGAACAGCGCCACCAGAATGGTCACCAGTCCCGCCCCAACCACGCAGAACAAATAGAACTCGATGAACTTCTTCGACCCCCAGTCGTCCTCAATCTGGGCTCCGAACATCCACAACGGCAGCAAATTGAAAACCAAGTGTCCCAATGTGCCGTGCAGCAGTGAGTACGTCACCAGTTGCCAGATGAAACCGTGCAGCACCCGCGCCGGGATGAGCCCGAACCAGTCCAGAATGTAGCGATAAATCTCCGGCGAAATGGTATAAAACAGCAGGTTGTTGAGCAGGTAAATGCCCGCGCAGGCGAGCACGATTCGGCGGATCCATCCTTGGAACGATGGGATGCTCAGCGTAATAGCGCTAGAAGGCATAATCGTGCATCGACGGGATTCGCATCGCTAACGCTCGGGATCGGGCACCACCGGCAAACTGCGATGCCCCTGAGCGTCAACTGCCCGTACTGCAAAAATAACATTATCCTTGGAAAGTTTCAGTGTTGCTCGATTGGCTTGGCCAACCGCAAACACGGATTCCCACGTGGGGCTGCTGGTCGCCCGCGAAACCACCTCGTACCCGGTAGCCAGTCCGCCCGGAGATGATTCCCAGGTCAGTGTGGAATCGTTCTCCAGGTTCTTGGTCACCAGTCGCACCTCCACCGGCGGCGCTGGCCCCGACGCCAACGAGGCCAGGGTTGCCGCGTTCAGTCGCGCCACGTTCGCCACGTATTCAAAGTTCATAAACTTCGCCAAATCTCCATACTCCATGCCCTTATCCGTGCGCACGTCCTGATGCTGGTGGTTGTAGTCCTCGCGAAATTCGGTGAAACGCACTGCAGCGAATCCCTTCTGGTTAAAGGCGGAGTGGTCGCCGCCGCGCAGGTAGCGGTCCAGCCGGAATATCATCCGCGGCTCGACTCCAGTCCGATAGGTGCGCGCCACCTCGGCAATGTAGCGGGCCAGCTCGCGCGACGGTGAATCGTTCTCGCCGCCCAGCGCGCGAATCCTACGCATCTGGGCTTCAGTCGCCGCCTGCGGCAAGCCTTCGGAAAATACTCGCACCACGGATGAATCCTGCCCCGCACTCTGGTCGCCGCCCACGATGTCGTTGTTCAGCACCGCCTCAAGGTCCCAGCCTTGCTGTTTCGCCATTTGAGCGAAATGGCTGCTCCCGTTCAGTCCTTGCTCTTCGCCCGCCACGGTCAGGAACAGGATGGTGGCGGGAAACTTTTGTTGACTCAAAACTCGCGCACATTCCAGGCTGACCGCGGTTCCGCTGGCGTCGTCATTGGCGCCCGGAGCATCGCCGCTGGCGTCGAGTTCCGCGCTGTTGCGCGAATCATAGTGCCCGGTTACCAGCACAATCCGCTTCGCGCTCTGCGGATCGGTACCCTTTAAGACCGCATAAACATTGGTGATTTGCGTTGGCGCCGGGATGCGGCCCGCAGCCGCTTCGGTAAAGCTGTCGCTCTTCACCTCAAGACATCCGCCGCAGGCTTTGGAGTAGCGCTCGAACTCCGCCTTGATCCACTCTCGCGCCGCGCCGATCCCACGCCCCTCAGCAATGGCGGCATCATCCTGTGCCGACAATGTTTGCCGGGTGTGGAAAGAAACCAGCTTCTCCACGGTGGCGCGAATTCGCTCCGCCGAAATGTCCTGCAAGGCGCGGGCGATCCGCACATCCGCAGTGTCCGGAGGATTGTGTTCCGCCGCCTTGGCCTTGGCATCCTGGGCGAACCCAGCGCCATTCATCCCCAGCCCTGCCACCATCGGCAGAAAGAGGCTGGCCAAGGATTTTACCCACACCGGCGACGAAAACGCCATAGCAATCCTCCAAATAAAAATCTCGCTGGGCACTTGACCGCGATACCGTCGAGACCTAAATATAACAAGACTACTCTTTGCAGCGGAGGCAATCATGATTTTGTGTCCTGAATGTGAAACCGACCTCGACATCGACGAAGGCGAGATGGACGAGGGCGAAATCGTTTCTTGTGCGGAATGTGGCACCGATTTTGAAGTGATCACCATCAACCCCATCGAACTGAAGGCTGTGGCCGATGACGATCTGATTGACGACGAAGAAGAGGACGATCAGGCAGACGTGAAGGGCTCAGGGAATGGCGACTATTCCTGACCGGCCGCCCCCGCTCGCTCTCCGCCTCCTGCGCCCTTCCTGGTCGCTTTTCCTCACTTTCCTCTGGGTTCTGTGCCTGGCAGGGGCGAGCTATGTTCCCGCCGCAGCGAAACCGCCGGAGCCTTATGCCCTCATCTTCGGAACCGTCTGGAGCCCGCAGAGCCAGGCTGTTTCCGGCGTGAAGATTAAGATTCGCCGCGTCGGCGAAAAGAAGTTCCGCTGGGAGCTGCTTTCTAATAGCAGCGGTGAGTTTGCCCAGCGCGTGCCCGCCGGCAAGGCTGACTATGAGACCGTTCCCGACCTGAAGGGGTTCAAGTTCTTGCCCGGCCACAGGTTCAAGCCTCCCCAGGAACCGGTCGTCGTCCATATTGAAAACGACGAGCGCGTAGACACCGGCGTGCATCTAATAGAGTAGACGGATCGGAAAGGGCCAAAAATGCTTAAGCGAAACTTTGCAATTGCTGCGGTCGCGCTCGTGCTGCTGACGGGTTTCGCAGGAGCGCAGTCGCGTGACAAAAAAGACACTACCCGGGTGCTCACCGGCCGAGTTGTGGACAAGCAGGAAAATGGCCTGCCCAACGCCGTGGTGTACCTTACCAACACTCAGACCCGCACCGTGAAGACGTACATCGTGGGCCCTGACGGCATGTATCACTTCCCGGCGCTGTCAGCCAATATCGACTACGAAGTCTATGCCCAGCTCAACGGAAAAAGGAGTGACAGCCGCACCGTCAGCCAATTCGAGAGCCGCCCCCAGATCAACCTAAACTTGCGTATTGATACCAGATAATCGCATTTCGCGCGCAAAACTCAAAAGGCCGCCATCTCTGGCGGCCTTCGTTGTTTCTTCTGCTTCGTTGTTTCACTGATCCGGAGCGGGGACGCCCCCAGCTAATTGTTGTCGTTCCCTGCGCGTTTCCACGAAAGCAGCTCGCCAATCGTCGAACTCGTGCTCGAAACCGGCTGTTTGTAAGCCTCCACATCCGCGCGCGAGGCTTCTTCCCCCACCGCTCGAATGCTCAGGCCCACTTTCTTTTCGTCCGGGTTCATTTTGATGATCTTGTACTCGTGCTCTGAGCCCGGCTCCAGATGCAGCGGTTGCCCGTTGCCATCCACCGCTTCAGAAATGTGGCACAAGCCTTCAATGCCATCCGCAACTTCAACAAATGCGCCGAACGTCGCTACCCGCAGCACTTTGCCGTGCACCACATCGCCAATCCGATGCTGGTCAAAGAAGGTGTCCCAAACATCCGGCTGCAACTGTTTCACGCCCAGCGAAAGCCGGCGATTGTCCGGCTCGATCGCCAGCACCACCGCTTTCAAACGGTCGCCCTTCTTCAGCACTTCTGAAGGATGCTTCACCCGCTTGGTCCAGCTCAAATTGCTGACGTGCACCAATCCGTCAATTCCGTCTTCAATCTCGATGAACGCGCCGAAGTCGGTCAGGTTGCGCACCCGTCCTTCCACGATCGCGCCCACTGGATATTTGTCGTGCAACGAATCCCACGGGTTTGCCGCCAACTGCCGCATCCCCAGCGAAATCCGGCGTTCCGTCGGATTCACGTTGAGCACCACGCACGCAACTTGATCGCCCACATTCACCAGTTTGGTGGGATGCTTCATGCGCTTCGACCAAGTCATTTCGCTGACGTGGACCAGGCCTTCAATCCCCTGCTCCAGTTCCACAAATGCGCCGTAATCGGTCACGCTGATCACCCGCCCCTCCACATGCGCGCTCACCGGATAGCGATGCTCCGCATCCAGCCAGGGGTCGGGAGTCAACTGCTTGAAGCCCAGCGATACTCGCTGCTTGTCTTTGTCGTACTTCAGGACCTTCACTTGAATCTGGTCGCCCACATTCACCAGGTCACGCGGGTGCGTCAGGCGTCCCCACGACATGTCGGTGATGTGCAGCAGCCCGTCGATGCCGCCCATATCCACGAAGGCGCCATATTCGGTCAGGTTTTTGACCACGCCGGTCAAAATGGAGCCCTCTTCCAGGTGCTCCAGAGTCACGCCGCGCTTTTCCGACTGTTCTTCTTCCAGAAGCTGTTTGCGCGAAACCACAATGTTGCCGCGCTTCTTGTTCAGCTTGATGATGGCAACCTCAAAGGTCTGGCCCTTCATGCCGTCCAGGTTGCGCAGCGGCCGCAAATCCACCTGGGAACCGGGCAGGAACGCCCTTGCGCCCATAATGTCCACGGTCAAGCCGCCCTTGATGCGGTCCACCACCACAGCCTGTATCGGCTTCTTCTCGTTGTGCGCTTTCTCGATTTCGTCCCAGGCGCGCAGGCGCTGCGCTTTCTGGTGCGATAGATTGATGTACCCCTCTTCGGTGTGCCCCTTCTCCCGCATCACATCGATGGGGTCGCCAGGCTGGAACCGCGGCTTGCCCTCGTGGTCAAGCACCTGGTTAATGGGCAGCATGCCTTCCGACTTGGCGCCAATATCCACGACCACATGGGTGGCAGTCAGCTTGAGCACCGTGCCTTTAATTACGTTGTCATCGCCAGTAGCGTCTTCGCTTTCGCTGGTGAAGTTTTCCAGGACCGACGCAAAATCGTCGCCCACCGGCGCTTTGTCCAGAATCGGCTCCGTGGCTTGCGGCCTCGCCGCCGCCGGAGCAGCAGGTTCGGGATGATGCTCCACCACCGCGCTCTGCGCTGCCGCCGGCTGTTCGCGTTCGGCTTGGACGTCAGTAGCGTGGACGTCGGTGGGGCGGGCGTCTGTAAACTGCACGTCTGCGACCTTGGTCTCCGCGGTCTCGAGGTCGGCGGCGTGATCGTGAGCTCGCTGAGGTTCTACGGGCGGAATCTCCGGCTGACGAACGTCAGGCTCGTGCACCTCGGGCTCACGAACGTCCGGCACTCGGACATCAGGCTCATGAACGTCCGGCTCACGAACGTCGGGCACGTGGACGTCCGGCTCATGGACGTCAGGCAGGCGAACGTCCGGCTCGTGAACGTCAGGGACCTGAACCTCGGGCTCGCGAACATGGGGCGTCTGCGGTTCGGTGGGCTGAACGCTAGTGGGTTGAACATGAGCGGGTTGAACGTCGGCTGCATCTCCGCTTGGCTGAACATTACCCGGCTGAACATCGCGCGGTTGAACATCGGACGCGTGGAGATCATGCGGCTTTCCATCCGCCGGCTGATCAGTGGTGAGGGTTTCGGAAGTGGGTACAGCTGTGTCGTCGAACAAGTTTAGATGCCTCTCGATGTCTCTCGCACCGTGTGCGGGACGGAAGCGGGTTGCTACAGGCGGACTGCTGGCTAGGGCTTAGGTTGTGGTGGGCTCATCCTGGCGGATGAGCTTGGACAATTCCAGCGGCCGGACGTTAAACACCCGCGTCCATTAGGGAACAATTCAACTATAGCAACCGCGCGCAAACAGTGTCAAACACCGTGGCGGGAAATTTAGCAAATTTATCAAACCTTTACAGGTGCCCGTTTCGGCCCGCCGCCCTGGGCCGCCCGCTCTCTGCGTCGCCTACCCCGCTTTAGCAATCCTGCGCGATTCTGATACTCTGCGGCCATATGGATTTCCTGTGGACGCCCTGGCGCTATGCCTATGTCAGCACCGCCGACAAGGCCCCCGGCTGCATTTTTTGCGAAGCCCAGAAATCGGCCGACGACCGCGCCGTCCGCATCGTGTACCGTGGCCGGCACTGCTTCGTCATCCTCAACACCTACCCCTATAC
>JBBQVN010000084.1:0-16006 GCA_038211475.1 Terriglobales bacterium | reverse complement strand
CGAAGATTTTCATCGCAGCCGCGAACTTCGTTCGAGTGTTACTGGACTTTCAGCGTAACTGTGACTGAGTGGGTAATCGCTCCCGACGTACCCGTAATGACAATGGGATAACTTCCGGGAACGGTGGGTTGCACGATTGTGACCGTGGCGGAGGCAGACTTGGAGGTGTCGGCTTGAGCCGCAGCAGTTACGTTGACCATTGCGGGACTGGGCACAGTTGCCGGGGCAGTGTACAAGCCAGCCGTCGTGATGGTGCCGACGGTTGCGTTCCCGCCCGCTACGCCAGCCACTAGCCAGTTCACAGCGGTGTTGGTGCTGTTGGAGACAATGGCGGTGAACATCTTCGTTGAGTTCACTGCAACAGTAGCGGTTGTCGGCGTGATGGCAACAGAAACCGTTGGTGGTGGCGGCGTGCCGCCCCCTCCCCCGCCTCCGCAGGAAGTCAGGATCATCGCCGGAGCGATCATCAGCATCGCGAACAGAAGTGTCGCGCCCTTACGGCGACGACGTGGCGAACTGAAGAAAATTCCGAACATCAGGCCGAAAGCCGACAAGCCCCAGGCCAGAGGTTTGGCGCCGGTATTGCTGCTTGAAGTGCGGACAGAGTGCACCTGCATGCTAGGCAAGGTAGTGCCAAACGTGATGGTCGAGGTCGCGGTTCCGTTCGCAGCCGGTGTGACCGAAGTCGGACTCGGGGTGCAAGTGACTCCGCTCGGAAGGGTCGTCGGGCAGGAAAGCGTAACTGCGGAGTTGAAGCCGCCAGTTGAGGTTACTGTGACGGTGGTGGTTCCAGAGGCGCCATTGGCCACTGTTACTGTGGTAGGACTAGCCGAGAGCGAGAAGTCCCCGGTGCCTGTCTGCGCGATGTTAAATGCCGTCGCGAACGCATCAGACATGCCCGCCTGCCCCGTGGAGTTGGTCTTGGGGAAGTCGGTCGAAAGTGTATTGCCCGCAACATAGACAATCCCGGCAGCATCCACTGCGACCCCTCCGTTGAAGTGGTTGTTCTCCTCGCCCGAGCCACCCAGATAAGTGGAGAAGACTAGAGAAGTCCCACTGTTAGACAGTTCGGTCACAAATGCGTCGGATGCACCATCCAGAGTCGCCTGAGTAGGGTTCGCCGTGGGAAATGTGGTCGAGGTGGTTTGGCCGGTAACATAGACATCGTCGGCGAGGTCCAAGGCGATGCCTACGCCCTGGTCCTCACCGCTGCCACCCAGGTAAGTGGAGAAGATCAGCGAGGTTCCAGTGGGGTTAAGTTTTGAGATGAAGGCATCCTTCGTGCCATTCAATGAAGCCTGGAAAGGGGTTTTGGTCGTGAAGTTGGTGGACAGGGTCTGGCCGGTCACATACACATTCCCGCCCGAGTCCACTGCAACCCCAAAAACATCGTCTTGCTTTGCGCCGCCCAGGAAGGTCGAAAAAGTCAGAGTTTTACCGGTCGGGGCGAACTTGGTGATGAAACCGTCGTCTTGCGAGGTGCCTCCGTTGGCTGCCGCGTCGCACATTCCATCGGTACCACATTTAGGCTGCAAAACCCCCGCAGTGGTCGGGAAGTTGGAGGAGATCGTACTTCCCGCCACGATGATGTCGTTGGCGCTATCTAAAGCCAGCGCATTTACCGAATCGCCGTCTGAGCCGCCCAAGTAGGTCAGATAAGTGGAGGCTCCGGTGGTATCCAGTTTGCCGACCATTCCGGTCTGGCCGCCCGGGACACCAGGAAACGCGGCCTGATAGGCGTTGAGGGTAGGCAAGTTGCTTGATCTGGTCGAGCCTCCGAAATAAGCGTTGCCGGCGGCGTCGGCCTGCAATCCAAAAATGAAGTCGTCGCCGCTGCCTCCGACGTAAGTCGCATAGACCAGGGCGCCTGCGTTGTTAAAGCGAGCGACAAAGCCGTCGTGGGGGCCGCCGCCATACGCCGGACCGGTGGTCTTGGGAAAGTCGGCGGAACTGGTATCGCCCGCCACGAAGATGTCGGGAGTGGCCGACCCAGGCAGCAATGCCAGAGCCAGGGCAACGTCGTCCCCGGTGCCACCCAGCAGAGTCGAGAAGACCAGAGTACCGTCGGATTTCAACTCGTACAGGAAGATATCGTCCTTCCCTTTGTAGGTACCTGTTGTGTGGGGGAAGCTGGAACTGCCGGTATAACCAGTGATGTACGCGTGGGAGCTACTATCCACCGCGATGGCCTCGGCTACGTCGTCCGCCGCGCTGCCACGCAGCAAGGAATAAACCATGGCCGGATCGATCACCAATTCGTGGCTGCGATCATACTCGCCCACCGTAAAGCCAACCTTATTGTTGGCAATCGCGAAGCTGGCATCCACCGGCACGCGTACGCCATTTTTCTCCTGATAAGCCACCGGCTTGTGAAAGCGCAAATCGCCGGCGGAGGAATTGAGAACCAAGTCGCCGCTGGCGTCAGTCGTGACGCTGCGGACGCCATCAAAGCTCATCGCGATCTGTTGAGGCGAAGCGCCGGGTTGCACGATGTAGTCGAATTCCATCTGGTGCTGGGCGCCATGGAAGGTCAGCCCTACGCCCGGATAGACGTCAGAGTAGTTGATCCTGGCAAATTGCTGGATGCCAGTCTTCCATTGGCTGGGGTCGTTGCCCTGGTAGTAGTTGCTGACGCCGGGGAGTTGGCTATCGCCACGGATGGCGGCGTTAGGGTTCGCTCCCAGCATGTTCATGCGCACTGCTGTGTATGAGGACGAATGCACGGTGCGGCCGCGATTGGGAAGCTGGCGGTCGGAGGATGCTTGGTCCTGCCCGGCGGGAAGCTCAAAGGTCGCTTCCGTGGGCGTGAAGAAAGCCGTATAACCCGTGCCCCGAGCCATGAATTTTACGCTGGAATCGGTCTGCCCCTGGTTCGCTTCGAACGAGAGCGGCAGATTGGCGAGTTGGGAGAGCACTTGCTGGCGCTGGGCGGGCGTCACCGTTGCCCGGGCTTTCGCAGCCGAGGAGGTGGAGTGAGAGTTGTTGAGCTTCCAGACCCCCGCGAACAGACCGCATACGAGGAGAGCAAACATCGCTGTTAAGAACCATCGCCGCTGAAGAGTCACTGTTTCCTCCAATTTTTGATCAATGCAGCTTTGGAAAACCTCCCCGAGCTCTTCAGCGATTAGCTCCGCCAAGACGCAAGGTTTTCGCGACTGCGAAATTTATTGCAGTATCTTTCGAGTATGGGGCTCGGGCGAGGCGATTGTCAACGAACTGTCGCCCCGGGAGAGGTGCCGCTTGAGATGCTTTCGTTGCAGAATCTACTGAGCGAAGAATCTGCCGCAGCCGCGTCGGCGAGATGATTCACTCCCGGCGATCTTCATCCACGTGGCCTTCCCGTCTCGGTTCGTGCAATGTATCGGCTGTGTCAGAGGACGAAGCCATTTCTGCATGGCTAGACCGTCGCCTTTTCCTGGCGCTGATCTCGCAAGGGAAAGGTCTGCTGAGTGTGATAAATTGAAAGAATTGTGGGCGCGTAGCTCAGCTGGCAGAGCAATGCCCTTTTAAGGCATGGGTCGATGGTTCGAGTCCATCCGCGCTCACCAATTATCTCCGTGATTCTTCGGCGCTCCCGCCGAGCCCACCGCGAACGAATTTCTACCGCTTGTATTGCTGTGCTTTTGACGAGAACAGCGCACCTAGCGCAGACGACCTCGGTGGCCCAGACGCTATTCGACTGCCAGTATGCGCCGCGGGTTTTGTAGAGGCGCCGAAAAGTGCAGATCGGCGCTATCCGCCCAAGAGGGTTTTGACAGGGGTCGGGCTCAGCAGTTCCTGAAGTAGCCCAACCAAGACGCCCAACCCCTGGAATCGTACTATCTCCTGTTTGGCATGTCGGGAAAGGGTCCCCCGCCGCACGGTAACGCGCAAACATATAGAGTCCGGCTCATGGCTGCGTCTAAAGCTGGCAGTGAGGCGCCCATGTCCTTGCCGTCACTGGCCTGGTTTGCCCCGCCCGCCCGATAAGGACTACTGGGGTCGAGCCCATACTCATGGTAATCGCTAAGATTCCCGTTCATCGTGGCACCGTTCATTAGCCCCGACACACCGACACAAGTAGGACTTGAGGCTGCCACGGTGTTGGCGGAACATTCGACCTTGGAAGGAAACCAGAGGGTCACCGGAGGGCTCGCGAGGTTGTTCGAGCCGCCGTACTCAGTGTAGTACTTGGCCGTACGGCCGGGAAACACCAAGTGGTGGGCCGTAAGCGTAGTGCTGTCCCATCCTGCCGATTCGCTTGTTGTACCTTCCGAGTGGGCCGAGCAAAACCATCCATAACCGTTAGGCGAGCTCTGCGCCAGGAAAAGAGAATCCACATAGGTGTTTCCGATGGAGTACGAATTCTTCCACGTCGATGAAGTCGGCTGACATCCGTTATTCGAAGGCGAGGCGGATTGTTGGTCGGTGACATAGGTGTTATGACTGTAAGTGAACCACTTTGGCCAACCTTGCAGGTTGGTAAGCGAACATCCGGTGGCCGTCCCTGTTATCGTGCTGCCATAAGTCACGGTTAGTCCAGTGGTTCCGAGCATGGCTCGAGGCCCAAGAGCTCCTACTGGTGTATTGAATGCCGGATTCGAGCAGGCAGTTACCGCCACAGGATCGCCGGGCACTATGTTGGTCTGGTTTCTTCCAGTTCCCCCGTCCAGACAGACCAGAGTCGCAACGGCTCCGTCTCCGGTTACAGTGCAATTTGTCCAGATGGCCCCCGCCGAGCCTTCGCGAATGCCGAAGGTAGTCAACGCATTCCCGTATAAAGCCACGTTCCCAATGTCATAGATCAGGTTGTTCCCGAAACTCCATCGCTGCCCGCCAACCCCTACACTGATTCCCGCAGAGGGCCCGCCGCTGTCTCCATCCACATCAATCCCAGCAGCAGAGTGGCGAACGATGTTGTTGCTGTTGGTCACGTCCGCAACGGTTGCGTTGTAGTTGTCGCAAGCTAGTCCACTGGAGCACGAGCGCACATTCAGGATGTAGATGTGACCCGCCTGGGCGTCCACGCAGTTGTTCTCAAAGGTGTTTCCATCAATGACAATGCGTGCGCCTTCCTTGATTTCGATGCGGTTCTTGATACTGTTTCCCGATGCCCCCTTTGAGGGGCAGTAGCTCAGATCCAGAGTGACTCGATTGCGGCGAATTTCAATATCGGTCGCATAGGTCCCAATACTTGGGACGCTACCCCCCATGAAGATGCCGGAGGACCCTCCTTCTATCCAATTGTGTACGATTTTGATCGGACCGACCGCGTTTGATTCCGCCAGCACATGGCTCTCCGATGAGTAGATGCGGTCACGAATCTGGTCAATGTAGCTATTCGTAATCCAGCAATACTGACAGCTCCAGTTGATGGCGTTCCGGATGTGAGTCTCCGGCGAGTCGTAGCCGTGGATATAGGCCCGGTCAATGCCAATATGCGCCGGAGCCTGTGACGCCAGCAATTGCGTGGTGTCGTTGTGGCCCATCGATATCAGGTAAGTGTTCTCGGAGGAGTAAGACGATGACTCTCGTATTTCGACGTTCTGAAACAGCACGTGGTTCGAGTTGGACGGGAAGTCAATCACTGGGTTTCTACCCGTCTGCTCCAGCACGTACATTGAGGAAGTATCGTTCGGGGAAACGCAGCCGTAATTTCTGACTCCACCATCCGGCAATGGCGGCGTCAGACCTGCATCCTGAATCCCGTTGCTGCATACTGTGCGACCCGCCGGGAGTGGCGTCGAAGAATCCACCACCACACATTTTTTTGCACCCAGTTTCACGGGAACCTGAATTAAACCGGTGCCTCCGTTCGACACCCCGGAAATCACGGTGCCCGCATCAATGACCACATGCCGGGACTGATCAGGCGCCGCCGCCCAATCGTTCAACGCTTGATTCAACCCGGCCGCAGTGGCTGCATAATTTCCAGGGATAGAAACCGTACTGTCGTAGATTCCCCCGACCGGGTCGCATTCATGGTTATCGACCCAGACCTGGGGAAGTGTCGGTCGCGTGTTTGAAGAAGAACGGCTGCTCACGAGGCCTTGGTCACCGGCGCGGGCAATTCCGAACCCCGCGCACAACAACAATGAGAGAACTATAACGGGGGCGGCCCCATCCTTACTGCGCAAGCAACGTGAACTTCGGCATGTGAAAGGAGTTGGGTTACCGCAAATGACACGGATAGCGACAACGGCAGCCGCAAGACTGGACATCGAGAACACGCGGGGGAAACCCATGTTCAGGTGTACCTCTGTAGGATTTGGATTTTTGTTAAAGCTCGTGGCGCGTTGCGATGAAACTGATTGGAGCCACTATACAGACGCACTCGCACAATGGCAACCAGTTCTACCAAAAAAATTACTTGGGCTAACGGGAGTCCAGAAAACTATACGTCGACTGAATTTGGTGATCAACTCGTCGCGAAGCTGCGGCCCGAGCGAAGGTCAATGTTCTTTGCACAACGTACCAATCGCGTACGCGTCATTGCACGCCGGCAGTTGCAGCTTCAATGGCACTGATATCTGCGCCGAGGTCTTTGCCATCGGTGCCGGCCTTAGCGTATTTCGAGGCGCCCTTGCAGGAGGACGTTCGTTTGGGCCCTTGGCACAAGTGATAGTCGCCCCCGCTCCCCTTATTAAAATTTACGAAGCCGACATCGCCGAAACTCGCTGGGAAAAAATTTGATTTCGGCCATGCGCCGCTGCCGCCTACCAGTGCGTTGTGAGTAAAACTGATGTCCTGGAAGCAATTGTTAAGAACAGCCTCTGGAGAGGGTTGCTTGCTGGCGCAGTTGCTGGGACCACCGCCGGTGGTCGTGAGCTGGCGTTCTCCAGCGCCAATAATACTGTTGCGCAAAACGAAGTTCGTGATCTTGGGCTCGCCTGCGGTTCCTCCGACGCCGAACAGCACTCGCGGCGGAAAGGCGGTGATGTGGTCGAGCCATACGTCATGCAGCTTGGGCGACACCGACATGATGAGGGCAAACATTCCGAATCCCTTGTAGTTGATGCCGTCGATGTCTTCGAAAACAATGTCATGGACGCTGATGCGTTCGCCGGCGGTGGACGCCCCCTTGGTGTCGGAGAGAACGTTCGCAATCATCAGGCCTCCCCCCATGTGGGCGACACGGTTGTACCTCAGTGTGACATCGGTCACGCGGCAAAGCGGGCAGACATTGGGAGACTGGTTCTTTGGGGTCAGCACAATGGCGAACCCTTGCTGCCCCACGCCGCCCCAGACGTTTTCCAGCAAGTTGCCCTCGACCAGGACTCGTTGCGCGTTTTTGAACTCCAACAGGTTCTTGACGATGAAGGGCTGACCGGAAGCGCCGGCGATGAAGCCCTGATGGCCGGGCATCCAAAGAAAAGGCTTGAAGAAGTGGTTATGACGGATCTCGATATCCGCCGGGGTGGTGGTGGCTCCGGCTCCGCCGAAAATAATGTTTTCGCCCGACGCCTCCAGATAATCGTTCTCGATTTTCCACGGGCCCATGGGCAGATCGCCGGCGCCACCGGCGATGGCCTGCGAGTCGGTACAGGAGCCTGTCCGGGCGATGCAGTGGAAGTCAGTAAAAAAGGAATCCACTACGGCCACGTAACGCATCCCGGTGAGGAAGGCGCCGCGCGTGGTCTCGTCTTGCGCGGTACCGTGCGCCCACACACGATCCAGGATGATGTGGTCCGCTGGTGACTCGGCAGCGGCACTGATCAAAGCGTTGATGGAGGCCCCTGAATTATCGCGGGTAATCTCCAGTCCGATCAATCGGTAATGGCTGGCGCCCGCAGCGAACACGATGGGGCCAGCTCCGGTTTTAGCAGGAAGGGTGACCCTGCTCAACACGTTCTTGACGGCGGAGCAATGGAAATCCGGCCGTCCCGGAAGCGAGGCTACCCCGGCGTAACAGGGAGTAAGGCGAACGCCCTCGGCAGGGAGTTCGCTGTCGGCCGCGCCGGTGCGGATGACGATCCAGTGTGAGTCGTCACATGGTTTCTTCGGCAGGTGGAAAGTCCCGGTGAATGTTGCGCCCGCTTGCAACCGCAAGGTATCGCCGCAGGAAGCGTGGTTCAAAGCCGCTTGAAGATCCTCTCCCGCTTGCACCAGGCGCGTCTTCCCTGGTGCAGGTGTGTCCGCGAGAGAACTGTGCAAGTAGATGCGGGGCAACTCCGCGGGACCGTCGAAATTCGTTGTGGCCGAAGATGATTGCGTCCACCCGTTGGGGCACAGAATCGCAAGGATAAAAACCATCGCAACAAGCCTGGGGAATGCCTGTTTTTGCGTTTGTAAATTGGAACCCGCCATTAAAACTCCTTATTCCCAAGGATTAGGTTGCCGTACCCTGCAACATAGCCTGACTCGTCGAACGGCTGGGCTGAAAAGCCCCTTCGATAGTATGTGCTAGCGCGGCCCTTTTGACGCGGTCTTTCTGTGTTGCGTTCCCGAGGCTCTGGCGAAGAGCCTGCGGTGGAAAAGCGCCCTAGTGGAAGAGCGGCCCTTGAGGGTCGCGTCAAGCACTCCACGACATCGGCCTTTAGGCCCGGTGGCGCGGAATCTAGACCGCTCGCGATTGACCGCAGAACAATAAAGATAGCCTTCGGGCCTCGCCGCTCGGCGCCGCCTACTTCCTGAACTATCAAGGCCCTCACACCGGCCCCGACGAGGAGTGAGGCACTGTCGGTAGCTTTCCAATCGAGCGAGGTAGGCTCGCGCGCTTACGCATGCGCCTTCATTGCCTTGGCAAACTCCGCCACCGGCAGCGTGTTCAGCACGTCGTCTTTCGTCAGCCAGGCGCGCCGAGCCTGCATGATCCCATAGCGCATCTTCTCCATGTGCGAAGTATGGTGGGAGTCGGTGTTGATTACGATCTTCACACCATGCTGCTTGGCCAGCCGCAGATGAACTTCGCTCAGGTCGAGCCGGTCGGGATACGCGTTTAACTCCATCGCAACTCGATTTTTCGCCGCCGCTGCGATCACTGCTTCAATGTCGAGCTGATAGGCGTCGCGCCGCAGCAACAGGCGTCCGGTGGGATGGCCCACGATAGAAGTATTGGGGTTCTCGATGGCGCGCACTAGCCGTCGGGTCATCGTCTCGCGGTCCTGGCTAAATAGCGAATGAACGCTGACGATGACGATATCCATTTGCGCCAGAACTTCGTCTGACAGATCCAGCGTGCCATCGCCCAGAATGTCCACTTCAATGCCGGCGAAGACGCGGATGCCTTTCATGTTCTTGCCCACGGCGCGGATGCGCTCAATGTGTTTCAGGGCGCGCGCGTCGTCCAGCCCGTTGGCCATGGCCAGATTCTTCGAGTGGTCCGTGATGGCCATGTACTTATATCCGCGGGCCTGAGCCGCCTCGGCCATTTCTTCGATGGTATTCCGTCCATCGGTCTCTACCGTATGCATGTGGACGTCGCCCTGAATGTCGTCCTGCGAGATGACAGCCGGCAGACTGTGTTTTTCCGCGGCTTCGATCTCGCCCAGGTTTTCCCGCAGCTCGGGCGGAATGTAGTCGAGGCCAAGCTTGGCGTAAATGGCTTCTTCGGTCGCGGCGGCTACCGGCTGGTTGTTATCCAGCTGAGCCAGCGCATATTCGTTCAGGGTGTAACCCATTTTCAACGCGCGCTGTCGTAGCGCCACATTGTGCGCCTTCGATCCGGTGAAATACTGAAGCGCCGCTCCAAACGACTCCGGGGCCAACAGCCTTACATCCACCTGCATCCCGGAACGATGGTTGAAGCTGACCTTGTTTTCCCCTTGGCCCAGGATGTCCTCCAGCCCGGGAAAGCGAAGCAGGTGCTCGATGAGCTTCTGGCGAGATTCCTCAACCGAACAAGCCGCGCCCGTCACCAGAATGTCGAGATCGCCCACGGTTTCGCGCCCGCGCCGCAGCGAGCCCGCCGGTGTCACCTTCTCCACCCCTTCTACCTGCCTCAAGTGCGTCGCTAAATCGGCAGCGAGCCGCTCAGCAGCGTCGATCAGAAACCGCCCTCCGATGCGCCTGTAGCTCTCGATCGCCTTCAGCAATTTCTGCTCGTGTTTTTCGCCCATTCGCGGCAGGGTACGGATTTTCCCTTCGCGCGCCAGTTTTTCCACGCCATCCACGTCTGAGACCTGAAAGGCGCTCCAGATCAACGCAATCGTCTTCGGGCCCAATCCCTGAATCTTCATCAACTCCAGCATGGACGGGTGATATTTCTCCAGCAGTTGACTGCGTAGAGTCAGTTGACCGGTGGCGTGAATTTCCTTCAGATTGGCCAGCATGCCTTTGCCGATGCCTGGGATCGCCAGCACTTGTTTGTCGTCCGGCAGCAGGTCCGCGATTCTGTTGGGCAGAGCCTCCAGTGCTTCAGCCGCTTTCTCATAAGAAAGAATGCGAAACGCGTCTCCGCCATCAATCTTTAACAAGTCGGCGGTTTCGTAAAGAATTCGGGCGAAGGCTTTATTGTCCATGGCAGCGCTTTCAGAGTGCAGCAGTCTAATGCAGGGAAGTGAACCCGCTGTCAGTTATCTTAACCTTGTCGGCGAAAGGTTGGTTCTGCGGAAGCGGACAGTTGGTCTGCGGAAGGAAGCGAGTGGAGGTACAGTTTTTCGGCGAATGCCCACGCGGTTGGGCGTCACAGCGAACTGCGGATTCGGGGCGCAACACTCTGCTGTGGGAAAAACTATGCCACTTTGCTGACGTTGGCGGCTTGCGGGCCTTTCTGCCCGGTCGCGATTTCAAATTCTACAGCGTCGCCCTCTTGCAGGCTCTTGTAGCCTTCCGAAGTAATCGCGCTGTAATGCACGAACACATCGGTGCCGCCTTCGTAGCCGATGAATCCGTAACCTTTTGCATTGTTAAACCACTTCACCACACCTTTCAGTCGATCCACTTACGTCCCCCCTCGTTCCTGCGGCTGGCCTGGAGGCGGTGGACAGTCTTCAGGACGGTCGCACGTCTTTGAGGGAATTGTCCGGCGGAGAACCAACAGTGTCAATAGATACCTTGTCCCGATCTGAATTTTTCTGATCGCTTTCCCAAATCGGAACCCGCCCGCCGACCCCGGTTACGCTTCGGACTCGCCGCTCAGTCACAAACGACTGTGACCCAGGGCACTTCTTCTCGCCCCAGCCGACCCCTATAGTCCCAAATAGGGAAAGGTCTCCAATTTGTGTCCGGCGTAGCCTTGGTGCAACTCGAGAAGGACTTGGCGGCCAGCGCCTTTCAGGCTGCCTTTCAATCGTCCTCCGAGGGCCTGCTGATCACCGAGCAGGGTCGCATCGCAGCCGCCAATGTCGCCTTGGTCCACTTGCTCGGCTATGAGCGGGAATGCGAAGTCGTCGGCCAATCGCTTCAGGACATTCTGCCCCACAGCCGCTCTTGCGCCCACTTGTTGGGCCAAGGTCCCCAGCAGGCGTGTTCCAATCCCGTCTGCGAATGCTACGTCAAGCGGCCGGATGGCCAGGAAGTTCGTGTCGAGGCCACCTGCAATCGCTTCCAATCGGAAGGGCGGGAGCTGGTTTTTCTAAGGCTCCGGGCTGCTGCCACCGACGGTGACCGCCGCTTTCGCACCATCTTCGATGCCTCCGCCATCGGCATCGCCCAATGCTCCTTGAATGGCCGTCTGCTGGATTGCAATGCCGCCCTGCAACGGATGTTGGGTTACACCGGCGACGAGTTGCGCGGCATGGACTTCCGCCAGTTCACTCACGCCGAAGACTTTACCGCCGAAAGAAAAATGCTGGCCGAAATGATGGCGGGCCGGCGCGAGTCCTATGGATTCGACCGGCGCTACATTCGCAAGGATGGCTCCCCGGCCTGGGGAAGGCTCACCGTTTCCGTGGTGCGCGACGTCATGGGCACGCCCGCCTTCGTGATTGCCATGGTGGAAGATATCACCGAGTGCAAGTCGACCGAGCAGCAACTGCTTTCCGCCCAGAAGATGGAAGCTATTGGCCGCCTGGCCGGTGGAGTGGCCCACGATTTCAACAACCTGCTCACTGGAATTCTTCTCTACTGCGATTTGCTGCATGCAGCTCTGCCCGAGGGCAGCCCATTGCGCCGCCATGTCGAGGAAATCCGCATGGCCGGCGAACACGGAGCGGCCCTCACTCAACAACTCCTCTCCATTGCGCGAAAACAGGTCGCCAAACCGCGCCCGCTCGACCTCAACGAAATCGTGGTCTCCATGAGCAACATGCTGAAGCGGCTGATCGGCGAACAAATCGTTCTGACTACGCAACTCGAGTTCGGTCTTCCGCCGGTGATGTTGGACGCGGCGCAGTTCCGCCAAATCGTGCTCAACCTGGTTCTGAACGCGCGCGATGCCATGCCCCAGGGCGGGCACATCGTGCTGCAAACCCAGAACACGCCCGGCCTCGATCCCATTGACGGCGGGGAAGTCTCCCTGCTGGTCAGTGACGACGGCTGCGGCATGGACGCGGCCACCCGCAGCCGTTTGTTCGAGCCCTTTTTCAGCACCAAGCCCGAAGGCAAAGGCACTGGCCTCGGCCTGACGACGGTATACCGCATCGTCAAAGACAATCGGGGAGAGATCGAAGTAAACAGTGAGCCGGGCTGCGGCACCCAGGTGAAGGTGCGCTTTCCGGGGTTGCCCGCGCAGCCAGCCACCCGGCCGGACGTTCCTTCAGGCCAACGCTGCATCCTGCTGGTGGACGACGACGCGGCGGTGCGCGACTCAGCCCGCACCGTGCTTAGTAATGCCGGATTCCGCGTTCTTCAAGCTGATGGCGGCGAGCAGGCCATCGAACTCTTTTCCCAGCACCCGGGCGCCGTCAACCTGTTGCTGGTGGACTTACTTATGCCCGGAATGAATGGCCTCGAGGTCGCTCGGCAGTTGCGCCTCCGCGAACCCGGGTTGCAAGTCGTTTACATATCGGGCTTCGACGGCGTTCATGCCACCGCAGCGGGTCCAGACCTGATTCGCAAGCCCTTCAATGCGGCTGCTTTGGTGCAGCGTGTCACCGAGATGCTGCAAACTCTCCCCCCACACAAATCCGAAGGGACTTCCTTATGCTGACCGCCGACTCCAGTTCTTCGTCCACGCCCCAGATCGAGGGCGCCAACTTCCTCAACCTGCTTATTGTGGATGACGAACGCGTGGTTCGCGAGAGCTGCCGCGAAGTGGCCCAGTCGTTGGGCTTTGAAACTAGCGTCGCCGAATCCGCCGAGCAAGCCTATCGCGTGCTTGATTCCCACAACGTCGACATCGTGTTGCTCGACTTCCGCCTGCCCGGAGCTGACGGACTGGAGGCCTTGCACACGATTCGTCTGCAACGGCCCGAGGCGGTGGTGGTCTTGATCACCGGTTACGGCACCGTGCAATCGGCGGTAGAAGCGATGAAGGAAGGCGCTTACGACTATGTCACCAAGCCCTTCAGCATGGACGAATTGCGCTTGTTGTTGCAGCGCGTTGCCGCTCATCTCAAGTTGAAAACCGAAAATCGAATGCTGCGCGAGAAAATCAAGTCGCGCCAGGGCTTCGGGAACATCGTGGGCCGCGCGCCTGAAATGGACCGCCTTTATCGGATCATCGCCAAAGCCGCGCACAGCACCCATCCCGTGTTGATCCTCGGCGAGAGCGGTACCGGCAAGGAGATGGTCGCGCGCGCCGTTCACTTTTCCGGCCCCCACAAAGACAAGCCCTTTGTTCCCGTGGATTGCGGCTCTCTGGTGCCATCACTGATTGAGAGCGAACTGTTTGGCTATGTCAAGGGCGCCTTCACCGGCGCCAACCGTGCCAAGGACGGTTTGCTTGCCATCGCCTCCGGCGGCACCGTGTTTCTCGACGAAATCGGCGAACTCAACGTGGACCTGCAAGCCAAGCTGCTGCGCGCCATCCAGGAGAAAGAGATCCGTCCGGTCGGCAGCACCAGGACCGTCCCCATTAATGTGCACATCCTGGCCGCCACCAATCGCGATCTTGAGCAGGCGGTGGCGCAGGGCTCGTTCCGCAGGGACCTCTACTTCCGCTTAAACGTTCTGACTCTCAGGATTCCGCCTTTGCGCGAACGCCGCCAGGATTTGCCCCTGCTGATCACCCATTTCTTGGAGCGCATCTCTCGCGACTCCGGAGTGGAGCGCACCTTCGACGATGAAGCCCTCAAGGCGATGCTGGCCTACGACTGGCCGGGCAATGTGCGCGAACTGGAAAACTGCATCGAGCGTTCCTGCACCATGACCACTTCCGCGTCCATGCACTTGCGCGATCTGCCAACTTCCATCCATAGCGCTCCCATGGATGCGCCCGGCTCTCTGCGCGCCCCCTCCAAAATTACTTCCATGGCCGACGTCGAGAAACAGACCATCCTCGACACCATTGTGCAGGTGAACGGAGACAAGCTCCTGGCGGCCCGTCTCCTCGGCATTGGCAAAACTACCCTGTATCGCAAGCTCAAGGAGTACAGCCTGTCTCCAGACTAGATTGGCGGGTAAGCGGGCCACTTTGAAAAAGTAGCCGCTACCGATCGGCGCCAGGTACCGACATTCCATTCTGGGAACGCACCTCCCATGGATAACCGAATTAACCCGTGCATTTCCAACGGAATGCGCTATGGTGATAAGTGTGCATAGGCTTTAGGTATGATCCTGCTAATCACACCTAGCGAATCCGTTCGGCAGTGCGCGCCGGCCTTTCAAAAAGCGAGCGCGGAGATGATCCATACCGCCGATAGTTTGCGGCAAGGCACTGCCAAACTGCGGGTCCAGGAATACTCCGTAGTGGCAATCGACCAGTTCCTGCTGGAGACCGAGCCGGAGGCCAGTGAAGCCCTGATGGAGCATCTGGGCACAGCCATACCTTTGCCGCTGAACTTTGCGCTAAGCGGGCAGGAGCGCATCGTCCGCGAACTGCGCGCCGCTCTGACCCGGCGTGAGCGCGAACAGTTTGCGGCCCGCCAGGCAGTTGAGCAAGACCTGCGCAACCAACTCCGGAATACGGTCACCGCGCTGCTTCTAAGTTGTGACCTGGCCAATGCCCCCAAGCTTCCGCCCGGCATAAAGGAACGGCTAAAAACCGCCCACGGCCTGCTGCAGCGATTGAGTGATGAGTTGGGAATACGCAGCGGCTAGGGTGCAGACCACCTTTGCGCGGTCGAGCGGCACCACCGTCTCCGCTCGCGAGCGGCGAGCTGAGCATCTATGTATGATCCGCTATGCCAGCAGGTGGCAACTTACTCCAGCCGCTCCAGTGTGTAGTACAGCGAGTAAGTGCTACCATCGGGAGGCCCCGATTGGCTCACGCTGTACGTGATGGCCGTTCCGCCCTTCACCTCAATGACAATCGTGGCGCCAATTTCCGCTACATTGGACCAAAGGAACGGCCCTTGAGAGCCGGGAATAGAAGTTAGAATTCCCGTTTGGCTGGACAGAATTCCCGAATCGTCAATCCACCTCGGAGCGAAGTACCAATAGGAATTGCTAGTCTGCGCAGCCGTGGTGACGGTGCCATAAACTGACAGCCGATAGAGTCCGCTCTGAGGGGGCGTAAGAATCGTTGTAGTCGGGATCTCTGCGGTTTGGTTGATCACCTTTCCCTTCGCCACGATCTGCGGCGGTGGGTAGGTCGTTGCTGATGCCGAAGCCGTGGCAGGCCTGCTACCTGACATGAATGCAAAAGCCGCAAGCAGCACAGCTACTACGCAAATGGACTTGTACATAATGAGCCTCCAGAGTGAGATTGAAGCGGAAGCCGCGATAATACCACCCGGCACGAAATTCAAGCACCCACTGCTCGAGCGCTTCTAGCTTGACATCCTGTCGCCGTAGGCGAATACGCCGTTAAAGCTCAGGATAGTGCAGACGCGAAACTCAACTTCTCCAGCCGCTGCACCACCCTCCCGCACAGTACTCCAGTCACGTTTACCTGTTCGTAAACGGCGCTAACTACGACATGGCCGCTCCCATCATACGAATCGACGCGAATGGAAAAGCGGTCGCAGTATGGGACGTTACCGCCACAATGGGCTTTCCGCATACCATCACAACTGCGGACTACACGCCCTAGCACTTCGAAGAA
>JBBQVN010000083.1:0-16088 GCA_038211475.1 Terriglobales bacterium | reverse complement strand
GACGGGAGTGGCGGAGTTGCCCGAAGGCACCGAGATGGTGATGCCGGGAGACAACGTAAGCCTGGTGATTGAGTTGATCACGCCGGTGGCGATGGAGAAGGGGTTGCGGTTCGCGATCCGGGAAGGCGGCCACACCGTGGGTGCCGGCACCATTGCAGAAATTGTGAAGTAGAAGTCCCTGGCCGACAGGATGTCGGCGCTACGATGCGGCCTGCAACTTGCCGCCAGTTCTTTTCTTCTGGGAAGCCAGAAGAAGTCAGAGAGAGAAACGTGATCGGAAAAGAAAGAATTCGAATTCGGTTGAAGGCTTACGACTATCGCATCCTGGACCAGTCCACGGGTGAGATTGTTGAAACGGCGAAACGCACCGGCGCACAAGTCGCGGGCCCGATTCCATTGCCCACGGTGAAGAACAAGTATTGCGTGCTGCGTTCCCCCCACGTGGACAAGAAGTCGCGCGAACAGTTTGAGATGCGCACTCACAAACGGCTGTTCGACATTCTGGAGCCGACGCAGCAGACAGTGGATGCGCTGATGAAGCTGGATCTGCCGGCAGGTGTGGATGTCGAGATCAAGGCGTTCGGCAAAGAGCACAAGTAGAAGTCAGCTCCCGCGTTTGAAAGCGGGAAGCGACCAGCCTCTGGCCATGAGCCACGCTGGGAGGAGAAAGTAATGGCAAGAGTCACGGGAATTTTGGGTAAGAAGGTCGGCATGACGCAGCTGTTCGATTCGAAGGGCGATGTGCGTCCAGCGACCGTGCTGCAGGCGGGACCCTGCGTGGTGACGCAGCACAAGCTGGCGACGCGCGACGGATATGAAGCGGCGCAGCTCGGCTTGGTCGAGTTTGTGAAGGAAAAGAACCTCAGCAAGCCGATGCGCGGGCACTTTGCCAAGAACAATCTGCCGCCGGTGAAGTTCCTGCGAGAGGTTGGGTTGGAGATCGATCCGGACGAAGCAGCCCATGGCGCAGTCAAGGTAGGCGACCGGGTGCTGGTTGACATTTTTGAAGGCGAAAAGTTTGTGGACATCGTCGGCGTGAGCAAGGGGCGAGGCTTCGCGGGTGTGGTGAAACGTCACCACTTCGCGGGCGGTCCCAAGTCGCACGGTTCGATGTTCCAAATCACGGGTTCAATCGGTTCGTCGGCGTTTCCTTCTCGAGTATTTAAGGGCATGCGGATGTCGGGACATATGGGCGATGCCCGGGTCACGGTGCGCAACCTGCGGATTCTCGGAGTGGACAAGGAAGAGAACCTGCTGGTGATTGAAGGCAGCGTGCCGGGTCCGAATGGCGGCTATCTGATGATCAGCAAGTCGAAGAAACCGCCGAGAGAGCGTCGTGGATTTGCCGGTTCGGCCACGGTTGATCCGTTAAAAGCTGCGAAGCGCGCTTCCAAGAAGGGCTAGTGGAGCGGTACGGGCAAGGCGCCCGGACCGACATGAGAAATTTATGGCAACGATTGATATTCACAATTTGAGCGGAACCAAGGTGGGGACGTTGGAGCTGGCCGAGGAAGTATTCGGCGCGATCAATAAAGACCTGCTCTGGGAAGCGATCCGGCATTATCGCGCCGCACAGCGTGCGGGTACGCATGCCACCAAAAACAAAAAGCTGGTTTCCGGTTCCGGCAAGAAGCTGTGGAAGCAAAAAGGCACGGGCCGGGCGCGCGTCGGATCCATCCGCTCACCGCTGTGGCGGCACGGTGGCACGGTGCACGGACCGCAACCACGCTCCTACGACTACACCTTTCCGCGCAAGAAGTTGCTGGGCGCGCTGCGTTCTGCGCTGGCCGCCAAGCTGGCGGACGAGAAATTGATTGTGGTGAACGCGTTCGACATGACGGACCTGAAGACCAAAGGGTTCAAGGCCTCGCTGACCGCGCTGAATGTAGGGCGGACGGTGTTGCTGGTGGAAGACTCTACGCATGACAATCGCAACCTGGAGCTCAGTTCGCGCAACCTCGAAGGTACTGAACTGGTGAAGGGTAATGCGGTGCATCCCTATCACCTGATGCGCTACAGCCACGTGATCTTCTCGCAGCCGGCGCTGGAGAAGCTGCAGGGATCGTTGAAAGAAACAGCTTCCAAGCGACAGCACGCGACTGCAGATGAAGGCAAGACGAAAAAGACCCCGCGGCGTGCGCGTAAGACGGCGGAGGTGGCCTAATGAAGTCCGCATATCAAACGATCGTTCGTCCGGTGATCACCGAAAAGGGACTGGACGTGAAAGAAGGCCAGAACACACTGGTGTTCCAGGTCGCGCCCAAGGCAACCAAGACGGAAATCAAGGAAGCGGTGCAGAACATTTTCAAAGTGAAAGTTCGGTCGGTTCGCACTTTGAATTTCGTAGGCAAGGAACGCCGCCGCGGACGTTTTGCCGGGTATCGCCCGGACTGGAAGAAAGCGTATGTGCGATTGAAGGCTGGCGAAAAGATGCCGGAGTACGCACAGAATCTGTAGTGAGTTGCCGATCGCCGGGAGCCGGGAAATGCGGCGCTGGGGATGGGCAGGAGACAAGCTGGCGGCGAAAAGCTAGCAGCGAAGAGCTGAATCTATGCCGATTAAGACTTATAGACCGACGACCCAGACGTTGCGCTATCGCACCACGCTGGTCAACGACGACATCACGGCGACCAAGCCGTATAAAGCACTGGTTTCCCCCAAAAAGGGATCGGGCGGCCGCCGCAACTCGGGCGACACCACCATGCGGTTTCGTGGCGGCGGAAACAAGCGGATGCTGCGCCTGATTGATTTCAAGCGCGACAAAACTGGAATTCCGGCGACTGTGATCACCATCGAATACGATCCCAATCGTTCTTCGCGCATCGCGCTGGTGGCGTATGCCGATGGCGAGAAGCGCTACATCGTCCAGCCGGATGGCTTGAAGGTCGGACAGAAGATTGTGAGCGGACCGGAAGCCGACATCCTGGTGGGCAATGCGCTGCCGTTGCGGAACATTCCGCCAGGCACCACAGTCCACAATGTTGAACTTCGTCCCGGCAAAGGCGCGCAGATGGTGCGTTCGGCCGGCGGTTCAGCGCAGTTGGTGGCCAAAGAAGGCGACTATGCGCTGGTGAAGTTGCCCTCGGGCGAGACCCGCAAAGTGCTGCTCGATTGCATGGCGGTGATCGGCCAGGTGGGGAACGGGGACCACGAAAACGTGACCATCGGCAAGGCTGGCCGCATGCGCTGGCTGGGCAAGCGTCCGCACAACCGCGGCGTCTCGATGAACCCGGTCGACCATCCGCATGGTGGTGGAGAAGGCAAGACTTCAGGCGGTCGTCACCCAGTCACTCCCTGGGGACAGCCGACACGCGGCTACAAGACGCGCA
Organism: Terriglobales bacterium; assembly: GCA_038211475.1. GTDB lineage: Bacteria > Acidobacteriota > Terriglobia > Terriglobales > Acidobacteriaceae > JANYBT01. Next base: position 12,759 of record JBBQVN010000083.1, on the reverse strand, counting down.
ATAACAAGCGGACCGATGCATTCATCGTGAACCGCCGCAAGAAAAGCTAGTTAGAGACGGGGCTTACCCCGTTTTGAGACGCGGAGAGCCGCTTCTCGACGAGAGGATTTATGGCACGTTCGACCAAAAAAGGCGCGTTTGTTGACACTCATCTGCAAGTGAAGATTGACGGCATGAATGCGCGCAACGAAAAGAAAGTGCTGCGGACGTGGTCGCGGCGCTCGACCATCATTCCTGAGATGGTGGGACACACCATCGCGGTGCACAACGGGAAGAAGTTCATCCCGGTATATGTCACTGAGAACATGGTGGGACATAAGCTGGGAGAATTCAGCTTTACCCGCGCGTTCAAGGGACACTCGATGAAATCGGCCACCGAAACGGCGGCTCGACCGGCGCCCGCGCCGGCGGGGAAATAGGAGGCGTTCATGGAATATCGTGCTCAAGCTCGTTATATGCGCGTGACGCCCCAAAAGGCCCGGCTGGTGCTGGACCTGATCAAGGGACGCCGCGTCGAAGAAGCCCGCAACACCATGGCGTTTACCAAGAAGCGGGTGGCGGCGACGGTGGCGAAGCTGCTGCAGTCGGCCGTGGACAACGCGAATTTTCTGAGCGCGGAAAAGGGTATCGATGTGGATATCGATAACCTGTATGTGAAGAGCGCCATTGCCAATGACGGGCCGCGGATGAAGCGGATTCGTCCGGCACCGCAGGGACGGGCGTTCCGTTATGTCCGGCGCATCTCGCACATTGAGATCGTGCTGGCCGAACGCACCCGCAGTGGCGCACCGGTGGCCACCGTGGTTGGCGAAGAAACAACGCACCAGGCTCCGGCGAAAGCCAAAACGAAAATTAAAACGAAATTGAAAACGAATTCCAAGAAGGCGACTGCGGTCAAAGGCAACAAGAAGAAGACCGCAAGCAGCAAGTAGTCAATCAGTTCTGGTCAGGAGAATACGATGGGTCAAAAAGTCCATCCCTATGGGTTCCGGCTCGGCTATACCAAGCCGTGGCGGTCACGCTGGTTCGTGGAGCGCGACTACGACAAGCTGTTGCTGGAAGACTACAAGCTGAAGGCCGAGCTGAAGACCAAGCTGAAGTCAGCCGGAGTCAGTTCGATTGAGATTGAACGTCCGGGCAACAAATTGCGCATCATCATTAAGACGGCGCGACCGGGCATCATCATCGGGCGCAAGGGCGCGGAAATCGACAAGCTCAAACTCGAGCTGCAAAAGCGCATCAACAAAGATGTGTTTGTCGACATCCAGGAAGTGCACAAGCCGGAACTGGATGCGCAGCTGGTGTCAGAGGCGATCGCGCTGCAGTTGGAGAAGCGGGTTGGCTTCCGGCGGGCGATGCGCAAGTCGGTGGACTCGGCGCTGCGCTTCGGCTGCAAGGGCATCAAGGTGCGGGTGAGTGGACGTCTGAACGGAAATGAAATCGCGCGCTCGGAATGGTATTTGCAGGGGCGGTTGCCGCTGCACACGCTGCGCGCCGACATCGACTATGGATTCACCGAGGCGCGAACCACGTACGGTGTGATTGGCGTGAAGTGCTGGGTGTACAAAGGCGAGATCCTCCCGGCCAAGAAGCGCGAATCGCAGCAGCGCCGCGAAGCTACGACCGGCGTGTTTTAGGAATAGAAGCAGTGTTCATGGCGTGTTAAGCCGCGCCCACAGGAAGAAAACGTTATGTTGATGCCGAAGAAGGTGAAGTACCGAAAGCAGCAGCGGGGACGCATGACAGGCAAAGCCTGGCGCGGCTCACAGTTGGCTTTCGGCGAGTTCGGATTGAAGGTGCTGGAGCCGGGTTGGATCACCGACCGCCAGATTGAAGCCAGCCGTGTGGCCATGACTCGTTTCGTCAAGCGCGGAGGCAAAATCTGGATTCGGTTGTTCCCCGACAAGCCGGTCACCAAGAAGCCTGCCGAAACCCGTATGGGCAAAGGCAAAGGCGCTCCCGATCACTGGGTCGCCGTGGTGCGGCCGGGCAAGATCCTGTTTGAGATGGAAGGCGTAGCGGTGGCGGATGCCGCTGAAGCGATGCGGCTGGCCTCGCACAAACTTCCGTTGCGCACGGTATTCATCAAGCGCGAGGGGGTCCACTAGGATGAAAGCGGAAAAGATTCATAACCTTACGGACGCGGAACTGCGGCATCACGAGAGCGACCTGGCTGACCAGCTGTTTAAGCTGAAGTTCCAGCTCAACATGGGGCAGACCGAAAGTTTGAACAAGATTCGTGGCATGCGCAAAGACATTGCCCGCGTGAAGACGGTATTGCGCGCGCAGGAAATTGCGGCTGGCCGCAAGACGGAGAAGAAGTAATGGCTGACACTACAACCCCGCAAGCGCCGCGCAGCGGACGCCGCAAGCTGGTGGTGGGAGAAGTTGTTTCCAACCGCATGAGCAAGACCATCGTGGTGGAAGTGACGCGCAAGAAAGCTCACCCGCTCTACGGCAAAGTGCTGTCGCAGGACAAGAAGTTTTACGCGCACGACGAAAAGAACGAATGCCACATTGGCGACGTGGTGCGGTTGGAAGAAACCCGTCCGCTGTCGAAGCTGAAGCGGTGGCGTTTGAAGGAAATTATCCGTAAGACGGCATTGGCGCCAGACGTGGCGGCCCTGCCGGAGCTTGGTATCTAGTCCGGGCGAGATTCAAAGGAGAGATTGATTATGGCGTTAATGATGCGCAGTATGATCGACGTCGCCGATAACAGCGGCGCCCGCCTGCTCCAAATGATTCTGCCTTTGGGAGGATCAAGCGGCAAGCGGGCCCGGTTGGGCGATGTGATTACGGCCTCGGTGAAGGAAGCTGCGCCCGCCGGCCAGGTGAAAAAAGGGACGGTGGTGAAAGCGGTGATCGTGCGCACCCGCAAAGAGCATCGCCGCCGCGACGGGACGTATATCCGTTTCGACCAGAATGCAGCAGTACTGATTAACGATGCCGGGGAGCCGGTGGGGACCCGCGTGTTTGGTCCCGTAGCCCGTGAGTTGCGCGAGCGCAAGTTTTTGAAGATTGTCTCGCTGGCTCCGGAAGTGATCTAGGAAGGTTTAGGATATGCCAAAGACAGTAAGCAGAGAACATAAGCGAGTGGACATCCGCCGCAACGACACCGTAAAGGTGATGAGCGGCCGCGATAAAGGCAAGGAAGGACGCGTGCTGCGCGTATTCCCCAACGACAGCAAGATCCTGGTGGAGCACGTGATGATGGTGAAGAAGCACGTGCGTCCCAACCCGCAGCGCAACATTAAAGGCGGAATTGCGGAGCAGGAAAGCCGCATGGCGCTCTCGGCGGTGCAACTTGTGTGCCCTACCTGCGGCCCGGTCCGCATTGGACACGAAGTGCGCGGCGACCGCAAAGTGCGGGTTTGCCGGAAGTGCAATACGACGCTCGAAAAGTAAGGGCGCAATTCTTCACGAACCGGTACCCAATCCGAACCGTGAGAGAGAGAAGTAACGGAAATGGCAAAGAAAGAAAAATCAGAGAAGCAGCAGAGACAGCAGGTCGAAGCCAAGCCGGCACAGGCGCAGCACAGCGCCAAAGAGCGGCCGCGGCTGCGGGTGCGGTATGAGAAAGAGATCGCTCCGGCCCTGCTGAAGGAATTGGAAATGACCAACGCCATGGCGGTGCCGCGGTTGCACAAGATCGTGGTGAATATGGGCGTGGGCGAGGCGACGCAGAACGCCAAGATCCTCGATCCCGCGGTCAACGAACTGGGGCAGATCACCGGCCAGAAGCCGGTGGTCACGCGGGCCAAGAAGTCCATTGCGGCGTTTAAGGTCCGCGAAGGGATGCCGATCGGCGCCATGGTGACCTTGCGCGGCGATCGCATGTACGAATTCATGGACCGGTTGGTGACCATGGTCCTGCCGCGAGTGCGAGACTTTCGCGGTGTTTCCACCAAGTCGTTTGATGGGCGTGGCAACTACACGCTGGGGCTGCACGATCAGTTGATCTTCCCGGAGATTTCTTACGAGAAGGTGGACAAGCTGAAGGGTATGAACGTGACGATTGTGACCACAGCACGTAGCGACGATCAGGGACGGGCCTTGTTGAAGCACATGGGAATGCCATTCCGGGCGCAGTAAGATTTTCGAGTTTCAGGTTTCAAGAAAAAGGACTGCATGGCGACAACAGCAAAACGAGTGAAGGACGCAAGGAAGCCGAAGTTTTCTTCGCGCAAGCACAACCGCTGCCAGATCTGCGGACGCCCGCGCGCTTTTCTGCGCAAGTTTGGCATGTGCCGCTTGTGCTTCCGTGGCTTGGCGCTGCGGGGTGAGATTCCAGGGCTTACCAAGTCGTCCTGGTAGGCACCCAGGTAGGCACAATGGTAGGCACAATGATCCGCGCTGTAAAAACAGCACGGCGATAGACGCCGCCGCAGGTTCTCCGCTAGGCGGAGCAAACGGACGGACTGAGGAGAAGCAAAACGATGAGGTTGACCGATCCGGTCGCAGACATGCTGACGCGCATTCGTAACGGGATCCGCGCTCGGCACCAGAAAGTGGACTTGCCGGCTTCGAAGTTGAAGCTGGAGATTGCCCGCATTCTGAAAGAAGAAGGCTATATTGCCAATTTCAAGCCCACCGAAGAAGAAGGCCATAAACTGATTCGGGTGTACTTGAAATATGGGGCGAACAACGAGGCGGCCATGTCGACCCTGACCCGGGTTTCGCGTCCGGGCTGTCGCGTGTATGTGCGCCGCGGGGAGATTCCGCGTGTGCTCGGAGGGTTGGGCATCAACATCCTGACCACACCGCGCGGGGTAATGACGGGCCGGCAGGCGCGCAAGCAGGGCGTCGGCGGCGAGTTGCTTTGCGAAATCTGGTAGCGTCGCTACGGCCGGCGGCTGCCTCTGGCGCCCGCGGCAAGTGACGGAAAGCTGAGAACTGAGAGCTATGTCGAGAATCGGAAAAAAAGTTATTCCCATCCCCCAGGGCGTCACCTATACGGTGGAAGGCAACACCATCAAGGTCCAGGGGCCCAAGGGCAAACTGGATACGGTGCTGCCCAAGGGCATTCACTTTGACCAGCAGGGCGGAAACCTGGTGGCCATCCGCGAGAACGACTCGCAGGCGGCGGTCCATGGACTGGCCCGCGCACTGGTCAATAACGCGGTCGAAGGCGTCACCAAGGGTTGGACCCGGGAACTGGAAATCGTCGGGATCGGCTATCGCGCGGAATTGAAAGGCAAGGGAACCGTGGTTTTCAGTCTCGGATATTCCCACCAGATTGAGTACCCGTTGCCGACCGGAGTGGAAGTGACGATTGATCCGAAGCAGACCAAGCTGTCTTTAACCGGGATTGACCGGCAGAAAGTCGGTCAGGTGGCGGCGGAAATGCGTTCGCTTCGTCCGCCAGACCCTTACAAGAATAAAGGCGTCCGGTATGTGGGCGAGAAGTTGAAGAAGAAGGTTGGAAAGACCGGAGCCAAGTAAGTGGCGCGTAGCGCCCACCCGGCATAGAACCCCGGGACAAAGAACGGAGAACAAATGCTGAACAAGGCAAGCAAAAACGCGACCCGGCAACGGATTCACGACCGCATACGGAAAAAGCTGGCGGGAACGGCGGCGCGTCCGCGGTTAAACGTGTATCGCTCGCTGAACCATATTTACGTGCAGTTGGTGGACGACCAGAAAGGTCAAACCCTGGTCTCGGCCAGTTCGGCCGAAGGCTCCAAGACTGACCGGCCCACCGGCGGAAACGTAGCCGCGGCCAAGACTGTCGGCAAGACGATTGCCGAGCGGGCCAAGTCAAAAGGGATTGAGACGGTCGTTTTTGATCGCGGCGGATACATTTATCACGGGCGGATCAAGGCGCTTGCGGAAGCGGCGCGCGAAGCCGGACTGAAATTCTAAAGGAACCGAATGCCAACAGTCACCAAAAAACTCGATGCCAATCAGTATCAGTTGAAAGATCAGGTCGTTGCCATCAACCGCGTCACCAAAGTGGTGAAAGGCGGCAAGAACATGTCGTTTGCCGCGCTCGTGGTGGTGGGGGATCCGACCGCCGCGGTGGTGGGTTTTGGTTCCGGCAAGGCTAAGGAAGTTCCCCAGGCAATCCGTAAGGGGATCGAGGCCGCCAAGAAGAACCTGGTGAAAGTGAATTTGACGCAAACCACGGTTCCGCACATTTCGCTGGGGCGTTTCGGCTCCGGGCGGGTGCTGCTGAAGCCGGCCCCCGAAGGGACAGGGGTAATCGCCGGCGGAGCAGTGCGTGCGGTGATGACCTCGGCGGGCATTCAAAACGTTTTGACCAAGTCGATTGGCACCACCAATCCGCATAACGTAGTGAAGGCGACCTTTGAAGCGCTAAAGCAACTCAAGAACAAGAGCGAAGTCGCCGCGCTACGCGGCAAGAGCGAGCACGAGCTGTAACCAAGCAAAGGAAACGCAATGGCTGGCAAAGAAGCGAATACGGAAAACGGCAAGCTGCACCTGAAATGGGTGCGCTCGGCCATTTGTGCCCCGGTGAAACAGAAACGAGTGATCAAGGGCTTGGGATTCACCCGGTTGAACCAGGTGATCGAGCGTCCGGACACTCCCGGTATCCGAGGCATGGTGAACAAAGTGCCGCACCTGGTGGAGATCGTTCAAGCGTAGGCACGCGAGAAAAGGGCAGGAATTTTTATCATGAACTTATCGACCATTGGAGCACCGCGCAATTCGTCAGAGAAGCGCAAACGCGTGGGCCGCGGCATGGGCTCAGGCATGGGCAAGACCTCGGCGCGCGGACACAAAGGCCAGCGCTCGCGTTCCGGTTCGCGCATGATGCGCGGGTTTGAAGGCGGCCAGATGCCGTTGCACCGGCGTTTGCCGAAGCGCGGATTTACCAACATTTTTCGCCAGGAGTACTCCATCGTCAATCTGGAGAAGCTGGCAGCGCTGGGCGAGAGCGATGTCACCCCGGCCATCATGAAGAAGGCGCGATTGATCCGGGCCAAGTTCCCAATCAAAGTGCTGGGGGACGGAGAACTCACTGTGGCCCTGACCGTTCATGCTCACAAATTTTCCAAGTCGGCCGTGGAGAAGATCACCAAGGCGGGCGGCAAGTGCGAGGTCTTGCAGTAAATGTTCGACAAGCTGGCTAATATATTTCGCATTCCCGACCTCCGCAAGCGTGTGCTGTTCACGCTGGGGTTGCTGGCGGTGTATCGCCTGGGCGGACACATTCCCACGCCCGGCATTAACGCCGACCGTTTGCAGCAGTTCTTTGAGAGCAACAAGGGCAACTTCCTGGGCTTCGTGGATTTATTCTCCGGCGGCCAGCTCAAGCGCATGACCATTTTCGCGCTGGGCATCATGCCTTACATTACGTCGTCCATCATTCTGCAGTTGTTGACCGTGGTCTATGAGCCGCTGGCCAAGTTGCAGAAGGAAGGCGAACTGGGGCGCAAGAAGATCACCCAATGGACGCGCTACTTGACGGTCCTGCTGAGCGCGGTACAGTCCTTTGGCATTGCCATCAGCCTGCAGAAGAGCGGCGACTTCGTGGTTCACCCGGGAGTAGGTTTCGTTTTGATGACCATGCTGACCCTGACCACGGGCAGTGCCTTCATCATGTGGCTGGGCGAGCAGATCACCGAACGCGGCATTGGCAACGGCATGTCGCTGTTGATTTTTGCCGGTATCGTTTCCGGTCTTCCCCGGGGCGTCGCCGATCTGCTGGAAAAAGTGAAGAACAATACCTGGGGCACCTTGACCGCCCCCGCCATGATCTTGCTGGTGGGCGTGATGATCCTGGTGGTGGCCTTCATCGTCTATGTGGAACGCAGCGAGCGGCGTATCCCGGTGCAGTATGCCAAGCGCGTCGTCGGCCGCAAGGTGATGGGCGGACAGTCCACCCACTTGCCTTTGCGAGTGAATGCGGGCGGCGTGATGCCTGTGATCTTCGCTTCCTCGATTTTGACGTTGCCCCAGATGCTGGGCTCTCTGTTCCAGAACAATAAGGTCATCGGGCCGATTCTGGGAGCGCTGAAGTGGGGCGAGCCGCTCTACACCCTGATGTATGCGATGGGGATTATCTTCTTCGCCTACTTCTATATCTCGATTGTCTTCAACCCCAACGAGGTGGCAGACAATATGCGGAAGTATGGCGGGTTCATCCCCGGCATTCGTCCGGGCAAGCGCACCTCCGATTTCATCAACACGGTTCTGACCCGGATTACCTTGGTGGGAGCGCTCTACCTCATCATCATTTCCTTTATTCCGGAGTGGATGATTACCGGAATCCACCTTAACCACTTGCCGGTTTGGCTGGGCGGGCGATTCTTTGAAAACTTCCCCAACTGGATGTTGAACGGGCTGGGGGTTAACTTCTACTTCGGCGGCACCTCGTTACTGATCGTAGTGGGAGTGGCAATGGATACGGTGAATCAGGTTGAGGCGCAACTCATCATGCGGCACTATGACGGGTTTACGCCGAAAAGCGGCCGGATTCGCGGCCGGCGCTGGTAAAGAGCGGCAGATTGGTTTTGCAGTGGCTAAATGCGGAGAGTTCTCCGCATATCTCAAGCAGCGAAGAGAGGCCATCTTGATGGCCAGTGAAATCGCGCAATGTATCGGGCCGGTGGTGCTGTTAGGGCCGCCAGGAGCAGGGAAAGGTACCCAAGCGAAGCGGCTGGTAGAGCGTTACGGGGTACCGCAGATCTCAACCGGAGATCTTTTGCGGGACAATGTGAAGCGGGAAACTCCGCTGGGCGTGGAAGCCAAGTGTGTGATGATGCGGGGCGAACTGGTTTCTGACCAGTTAGTCTGCGAAATGGTCGCCGGACGCCTGCGCGAGCCGGATTGTGACCGCGGCTTCGTATTAGACGGATTTCCGCGTACTGTGGCGCAGGCAGGATGGCTGGATGCTTTCCTGGAACATGAGTTCTTTGACAATGCGTGCCGGATGCTTCCGCCGATTGTGGTGCGGCTGGACCTGGACTATAATCAGTTATTGCTCCGGATAACCGGACGGCGTTCCTGTCCCACCTGTGGGCGGATCTATAACGTCCACTTTCAACCTCCTTGCACGGACGCGATCTGCGACTTGGATGGTTCCCCGCTGGTGACTCGCAGCGATGACCGCGAGGAAGTGATGAAAGAGCGTCTCGACACTTATGACGCTCAAACCCGGCCGGTTGCCGATTACTACGGACGGCAGGGACGGGTTGTTTTGATGAATGCTGACCAATCCATGGATGTGGTGGCGGCGCAGATTGCGGGCATGATTGATGCCCATAGCCTCTTGCAGGGTACGCAAACCGCTCCGAGGCGCTAAAAGTGATGGCGATTGTTTGCAAGACGGCTGGCGAAATAGAAAAGATGCGGCGCAGCGGCCACATCGTCAGTCAAGTGCTGGATAACGTGCGGCAAATGATTGCGCCGGGAATGAGCACCATGGATTTAGAGCGCGCAGCGGAAAAGAAGATTCAGGAACTCGGCGCCAAGCCAGCGTTCAAGGGATATTACGATTATCCCTGTGTGTTGTGTACGTCGATCAATGACGAGATTGTGCATGGCATCCCGTCGGAGAAGCGGATCCTTAAGAGCGGCGACATCGTTTCGGTGGATTGCGGAGTGGTGCTGGACGGATTTTACGGGGATGCGGCGATTACGGTTGCCGTAGGCGGTGACCCCAAGCCGGAGTTGCAGAAGTTGCTGGACGTGACCGAAGCGTCGTTGTACAAGGGCATCGAAGCGGCGAGGATAGGCAACTCGGTTGGCGACGTTGGCGCCGCGGTCCAGGAAGTTGTAGAAGCCAACGGCTTCAGCATCGTCCGCGACTTTGTCGGGCACGGAATTGGGACCCGGTTGCACGAAGAACCGCAAGTCCCGAATTACGGACGGCGGGGCCAGGGACCGCGTTTGCGGGAAGGCATGGTTCTGGCCATCGAACCGATGGTGAATTGCGGAGGCCCAGAATCAAAGGTTCTGGGAGATAAATGGACTGCCGTGACTGCGGACGGAAGTTTTAGCGCGCATTTTGAACATTGCGTGGCCGTTACGCGGGATGGGCCGGTGATTCTGACGCAGTAGAGTCGCAGTACCAGTGAGCCGAAGCCAGTTAGCTTCCGGTGAAACAAGCGTAAATTTTCAAGGAGTGCATGAGCAAAGAAGACGCGATTGAGGTGATGGCAGTGGTGATGGATCTGCTGCCGAATGCCATGTTCAAGGTGGAATTGGAGAACAAGCACATGGTGCTGGCGCATGTTTCCGGGAAGATGCGCAAGAACTTCATCAAGATTCTTCCCGGTGACCGGGTGGCGGTGGAGCTTTCGCCCTACGATTTGAATCGCGGCCGCATCGTGTACCGCTACAAATAACACTTCGCCGGAATGTTATTTCGGGCGAATAGGAGTCCGCAGTTGCCGTTCCTGGGAACGCACAACTGAGAATTGAGAAGTGGTTTTTATGAAAGTAAGAGCGTCGGTCAAAAAGATTTGCGACAAGTGCAAGGTCATCCACCGCAAAGGTGTAGTGCGGGTGATCTGCGAGAACTCTAAACACAAGCAGCGCCAAGGTTAAGGAATAAGAGGGAACTATGGCACGTATTGCTGGCGTCGATCTTCCGCGCAATAAGCATGTGAATATCGCGCTCACCTACATTTACGGCATCGGCAACTCGCGCGCCGCCCGCATTATTGATGCGGCGAAAGTGGACCCGATGAAGAAGGTCCAGGACTTGGGCGAGGAAGAAGTCAACCGGATTCGCCAGGTCATCGAGGCCGAAGGCAGCGTCGAAGGCGATTTGCGCAAAGACGTTTCGATGAGCATTAAACGCCTCATCGAAATCGGCTCGTATCGCGGCTTCCGTCATCGCCGCAACTTGCCGGTCCGCGGCCAGCGCACCCACACCAATGCACGTACCCGCAAGGGCCCGCGCAAGGGCACCGTGGCTAACAAGAAGAAGGCTGCAGGCAAAACCTAGACCTTGGGCAGGTTAGCCCGGAACTGAGAAAGCAAAGCTATGGCAAAACCAACAGCGGCGGCAGGCGCGCCCGACAAAAAAGGCAAGAAGAAGACCTTCAAGCGCAAAGAGCGCAAACATGTGCCGTTTGGGCTTGTGCACATTCAGGCTACGTTCAACAACACCATCGTCACCATCTCGGATCCGGCGGGCAACGTTCTGGCGTGGAAGAGTTCGGGTTCGCTGGGGTTCCGGGGATCGCGCAAGGGAACTCCCTTTGCCGCGCAACAGGCCGCTTCGAACGCCGCCCAACAGGTGCGCGAGCATGGCGTCCGCACTGTGGACGTGCGGGTGAGCGGGCCAGGTTCGGGTCGTGAGTCCGCTATCCGCGCACTCGCAGCCTCAGGAATCGAAGTGCGGACGATAAAAGACGCCACCCCGATTCCGCACAACGGTTGCCGTCCGCCTAAGCGCCGGCGCGTGTAACAACTTTTGTACTTTCGAGCGAGAGTGCTCGAAACTTGAAATTGAAAACTGATATTTGTCCGGGACGAAGGGTGAAGCCAAACCTGTAAACCGGTCATCGAATAAGGAGAAATCATTTGGCGCGTTACACTGCTGCAGTTTGCCGTCTCTGCCGTCGCGACGGCGTGAAGCTCTTCCTTAAGGGTACGAAGTGCTTTACCGACAAGTGCCCCATCGAACAGCGCAATTTTCCTCCCGGGCAACACGGGAAAGCCCGCAAGCCCAAGATTGTCGGGTACGGCTTGCAATTGCGCGAAAAGCAAAAGGCCAAGCGTATCTACTTCACCCAGGAAGGCCAGTTCCGCAACTACTTTGAGAGCGCAGCCCGTTCCAAAGGGGTGACCGGCGAAATTCTGTTGCAGCAACTCGAACGCCGCCTGGACAACGTGGTGTACCGCCTCGGTTTCGGTATCTCGCGTCGTCAAGCCCGACAGCTAGTGCGCCATGGCCATGTGCAGGTCAATGGCCGCCGGGTCAACATTCCTTCCTACGAAATCAGCGTGGGCGAGGAGATCGAAGTTCGCGAGAACAGCCGCAAGTCCCCGGCGCTGGAGACTGCCAAGGATTTTGCCAGCCATCAACCGCTGGTCACCTGGCTCTCGGTGGATCGCGACAGTTATAAGGGCAAAGTACTATCGCTGCCCAAACGTGAAGACATCCAACTGCCGGTGAACGAGCAGTTGATTGTCGAACTGTACAGCAAGTAAAACGAAGGTTTTGCAAGGGTCCGAGATTCGAGCCAGATCAGCCTTGCTTGACACTTGACCCAGCTTGGACCGCTGGGAAGTCAAACTTGAGCCGCATGGCCGAGGAGAACAGATGACAGTACTTTGGAAGAATTTTCAGAAACCCAAGCGCCTGGCGACAGACGCTACCACCCTTACCGACAAGCATGGCTTGTTCTGGGCGCAGCCGTTTGAACGCGGCTTCGGCACCACCATCGGGAACGCGCTTCGTCGCGTGCTGCTGAGTTCCATCGAAGGCGCCGCTGTTACTGCGGTCAAGGTGGAAGGCGTGCTCCACGAGTTCCAGTCCATCACCGGCGTAGTGGAAGACGCTACCGACATCATCCTGAATCTGAAGCAAGTGCCGTTTAAGCTGTCGGGCGAGGGGCCTAAGGCGATCTATCTGCGCGCCGACCAGCCCGGAGTCGTGACCAGTGGCATGATTGAAGCCGATGGCGACGTAGAAATCCTGGACAAAGATCTCTACATCGCTACCGTCAGCGAAGGCGGCCGGCTTGACATGGAAATGCGCTTGAAGCGCGGCCGTGGCTACGTTTCGGCGGACAAGAATTTCGAGGAAGATCTGGGCATTGGCTTCATCCCCATTGATTC
>JBBQVN010000082.1:0-16320 GCA_038211475.1 Terriglobales bacterium | reverse complement strand
GGCGAATCGCTTTCTCGTGGAGGTCCCAGGAATGAATGGCCTTTCGGCATCCCTCGCGTGCCAAGCTAGTGCTGAGCTGCTGCTCGGCTTCGTCGAAGGTGCGTTCCGCCTCCATTCTCGCCTTGTACGCTTCGTCGTCCGCTTCCTTGACCCCCTTGACCAGCAGCCGAATGTCAGGATGGGTGGCGGGTGATGGTGGTTTGGCCTGTAGTTGCGAACGTGCTTGAGACGGGCGGGCTCCCTGGGTCCGCAGCTCCTGGTATGCATCTTTCAACTCCTCGCTCCAAGTCGCTTTCACCGCTTCGTTCAATTGATCTAGCGTGGCATTGGCGCGGTCCGCCGTCCGCCGTACTCTTTTCTTCTCGACCAGCCACTTCATTACCGACCAGTCCGTGGCTTCGGTCATCAAGTTTCTGGCCTGCTCCACTTCGGCGTTCTTTCGCATCTGTCGTCTTTCCCCACCTCGGGATAATCGCTCGCCCAAAGGCAACGGTACTGCATTCGGTCAGTGGAATTCAATCATGAACATGGACTCGAGCGTTCAGAACCGGGATCTGTTGGCCGCCAGGAGTCAAGACTTTGATTACGATTTCATCATCATCGGTTCCGGTTTCGGCGGAAGTGTTTCCGCCCTTCGTCTGGTGGAGAAAGGCTATCGGGTGGCCGTAATGGAAATGGGCCGCCGCTGGACCCCGGAAGAGCTGCCGCGCACGAGTTGGTCCCTGCATCGGTGGTTTTGGCGTCCCAAGATTGCTTTGCGCGGTTTTTTCAATATGCGGTTCTTTAAACACATGACGGTGATGCATGGCTGCGCGGTGGGCGGAGGATCGATTACCTATGCCAGCACTCTGCTTTCTCCCCCGCCGCAGGTATGGAGCACCGGATCCTGGACTGGACTCGCCGACTGGAACGCAGAGATGCCTCGGCACTATGCCATGGCTTCGCGGATGCTCGGAGTTCAACCCAATAACATTCTCGGACCTGCCGACCATCTTTTGAAGCGCGCCGCGGATAAGGTAGGAATCGGACCTACTTTCCGCTGCACCGACGTCGCGATTTTTCAGGCGGCCCCGGGGGAAATCGGTGGCCAAACCTCCCCCGACCCCTATTTTGGCGGTGAAGGTCCGGAACGCACCACCTGCATCGCGTGCGGCGGCTGCATGATGGGTTGCCGCCATGGCGCCAAGAACACGCTGGATATGAATTACCTGTATCTCGCGGAAAAACGCGGCCTTCGGATATTCCCGGAAACGAAAGTTGTAGATGTGAAGCCTCGCAGCGGCGAAAAAGATGGCTCAGCGGGATACGAGGTCAGCACGGAAAAATCCACCGCATGGATTGGGCGGCAACCGCAGCGCTTTACCTGCCGCGGAGTGGTCTTCTCCGCCTCCTCGCTGGGAACGATGGAACTTTTCTTCCGGCTGCGGGAGAAGGGCTCCTTGCCCGCAGTGAGCATGCAGCTTGGGAAACAGGTGCGCACCAACTCCGAATCATTGCTCGGAGTGCGAGTGCCGGGTTGCCGCGAAGACCTGTCCCAAGGCGTGGCCATCGGGTCCCGCATTTACATCGACGAACTTACCCACATTGAAGCAGTGCGTTACCCCAGCGGTTCAGATGCGCTGAGCCTTCTCACCACCATTTTGACCGATGACCGGCCGGGGATGCCGCGGATTGCTCTGTGGCTAGCAAATGTCGTCTCTTCTCTCCTGCTGCATCCATGGAAAACTCTGCGTTTGTTTCGACCTTTCGGTTGGGCGCGAGAGTCTGTGATCCTGCTGTGCATGCAGGCGCTGGATAGTCATATCGAAATGGACTGGCGACGCCCCTGGTTCTGGCCTTTCCGAAAGTTCCTGGTGAGCCGGGGGGACAAAGTGCCGACCTACATTCCGGCGGCGAACCAATTTGCTCGGAAATTCGCCGAGCTCAGCGGAGGAACGGCAATCAGCATGGTACCGGAGATTCTTTTCGATGTGCCCGGCACCGCGCACTGTATCGGAGGTTGCGTCATTGCCGCTACTCCCGAGAAGGGCGTGGTAGACGGCCGCCATCGGGTTTTTGGATACCAGAATATGTATGTCTGCGACGGCTCGGTGGTGGCAGCCAACCTGGGGGTCAATCCCAGTCTGACCATTACCGCGCTGGCCGAGCGGGCGATGAGCTTTATTCCGCCAGCGGACCAAACCGGGTGGAACGATGCCGCGGCCTGAGAATAATCTGGCGGGGAAGAAGCCAAAGGAGGCCAAATCCAGCCGAATTAGCCATAATTTGATGCGTCGCAACAAACATCGTTTTTCCCTTGACAAGGAAGCTAGTAAAGACTACATTAAAGCTGATGCTGCAATGCAGCAATTGGAGGCTATTATGCCAAAAGATACTAAGCCGGTTTCCTCCGCCCATCAGGGCCGGCAGTCCACCTTTTTCTCTCTGTTAACCGGTTGGTTCCAGCAGGGCGTCGAGAGCTTCCTCTCAACCCAGCGGATCCTTGTAGATGCGGCGTTGCGTCAGAACACCGCAGCTGTGAAAACCCTACGCGATGGAATTTCCGATCCCGACCATTCCCCGGTGGCTATTCTTACCGAACTGGCGGTAGAGGGAACTTCCACCTTCATCGAGGCCCAGCGGATACTTCTAAACATGGCCCAGCAAGAGAACGAAATTATCCTGGGTGGCATCAAAGAGCGCGTGGCTGATTCGGTACAGGCAGTGGCGATGACAGACCTGATGCGCCGCAGTCTGGATACATTTATCACCATGCAGCGAGACTTTTTGAAGCTGACCAGCAAAGAGACCATGAGTTGGCTCGAACAGGTGCAGGCGGGCAAAGGTTATCAAAGCGCTCACGTGGTGAATTTTGCTCGTGAGGGAATGGAAACCTTCGTCGAGGCGCAGAAGAAGTTCCTCGATGTGGTCGCTCAGGAAACCGCTAAGGCGACGAGCGGCAAGTCCGACCATAACAACAAAGGAGTCAAGAAGACTGAGCTGTCGAAATTGGCGCGCGAAGCCACCGATTCATTCGTGGATGCACAGAAGCGGTTGCTCGACGTCATGGGCCAGCAGATGAACGTGAACCTGAAAGCAGCGACTCGGACCATGGAGATGGTTTCGCCATCCCGGATTCTGCCGATGGCCAACTTCACTGGCGAAGGAGTGAAGAGCTTTGTCAACGCCGAAAAAGCCCTGATCGAGTCTATGATCAAGCCTACGACAGGCGCTGCGGCCGACCATAGCACTCCCAAGCGCACTGCCCGGCCACGTAAGACCAGCAAGGTCAAGACCGTCCATGCCGCTGCCTGATGCAGAGGAATGGAAGTCGCGATGCGGGGTAGCATTGCCATCCCGGATTCGTTCTGCGCACTTGAGTAACGTGCCGCCGCTCTGCGGCGGCACGTTATGACCATTCCGCACGCCGCCCTGAAGTGTGTATAATCAGCGCGGCGTCTGGTAGGTCACAGCGAAGGCGCAGTTGCGTGACCGTTGGCGGCGATAGATTCCGCAGACACGACTCCGATTACAGGTCAAACGCTTCGAGCACACGCCTGCGCCGTGCTGGTTGCTCTGGGTCGGCAGAAGGGTAGTAAAGGTGAAGACAAAAGGGGCAGGGCGCCGGAGTTCCTCTCCGCCGCCGCAGGCTGGACTCCGTGAAAGTCAAGCGGAGGCTGATATTGCGATCTGGAAAGAGGCATTGTGCGCGGGGGATCTTTTACTCCTGCACGCCTCTCCAGTTTATTATGGTCTCGGCGTCCGGCGCGGAGACGGCTCGGCCGTCATCGTGATTCCCGGATTCCTCGGAACCGACCTTTATGTCAGTCACCTCCATGACTGGCTTGAGCGCATTGGCTATCGACCCTACCTTTCCAATATCGGGATGAACGCAGAGTGTCCCAACCTGCTGATCCGCTACCGTTTGGGCGCGACCGTGGACAAGGCGCTCAAGGAAACCGGCCGAAAAATTCACCTTATCGGGCACAGCCTGGGTGGCGTCATTGCCCGTTCACTGGCGGCCCAACGCCCGAACGATATCGCGTCGGTCATCAGCCTGGGGGCTCCGCTTCGCGGCACCGTCCTTCACCAGTTGGCTCTGAAGGCGGCCACGGCTGTTCGTCAGCAGATATTGGACGAGCATGGCCCTCGCGTTCTCCCGGAGTGTTATACGCCGCGGTGTACCTGCGATTTTGTCAGCTGCCTGCAGAGCACCATGCCGACATCGGTCGCCCAGACCGCGATTTACACGCGTGACGACGGCATTGTTGATTGGCGGTACTGCACCACCGGGAATGCCGACGTCGACTGCGAGGTGCCGGGAACCCATCTCGGGCTGGTCTTCAATCCCTCTGTTTACAACATTATTGCCAGGCGTCTTGCCGATGCGTCCGCGCAGGGATAGAGCAAGTTTGCTGGTTCAACTCGAGGGAGTTGCCGTCGGGGGCGACGCCTTGGACCACAAGCGCTGCAACATTCGGTGCTCCCCTTGTACCCACACTCGGCTGCCGTAGAGCAATGCGCTGCATTGCAGCTTCATCCAGTCCGCCGCGTTTAGCGGCGAGCGGAACGCCGACCAATTCGTCAACCAATTCTGTGCGAATTGCCCTGCGATCGTGAAGCCCATTCCCGTGCTGGAGCCTCCGATGTCTTCGAGCACTCCATCCAAGGTGAACACGACCTTAGACAATAAGATGAGCGACGGTGGGAAGCGTATCCCCATCAGCGCCGCGCGCTCCAACAGTCGCATAGCATCCACGCTGCTGGGCAAGCGCGTAATCGGTAGTTCATCGAGAAAGCTTCGCACCAGATCACGAATCGACTGCCCCTGGGGCGAACCACTCCGAATGCGACCTTGACTCAGCTCGACAATTTCCTGATAGGAGCCCACGGGATCGCGCAAGCCAACCATCAAAAACAAGAGGGAAAGGTGCCTGCGCGGCTCACGGCCAAGATGTTCTCGGAGGGCCCAGTCAATGATGGTCAGTTCCCCGGTCTTGTTGTCATAGAGCAAATTGCCGGCATGGGGATCGCCGTGGAAAATTGCTTGTTCCGTCGCCGCAAATAACGGGATCGCCACGTAGGCCTCGATTAGTTGCTCGGCCATCCTCTTGCGCCGCCAAGCGGGCTGGCGCGCCGCCGCGTTAGTGATTTTTATGCCGCGCTCCGCAGTCATCGCCGTAATCCTGGGCGTACAGAGCGGCTGAATCAAGCGCGGTACGCGGACGCCCGAAACTGACCGGTACTGTGTCCATGCTTCCAGTAATGTCTTTTGCTCGCGGACAAAATTCACTTCCTGTTGCAGCAACCGCCGCACCTTCTTGAAAGTATCGGGGATCACATGTTTGGGGAATCCGTAGTTACGGTATTGGGACGCGAAAAAATCGGCCAGCCCCTGCAAGTAGTCCATGTCTTCCGCAAAATATTCGGGAATGTGAGGCTTCAGCACTTTGAAGACTCCCCGTTCGCGTTTCCCGGTACCGGGATCGCGCCAACTAAAGCGCACCACCGCGCTGACGCTGCCTTCTGAGAGGATCGCGGGTTCAATCTTGACCGCGAAAGTGCCGAGTTGCGGCCCTAAGTCGCGTTCGATGATAGTCCGGATATCCCCAGGCCTTACGTCGCGAATGCCGTTCTCCAGCTTCGCGAGCTCGGTTCGCAGAGCTGGGCGAAGATGCTGGTTTCTCGCCAGCACCTGCCCCAGCTTTTGCAGACCCGGTACTTTGGCAATCAGCCGCAGCAAGCGCACTTCCGGCGACGTTTTGGCCGGGAGTTCCATCTGCTCCAGAAGCTTGGGGGCGAGGCGCGCGGGCGAAAGCCGCGACACCACAAACATCATCGCGTCCCTGACTGGAGGACGCCACTTCGCGTAGGCGTCCGGTACCAATGCGGTCACTGGTATGCTCTGCTCGACGATCCACCGCGCCATCGCCTCCCGCAACGATTGGCCGAGCGGGCTCCGTAGTCCCTCTTCAATAGCCCGGACGCGCTCTGCAGCTGATGCATCTTTGGGCAGGAAGTCGGCTAGGGCCGCTTGCAATTGTTCGGGCGGCAGTTCGCGAAAATAGCTCTCTATCGCCGATGGAGGTTCAATTGGCGGTGTGGAGGTAGTGAGTGGAACCATTGGAGTCCTCCTTCTGCCGGTAGGAAAAAACCATCCATTCGCTGCGAGTGAGTTTCGAAGCTTCCCCAGAAAATCATTCGGCGGCAGCCAACGAACGTTGCCCTTCCCAGCTTAGATGGTGGCCTCCGTCGCTGCTGTGACCGCAGTCACTCAGGCATGTGTGAGTGGGAACTAGGCCTTTTTCTCTTTCGGACTCGGTTTTCGACGCGCCGGTTTCTTCTGATTCGCTTCCAACTCAGCGATGCGCTTCCGCAAAGAATCCACTTCCTCCGCACCGCCACCCGGGGCGTCCGTGGCACCCAGGAACTGCTTAACTGACTCCACCGGCGACGCGATCGCCGACTGCACCGCGCTCAAGCGGCCTTGCACCGCGTCTTGCACCGTCTGGTAAGTGTCGAAGGCCGACTTCAGATACCACATGACGAATTCCTGGCGCGCCTGGTCCGAAGCAACCACCAGTTGGCGCAGTAGTTCCAGCGGCAGCCCGGTAGGCTGGTCTTTGGCATCTTCAGTGATGATTTGGGTCAGGGTGACGCGCGTCAGGTCCTTGCCCGTCTTCGCATCCACCACCTTGACGTCCTTGCCCTCCCGGACTAAAGCCGCGAGGTCGTCGAGGTTCACATAGCGGCTCCCGGTGGTGTCGTACATCCGGCGGTTTCCGTACTTCTTGATGATGATGGTCTCTGGATTCATGTGGGATCTATCCATTGTTGCAGTGCAACAATTATAGTCTACATCACGTTGAAGCCTCCCATGCTTGATTTCGCGGGGGAGAATGTCTCCGCGCAGTCAACCGACGAGGTCTCAGTGCCACTATTTCCACAGGGGCGCGTCCCAATTTGGGAATTCCTCCGCCGCAGCGCAAGAAAATTCGGCTAAGCATTGACAGAAGGCTTCCAGAATTTCTATACTGCTCTCAAATGCTGCAATGCAGCGCCAACGCTGTAAGCGGATCGAGCGTCCTAGCTGAGGGCGCATTTTGTAGTTTCTTTGCGGTTGACACAAGGGGGCCATCATGGCGACAGTAGCGGCAATTTCAACGACCAAGGTTATGGGCGGAAGCTTTTTGCTGGAAGAACGGCGAACCGACGAAGTATTTACCCCGGAGGATTTTTCCGAACAACAACGGCTGATCGGGCAGACCACCGAAGAATTTGCCCTGAACGAAATCGTTCCCAACATCGAGAAGATTGAGCACAAGGATTTTTCCATCAGCCGCGACCTGCTGAAAAAAGCCGGTGATTTGGGTTTGAGCGCGGTCGAGATTCCAGAAGCCTACGGCGGGCTGGAGATGGATAAAGTCACCGCTGCGGTGATCGCCGATAACATCGCAAAGTACGCAGGCTTTGGCACTACCTGGGGCGCGCACAGCGGCATCGGATTGCTGCCGATTGTCTATTTCGGCACTGAGCAGCAGAAGCAAAAGTATCTTCCGCGGCTGGCCGCGGGAGACATCGTGGGCGCCTATGCGTTGTCGGAGTCGTCGTCGGGATCGGACGCTTTGAATTGCCGGACCCGGGCCGAGCTTTCCGCCGATGGCAAGCACTACATCCTGAACGGCGAAAAGATGTGGATCACCAACGCCGGATTCGCGGATTTGTTCACCGTGTTCGCCAAGGTTGACGGCGAGAAGTTCAGCGCGTTTTTGGTGGAGAGGACGTTCCCCGGATTTTCCATTGGCGGCGAAGAACACAAGATGGGGATTCGTGGCTCCTCCACCTGTCCGCTGATCTTGAACGACTGCAAGGTCCCGGTCGAGAATTTGTTGGGAGAGATCGGGAAGGGGCACACCATCGCCTTCAACATCCTGAACGTGGGCCGCTTCAAGCTGGGCGCGATGTGCGTGGGCGGAGCGCGAGTTGCCATTGAAAACACCATCGCCTATGCCAAGCAGCGCAAGGCATTCAAAACGACCATCTCCGAATTTGGCTTGGTCCGGGAAAAGATTGCCGACATGGCGGTCGGGATTTACACCGGCGAATCGTTGGTCTATCGCACCGTCGGCATGATGGATGTCGCGCTCAACGAGGTTGACAAATCGGGCGCGAACGCCATGGTCGAGACCCGCAAGGCGATCGAAGAATATGCGGTCGAGTGTTCGATTATCAAGGTGTGGGGCTCGGAGATGATTGACCACGTGGTCGACGAGATGGTGCAGATTTACGGCGGCTACGGGTTTGTCGAGGAGTATCCGGCGGAGCGGACGTATCGCGATGCGCGTATCAACCGGATTTTCGAAGGTACGAACGAAATCAACCGGCTGATCATCACGGGATTCTTATTGAAGCGTGCAATCAGCGGCCAGTTGCCGTTGATGGGGGCTATTAAGAAGTTGATGGACGAAGTGATGAGCGGGCCGTCGGCGGGCGAGGAAAGAGAAGGCGCCTTGGTGGAGGAACGCAAACTGGTGGCGCAAGCCAAGAAGTTGGCTTTGTTCGCCGCCGGAGTTGCAACTCAGAAATACATGAACACCATTCAGGACCATCAGGAAGTAATGGGCGCGATTGCCGATACCGTGATCGAAGTCTATGCCATGGAGTCGGCGGTTCTGCGGGCCCAGAAAATGGTGGAGAGCGCTGGCGAGGCAGGAGCCACGCTGGCGCTGGCCATGACACGGGTTTACGTGTCAGAAGCGATGGAGCGGATCGAATCGTCTGCGCGCAAGGTGATTGCGGCCGTGGCGGAAGGCGACATGCTGCGGACGCAGGTGGCAATTTTGCGGCGACTAGCCAAGTTCGAACCTTTCAACACCATCGCTTTGCGAGAGCAGATTGCGCAGAGGGTGATTGAGAGAGGGAAGTACTCGCTGGCGTAAGACTGAGATGCGGTGGCCGGAGTTGGAGGCGACCCGGCCATCCGCAGCTCCCAGTTCAAGCTATTGCTTGCTTCGCGACGGTTTGCTTCGCAATCGCTTGCTTCGCGATTGTCTGTTTCGCAATGTTTGGTTTCGGTGACTTAGCAGTTGCCGAGAACGCGTAGACCTCGCTGACCGTCTCCCGCACTGATTGCAGGAAAGCAAGTGCCTGGCTGCGCAGCAGGTGATCCCGCAAGTGGATCATATCTAGGCTGCGATGCACCGGCTCTACGTCCTGGATCTTGATGGCGCTGAGTCGCCCTCGCCGCAACTCCGGGCCAACCGCCAAGTGCGGCAAGAAAGCGAATCCCACTCCTCGCTCCACCATGCGCTTAGCGGTTTCGATGCTGTCCACTTCGAAGGCGATATTTGGCACCTGCCCATGGCTGCGAAAAAGACCGTGGGCAAGAGTCCAATCACTGCCGCCGTGGTCAAAAAAAATGAGCGGCCAACTGGCCACCTCCTCCAGGCGGGCGCGTCGAGTCTTGGGCGCTTGGGCGGGGCTCGCCACCAGCATCAGCGGGTCGTCGTGAAGACTGAGAGTCTCGATCTCAGGATGTTGCAGCGAACGCGCCAGCCCAATGTCAGCCTTCCCGCTCAGCACCATCTCCAGCACTTCTTTGGAATGTCCGGAACGAATGGTGACGGCGACGTCCGGTTGCGCGCGTTGAAACCGTTTCAGCACGTCGGGCAGGAAATAGGCGCTTATCGAAAACGCGGCCGCGATTTGCAGTGATCCGCCGTGAACGGTGTGAAGTTTGTCCACCGCTTTGCGTGCTTCTGAGGCTTTGGTGAGTAGGCGCTCGGCATGGGGCTGGAGGACTCGGCCCGCTTGCGTCAGGGTCAACTCTTTCGGGGTCCGCTCAAAAAGTTTTACGCCCAAGGAGTGCTCCAGCGCCTTAATGCGTGCACTCACCGCAGGCTGGCTCACGTGTAGAACCGCAGCAGCCTTATGGAAACCGAGTTTGGAGGCGACCACGAGGAATGTTTCGAGCTGATCGAACTCCATTAATCTCTCCCTGTCCGCACCGAAGCTGCAAAACCTTCTAACAACATAAATCTATCATGACACAGTAAGCGATACATTAAATATATCGTTGCGATAAAAAGGTT
The DNA here is from genome assembly GCA_038211475.1 of Terriglobales bacterium. Lineage (GTDB taxonomy): Bacteria > Acidobacteriota > Terriglobia > Terriglobales > Acidobacteriaceae > JANYBT01. The sequence goes on along the minus strand of JBBQVN010000082.1, from coordinate 6,250 downwards.
CCGTTTGACCCTGGCTCGGAATCGCGCCATCTTGAAGGGGCGGGCGTGGGCGTAGACCTATGTCACCGCATCAATCAAGCAGTCCGAGCGGAAACCTACCGACCGGCTGGCGCGAGGTAGCTAGTGGCGACAACTGTGGCGAGGCCGGCGGCAGGATTCGTGGTGAACCACGCTCCCGCCGATTTTCAAGCGGAACGTGATTTTGGGCTGGAGTTCATGCAACTCCTGGAGCCCTTGCACCGGCACTTTACTCCATGGCAGCAGAGGCTGGCGGCCGAGCGGCAGGCCACGCTAGAGCAGTCGCTGCAGGGACGCAAGCCGGTTCATGGCTACCCGGCGGGAGCCGTGCGTAACGGCTGGCAAATCGAGTTGCCTTCATGGTGCCGTGACCAGCGCAATCAGATGACCGGCCCCGCGGACGACGCGGAGTTGGTAGTCAAGATGCTGAACTCGGGCGCACCGGGCGTGATGCTCGATCTGGAAGATTCCACCGTCAATCAGTGGGAGCACCAGATGCTGGGGGTCAGCAATATCCACCAAGCACTACGGGGCTCGCTCACCTACTACGACAAGAAGCGAAGCAAGGTCGTTAGCATCCAGCCCAGTGCGGCGGTGATCTGGACTCGCCCTCGCGGCCTGCATATCAGCCAGGGTGGCGTTTTTGAAGGGCTGATGTCTGCGTCGCTTTTCGATGTCGCGCGTGTCGCCTTCGGCTGCAATCCTGCTGAACTCAAACATCCGCTGTGTTTCTACATTCCGAAATCAGAATCTGCCGATGAGGCGCTGTGGTGGCGCGACCTGTTCCAGGCGGTTGCCTCCGCCAAGGGATGGCCGGCGAACTACATCAAGTGCATGGCCTTGGTGGAATCTCATCCTCTGGCTTTCCAGATGGAGGAGTTCCTTTTTCAATTGCGCGACCACATCCTGGGACTGAACCTGGGGCGATGGGATTACATGGCCAGCCTGATTCACTACAACCTGGATGACCCGGGCTTCCTGCTGCCAGATCGCAACACCATTCCTCACGATGTGCCCTTCTTCCAGAACCTCCGCGAACTATTGCCGGAGATCTGCCACAAACGCGGCGCCCTGGCGATTGGCGGAATGACCGCTCTGTATCCCAGTCGCGAAGATCCAGAGGTGAATGCGCGAGCGCTGGCGGTGCTGGAGAAGGACAAAAAAAACGAAGCCAATTGCATGATGGATGGAGCCTGGACCGGCCATCCCGACCAGAATCAAATTGCCCTTGCTCAGTTCCCAGACCCCAATCAGTTGGCCGCGCGCAGAAAAGATGCCGAGCGCTATCCGGATTTGCGGCCGCGGCCTGAGGCAGTGGGGCAGCGCACCCTGGCGGGTACCCGCGCGGCGGTGCGTACCGTCATCCGTTACAGAAACGGCGTGCTCAACGGGAAAGGCGCCAGCCTTTTGGATGGCTACATGGAAGATCTGGCGACCGACCGCATTTACCGGCTGATGATCGCCCAACGCTTGCAACACAGCGGCACGGTCGACATTGTGGACGAAGCGGGCACCCGTGTCCTCCACACTCCGCAACTGCTAACCCGGCTTTTTGATGAAGAACTGGAGAGGATCATCGCGCAACCTGCTCGCACCGAGCCGGGCACCGCGGAAACATTTCGGGAGGCGAGGCGCATCGGAGAAGCCATGATCGCCAACCACGAGGTTAATCCGATTTAGGCCGTCATCGGGCCAGCACGGTCCGAGTCCGACCACAACAAGTCCCAATACGAATAATCACTAAAGAAGGAACACACTATGGACAACCTGGAAACGAAGGAAATGTTAGAGCAGCAGTGGAGCACCGACCCACGTTGGGCGGGCGTCACTAGACCCTATTCCGCCGCCGACGTGGAGCGACTGCGCGGCTCGGTTCGCATCGAGCATACCCTTGCCCGAATGGGAGCCCAACGCCTATGGGAATTGCTGCATGCTCCCTCCTACGTTCGCGCCCTCGGCGCCATGACTGGCAACCAAGCCATTCAGCAGGTAAAGGCTGGTTTGCAGGCCATTTACGTCAGTGGCTGGCAGGTTGCCGCCGATGCAAACGACGCCGGGCAGATGTATCCGGACCAGAGTCTGTATCCCGCCAACAGCGTTCCTAACATGGTGCGGAAAATTAACTCCGCATTGCAGCGCGCCGACCAAATCCATCGCGCCGAAAACAAGAACGGGATGCGATGGTTTGCGCCGCTGGTGGCGGATGCAGAGGCCGGCTTCGGAGGCACGCTGAACGCTTTCGAGTTGATGAAGGCGATGATCGAGGCGGGCGCGGCGTGCGTCCACTTTGAGGACCAGCTCTCTTCTGCGAAAAAATGCGGTCACTTGGGCGGCAAGGTGTTGGTGCCGACCACCGAGGCGGTCCAAAAGCTGGTAGCGGCCCGCTTGGCCGCCGACGTGATGGGAGTTCCTACGCTTATCATGGCGCGCACTGATGCCGACAGCGCTCATCTCCTCACTAGCGACATTGACCCGCTCGACCGCAAGTTTCTCACCGGCCTGCGCACGCCAGAGGGGTTCTTCGGCATTCGCGGCGGGTTGGAGTCAGCCATTGCACGTGGTCTGGCCTATGCGCCCTACGCTGATCTGATCTGGTGCGAGACGTCACAGCCCGATCTCGACGAGGCCAAGCAGTTTGCGGATGCGATTCATGCGCGCTTCCCGGGCAAGCTGTTGGCCTACAACTGCTCGCCGTCGTTTAATTGGAAGCAGAAGCTCGACGACGCCACCATCGCCCGTTTCCAAACCGAGTTGGCTGCAATGGGATACAAGTTCCAGTTCATCACTTTGGCTGGCTTCCACGCCTTGAACCTCAGCATGTTCGAGCTGGCGCGCGCCTATCGCGTCGCCGGGATGACCGCATACTCGCGCTTGCAGGAAAAAGAGTTCATGCGCGAACGCGACTTCGGGTACGAAGGCGTGAAACACCAGCGCTTCGTGGGCACCGGATATTTTGACCAGGTGACGCAAGTAATCGCCGGAGGCGCATCTTCCACTACGGCCCTGAAAGACTCGACCGAAACCGCGCAGTTCACCGACGTAAAGATACCGCCGCATGTCCCGGGTCAACCGGACGCTGGCTGTCAGCCTGTGCTTGGTGATTGTCCCAACTTGCCGCCGGTAGTGGCGTGGGATAAAAATGCCAATGCCTTCCGCGAGGAGACGATGTAGGTTTCAACTGAGTCAAAAATTGGGCGGAGAAGCGGCTGCTGGCGCGGTCGTTTTCTCCGCTCTTTTTTATATCTGCGACGCGATGATTAGGACCATGCTTAGGTCGATATGCCCTGCTATTGTTGGTCCTGCTTCTGCGCCACCTGCGACTTCAAGTTGACCAGATTCTTGAGCACGTTGTACCAAAACGGCGCGCCCAGGCTTAATAGACCAGCCATGGCCAAAATCCCCAACACCTCTGAAAGCTGCCACCGGTACCAGGGATCGGGCGCGTGGAAGAGATCCAGAGTGGAATCCGAAAGCTGGCCGCGAACTATTCTGTAAGCATCCGATAGCTTTTTCGTGCGCGCTTCCAGGTCCTCCTCAGCGGTCTTTTGTGTTTGCGGGACCGCCAGGGTCTTCTCGGCCTCAGCGGCCTTTTGTGTTTGCGGGTCCGCGACGTCTGTGTACCTTTTCAGCAAGTCGCCAGACATGCTACTCAGGCTGGCCCGCAGGGCGGGATCGGTCGAAATCTGCGAGTAGATCTTCTTCGCGTCCATGTGATAAACGAAAGCGAAGATCACTGCAAAGATAATCGTCCAGATGCGCATCTGCATGGTGAAGCGCTGCCGCACCCGGTCCATGGTGGAATTGAAACCCGCCTCCACCCGGCCCACCGCTTTCACGGTCGAGTTGGTCAATTCCTTAATCAATTGGTCGGCTGTCGCAGTTGCACTCGGCGCAAGTTGGTTGATCAATGCTGCCTCTCGCGCCAACGTTGGGTTCACCTGGTTCAGAATCCCCGCGATGGCGTTGGCGTAGGGCTTGCCTTGCGAAACCAGCGTCAGCAGTTTCGGTAATTCCTCTGGACGGATGGCGTTCGCCAGTTTCCACCGCTGCGGCACCCAATCCTGGTGAGCAAAGATCGAATCCGAGGCCAACTTGTGGGTGAGAACATCGTTGGCAATCGTCTCCACTTGATCTGTCAGCGACGGATCGAGGGTCACCAGCAGGTCCTTGAGTCCGTCCTTCAAAAAAGTCGCCCGATGTCCAAGCAAGCCGCTGATCATCTGGTTGAGGATGGTGATCAGCAGGCTGACTCCCAGCAACACCGTCGCAAAAGCGATGAGCGTGTCCAGTCTTTCCATCATGTTCATGTTCTCCAATCTCTGCGAATGCGGATGGTGGTCAGGGCCCGAAATCCTGTGCGACTCGCATTGTAGTCTCACGGCAACAGCAGGTTCTTAACCAAAGCGGAATTCGCTGGGAAGAGTGTCGTTCTGGAAATTGGGCAGAAGATTTTGGGAAAGGAAAAAGATTGGTCGGGGCGATAGGATTCGAACCTACGACCCCCTGCGCCCAAGGCAGGTGCGCTACCAGGCTGCGCTACGCCCCGACATACTGTTGCCATTGTACTAGTTCGTTGCGTTCACGACTGCTGGCTCTGCGCCCCGTCTTCGAAACGACTAGAGAGGGCGCGGTTCGCTGGCCGTTATCTCCCGATCTCACCTGGTTTCGAGTTATAATTTTGCCCGAGAGATATGGAGACCTCCCGCTACGCCCTGGTGGCTTACGCTGCAAATTCGGCGGGCCGATTTGTTGAGACCGTGCGCAGCGAATTGCATCCCCATCTTCCCCATATGTCGGCTCACCTGACGATTTTGCCGCCTCGCCGATTGTTGGGGAGCGAGACCGCCGCCCGGGAACTCATCGAAGAAGTCTGCAGCCAGGTCGAGCCCTTTGATGTCGAACTCGGAGAGGTTCTCAGTTTCCTTCCCCACTCGCCTACTGTTTACGTTGAGGTCGCGCGGGGCGCTTCCAAGATGCGCGATCTGCATAGCCGCCTGGATACCGGAGTGCTTGGCGGCGCCGAAGACTGGGCCTACGAGCCCCATTTCACGATCGTCAAGATGAGCACCGCGAGCGATGCCCAGCCCGCCTATGACCTCGCCCGCCGGCACTGGTCCCAATATCAAGGCTCTCGCAGGGTGCGAGTAGAGGAACTGACCTTTGTGCGCGAAACCCCAGACCTTAAGTGGATCGACTTGGCTACAGTCACCCTCGGACGCAAGTTTGCTTCCCATCGCGGTTGACCGCCTTCCGCCCGCGCAAATCGCCTCAGTTCTCGTTCGGTTGCTATAATCAAGGCTTGCGGTGGGAGTAGCTCAACAGGCAGAGCACCGGACTGTGGCTCCGACGGTTGCGGGTTCGATTCCCGTCTCCCACCCCAAATGCCCTTCTCCCACCCCAACTTCCCTTCGTTCGTCAGTTGCCCTTCTCCGCCGTGTTCGCTTGCTGTCTAGCCTTCTCCGCGTCGTCCTTGCGCCCGCCCGCGTCATAGAGATCCGCCAGTCCCGCCCACAGCTTCGCATCCTCGGGAGTCAGTTGCACCGCTTCTTCTTGAAAACCGATGGCTTGTGCTAGATCTCCCAATTGATACTCTGCTCTCGCCTGACCGGTCGCCACCAGTGCCCGGAAGTTTGCCCCCAAATCCTGTTCGCTTCCTTGGAAGGGATTGGCCCGGAGCGCCTGTTCGAAAGCGACGAGCGCTTCCGACGGTTTGCGTAGCTGGAGTTCGCTCTGCCCCAGCATCATCCACATCTCGTGCGGACGCGGCGACGACTCAGTCCCGCTGCGAAAAATCGCCCGAGCTTCGCCGGGTCGCTTTTGGGTCAAGTAAAACAGACCGAGATCGAAAGCTGCCTGGTCTGACGGCTCAAGACCCAGGCTCTTGCGAAACTCTGACTCCGCCTCCACGCTGCGGCCCAACTCCTGCAGCACCAGCGCGCGTGTCAGGTGGACTCGTGCATTGTCTGGGAAAATTCCCTGCGCAGCGTCCGCTTCCCTCATAGCCTCATCGTAGCGGCCCAGTGCATAAAGGACTCCCGCGGCATTGGCGTGGAAGTTGAACATGCGAGCCCGCGCCTCCGTGCTCGACTCGCGTCTCTCAGGTTGCCAGGGATGAAAGCTCACGCTCGCGCAATCTAGCGACGCGCGGTCCAGAAGCGCAGCGGTTTCCGCAGTCCGGCGCACAAACACTGCCGAGACTTCGTCCAGATAAACCACCCTCCACGTCTGGCTC
>JBBQVN010000081.1:0-16364 GCA_038211475.1 Terriglobales bacterium | reverse complement strand
TGAAGTCGCCCAGACCTACGGCCTCACAGTCATCCATCCCATTAGCAACTCCAACCACGTATACGTCGTCGTCGCCTCCAAGTCCGCCGCGGAAATCCGGAGCGAATTCAAGGGCGATGGGCGGAGTCTCGGCGTTGAACTCGATCAGAAGGCTACCCTTCCTGAAGTCGCGCAGTCGACAGGGGCGATTCTCGACCAGTCCACCGGCGCGATTCTCGATCAGTCCACTGGCGCGATTCTGGACCAATCGACGGGTGCGATCTTAGATCAGTCCACCGGTGCGATTCTCGACCAATCGACAGGTGCGATCCTGGATCAATCCACCGGCACGATTCTCGATCAGTCCACTGGCGCGATTCTCGATCAGTCTACCGGCGCGATTCTTGATCAGTCGACGGGCGCGATTCTCGACGGCGCTACCCCAAAACCAATTGGAGCCGCGGGCGGAGTCCGACGCGACCAATCCACCGGTGCGATTCTGGATCAATCTACTGGCGCCATCCTCGATCAGTCCACTGGGGCAATTCTCGACCAATCTACCGGCGCGATTCTTGATCACGCGACGGCCACCAGCTACTACGGGGCACCGGTGCTCGGCTCTTATCTTTCTCAGGCCGCAGTATCGAAAACCGGTATCGCGGAAACCCAGACCACCTTCCGCGCGACTGGCGGACGCACTGTCGCGGTGATTGACACCGGTATCGACCCACTCCACCCGGCTTTGCAAAACCAGTTGGTGGCGGGCTACGACTTCGTCCACAACCTGGAAGGCGCCAGCGAGTGGGGCGACCTGGACAGCGCCAACCGGAAAGCGTTGGAAAGTTCTTCATCGGTGATCAGCTCGAAAAACACGCTGGCCCAAATCGATCAGTCCACCGGAGCAATTCTTGATTCGGCGACTGCATCAAAGCTCCGGATCCAGAGTCTGCCCAAAGCCTTCGGCCACGGAACCATGGTGGCGGGGATTGTTCACCTGACTGCGCCCCAAGCCCACATCATGGCCCTGAAGGCCTTCGACGGCGATGGGAATGGCGCTTTGTCAGACGTACTGCGAGCCATTTACTACGCGGCGGATCATGGAGTGCAAGTCATCGCGCTGAACGTGAACCTCCTGGGATGGTCCAAAGAACTGACCAGCGCGGTTCAGTATGCACAAGCGAAGGACGTGACGATCGTTGCAGCAGCCGGCAACTCGGGGACTCAAAAGATGACCCAAGCCGCGAGTCTGCCCATGGTGTTGGCAGTGGCTTCGACTTCAAATGCCGACCGCCGGAGCAAGTCCACCAGCTTCGGCCGAAAGGTATTCATAGCTGCTCCCGGTGAACGAGTAGTGACGACCTATCCGGGACACAACTACGCCCTAGCGAACGGCACTTCTTTTAGCTCGTCGTTCGTTGCCGGGGCGGCCGCAGTGCTCACGCAACTGAAGGTCTCCGCCAACGCAGACGAGACGCGTGCGGCGCTCTCGCACGCCGAAAAACTTGGCAATCCCAACTTGGGCAATGGACGTCTGGATCTCTACCGGGCGGCCCAGAGCATGAGCGCAGGCAATTAGCTTTTTCTACATTGATTTCGGGCTCGCATGCCGCGATCCCCGGCGGGTGGTGATCTACCACCCGCCGTTTTTCTTGTGCAATCCTTGGCGCCTCCCTCACCGCAACATTCCCCCGTCGCGACCGTACATTCTCTTTTACAATCACCATCAGACCGACTCGCACAGGATAATTCTATGAAACTTGCAGAAATCGCCTCCGCTCTAGGGGCGCGCCTCGAAAATGGACGGCCAGACTTGGAAATCAATGGCGTGGCCGGGATCGAAGACTCCAATCCGGGCCAGATTACGTTTGTGGCCAATCCTAAATATGCCGCGGCGGCGAAAACCACCAAGGCCTCCGCAATCATTGTGGCGGAAGACTTTCCGGCGAACGCGACCGCCACGTTGCGCTCGAAGAACCCTTATCTTGCTTTCGCGCGCGCCATTGAATTGTTCTACCAGCCGCCGCGCTACCAGCCGGGGATTCATTCCACGGCAGTGATCCATCCTTCGGTACAGATGGGAAGCGATGCGCACGTCGGGCCCTACGTGTGTATTGACGAGGACGTAAAGATTGGGAACCGCGCAGTGCTGCTGGCCCATACCGTTGTCTATAAAGGCACCAGGATTGGCGACGACTTTTTTGCCCATGCCCACGCTGTAGTTCGCGAATATTGCCGCCTCGGCAACAAGGTGGTGTTGCAGAACGGCGCAGTGATTGGTGGCGATGGATTTGGTTTCGCCAAAGACGACGCGGGACGCTGGTACAAGATTGTGCAGTCGGGGATTGCAGTGCTCGAAGACGACGTAGAAGTGCAGGCCAACACCTGCGTGGACCGGGCCAGCATCGGTGAAACTCGAATCGGGCCGGGGACGAAGATTGACAACCTGACTCACGTTGGCCATGGATGCACGATTGGCGCCAACACACTCTTGTGCGCACAGGTGGGATTGGCAGGGTCGACCGAGGTGGGAAACAATGCCATACTGGCCGGCCAGGTGGGCGTCGCGGGACATTGCAAAATTGGCGACGGAGCGATGATCACGGCGCAAAGCGGTATTCCTGCAGACGTCGCCGCCGGAGCAACACTCAGCGGTTCTCCAGCAATTGACCACCGCATCTGGCTCAAGAACGCGGCCATCATGCCGAAGTTGCCGGAGTTGGCGCGCGCGGTCAGGAAGATGGCCCGCTAGCTTTTGGCGGGAGGGCTGCCGGCCTCCGCGCGATACGGCTCGGGCAGCGCGCCATTGATCAGAGACCACACCCTCGCCATCAGGGCCTCCCGGTCGGCAAACTCAGCCGGCGGTATCGGCGGATGAAAGATGACTTTCACCTTGCCGGGCTGAACAGCGAACTTTCCTTTGGGCATGGCGCCATGGGTACCTACAATTGTGACCGGCACGATGGGCACTCCACATTCTTCCGCCAAATAAAATGGGCCTTTTTTAAAGGGCAGCAATTTGCCATCGGTGGAGCGTTTGCCCTCGACAAATATGGTCATGCTGATCCCGGCTTTGACCACCTCTACCGCCGCCCGCACCGCTGAAATACCGGCATCGCGATTCGAACGATCCACTGGAACCAGCGAACCGAGCTTCATCGTCGTGCCCAGAATCGGAATCCGAAATAAACCCTTTTTCACCATCACCGAGGTGCGCACCGGAAGCTCGGGGACCAGCAATGGCGGGTCAAGATTGGAAGCGTGGTTCGACATGAAAATGAAAGTTTGCGAAGGATCGATTTGCTCCCGGCCAAGTACTTCCACTCGAACTCCAGTCAGCCATACGCCATTGCGAGCACCCCACGTGACCATGCGGTACAGCAGGCTGACATCGCCAAAAAGGAAGGTCCATGGAAATCCGACCAATGCAGCGAACGGCATGGTGATTGCCCAGAACGAAATCATCAACAGGGCACGAATCACGACTATACCTCGGCGGGAAACTCTTTCGAGATCGTTTGGAAACGCGCCGGCAGCTTGTCATAGATTCCACCAAACGCGCCATTCGAGAAAATGGCGATCACGTCTTTGGGCCGGGCTTCGCGACCGAGAATGTCTACGATGGCATCCGCATCGGCAGCGATGCGCGCCGTCTTGCCCGCATGCCGGATAGCGGCAATTACTCGGTGTAAATTCAACCGCTCGGCTTCGGGGATAGCCTCGGCCTTAAAGACATTGGCTACGATAATCCGATCCGCATTCGCCAGACTCCGGGCCAGCTCATCTTGCAACACGCTGCGGCGCAAAGTGTTCGAACGAGGCTCGAGGATGGCCCACAGACGCCGGCCGGGATAGCGGGCACGCAGCGCTGCGATGGTTTGGCGAATCGCCGTGGGATGGTGAGCGAAGTCATCAATCACGGTGATGCCGTTCACTTCCGCTCTCACTTCCAGCCGGCGCTTGACGCTCTGGAAACTTCGTAAGGCGGTGGCAATTTCGACCGGGGGGATACCGTAGCCCTCCGCAATGGCTGCCGCTGCTGTGGCGTTCCAGACGTTGTATTCGCCACCCAGCGGGAATTCGAAGTCCGCCCAATGCTTGCCATGACGCAACACTGACCAACTGGTTTTCTCCGTCCCCAAATGCAAATTCACCACCTGCCACCCGCTGCCCGCCGCTGAGCCGTAGCGCTCAACCCGGCAGAGAGCGCTGCTCAACACGCGGTCGATGGAGTCGCCGGCATCAAACGCCAGAACCCTTCCGCGACGTGGGACGAGATTGAGCAAGCGGCGAAACGCTAACTCCACCGCATCGAGATCCCGATAGATGTCCGCATGGTCGAATTCCACCGACGTTAGAATCAGCGAGTCGGGGAAGTAGTGCAGGAACTTCGGGCCTTTGTCGAAGAAAGCGCTATCGTATTCATCGCCCTCAAGAATGAAACAATCGCTGTCTTGCAGGAGAAAGCTGCTTCTGAAATTTTCGGCGATGCCACCCACCAGGAACGACGGATGTTTCCCCGCGGATTGAAAGATCCAGGCCAGCATGGATGTAGTAGTGGTCTTGCCGTGGGTGCCGGCCACAACCAAAACCTCTTTGCCGCGCAAAAATTGTTCGTGCATGATTTGTGGCAGGGAGCAGAACGGGATGCGTTCGTCGAGTACGTGCTCGAGTTCCACATTGCCTCGCGAAATCACATTCCCGACCACCACCAAGTCTGGCCTCGGCGCGAGGTTGGCTTCTGAGAACGGTTGGGTAACGGGAATGCCGATGGATTCCAGAAAAGTGGACATGGGGGGATACACGGCCGCGTCGGATCCGGTGACGCGGAACCCGCGCTGCTTCAGCATTCCGGCGAGCGAGGCCATGGCTGTGCCGCAGATGCCGATGAGGTGGACGTGTTTTTGCGCTGACATGAATTTCGCAGTCTGCCCGGACAGTATGATTTTTACCGCGTCGCCGCCTCTAAGATGGTGACTCTCACTTCGCTACCCGACTGCAGCCGTGCCCGCACCCCAAGTGGCAATGTGATGTTGCCGCGCGGGACGTGTCCCGACCGCAACCCGTAGGCTACCGGTATTCCCAAGTTTCCCACCACCCGGGTAACGACTTCTTCGAGGCTGTAATCCTGATTCGCTGATTGTTGGCAAGTCATCATTTCGCCGAAAACGATCGCTTGCACACCTCGAAATTTTCCCGCGAGACGAAGCTGCATCAACATGCGATCGATCTGGAAGGGCTTGGCGGCGACATCTTCAAGGAACAGGATCGAGCCTTCGGTCCGAATCTCGTGAGGCGTGCCCAACGACGCGACCAGCATCGACAAGCACCCGCCATACAAGACACCCTCAGCTTCTCCGTTTACTAACGACTTCGCTTTCGGACCGGGGTTGATTTCCCACTCCGACGCGCCACCTGTTGCTGCATGCCAGGAGTCCAGGTCTATGCCGTCCGGCTCGGCAAAATCCTTTGCCACCATGGGCCCATGAAAGGTAACGAAACCCGCCGAATCGCAAAAGCAGGTAAGCAATGTGGTGACGTCGCTATAACCGACAAATATTTTGGGGTGAGTGACAACCACCGACGGACTCATCCGTTCGAGCAGATAGTTTGCGCCGTAGCCTCCGCGAGCGCAAAGAATTGCGCGCACTTCGTCTCGCCGGAACATCTCCTCCATCTCTCGCACTCGCCGTTCCACGTTCCCGGCGAAATACAAGTCGCGTTCGAGGATGGATTCCAAATAGACCGGGAGGTAGCCCAGTTGACGCAGGGCAGCACAGCCTTGTTCCAACCGCTCGCGGGAAATGTTGGAAGCCGGCGCCACAATACCCACCGTATCTCCTGAACGCAAAGCGGGCGGTTTGACGCGAGTGATCGGCGGCGGAAACATGACGGCTAAATGTTAAATGAAAAACTCGCCGCGGCAGAGTATCGTCGCCGGGCCTCGCAAATACACCTGAGAGTCCCAGCGCACCGTCTGGGTTCCGCCGGACGCGATGACTCGCACTGGCGATGTCGCGCGGCCGTTGCCAATCGCAGCCACCGCGCAGGCGCAGGAACCGGTTCCCGATGATTGGGTTTCGCCCGCTCCGCGCTCGAAAAATCGGGCTTCGACCTCATGCTCGTTCTTGACCACTGCAAACTCGACGTTCACGCCATCGGGAAAGTGCTGCTGCATCTTCTGGATTTCGGCCGCGATCTCCCTCCAGCGGGACGGAAACTCGGTGCCAAACATAACGTAGTGGGGGTTTCCCATGGATATGGAGACACCTCGAACCTCGCCGGAGCCGAGCGCGAGAATGACCTCTCCCAGCAGCTTGGGTTCTCCCATTGAAGTCTCAAATTCAAAGCGTTGACCTTCCCGCCCCGTCAACACGCAGGTCTTGATCCCCGCCCCGGTAAGGATCTGAAATGTGGCCTTCTCTTTCTCCGCGCACAAATATGCCGCTACGCAGCGGGTGCCGTTGCCGGAAATTTCCGCGTGCGAGCCGTCGGCATTGATCAATCGAATCTCTACATCTGCCACATCAGTGGGAAACAGCCACTCCACTCCGTCGGCGCCAACTCCATGGTGACGGTCGCAGATACGCCGGGTGAATGCGTCCAGGTTCGGAGCTGCATGTTTCGCATCGGCATATTCCGAAGCGATATGTTTCACATCAATGATGAGAAAATCATTACCGCACGCGCTGGCCTTGACAAAAAGCACACCCGTCGCCGATGCACTCATTCGTGCTCCACGCTTCCCAGGGTTTGAACGCCGGCAAACACGGTGGACTGATGCAAGAGAAGGGAGAAGGCCTGCAAATCATCGCGCGCGCCGTTGACCGCAAACGTCATCCGCACGCCTTCCGAACCGCTCGCCGAGGTCACCGTCTGAAGGGCCAATTCCTGCTGTTGCACGATTCGGCTCACTTCCTGCAGCACGGCATCCGAAGTGCGGCCCGTCACTTCGTAGGTGTTGACCAAGCTCCGTAAAAAGAAGCGCGACTCAAGCCGGCCGAGTAGCGCCAATCCCAACAAAATTACGGCAGTCGCAAACACCGCGGTCACGTATAGTCCGGCACCTGCGGCCATGCCGACCCCGGCCACGACGAACAAGGTTGCGGCTGTGGTCAAGCCCATCACCGAGCCGCGAGAGTGAAGAATCGAACCCGCTCCGATAAAGCCGATGCCGGGAATAATTTGCGAAGCGATGCGCGAAGATTCGCTCGGAGAGCCCGCCAGTTGGGCCGAGAGCACGGTAAACATCGCCGCGCCAAAGCAAATGAACATATTGGTCCGCAGGCCCGCCGGCTTGTGCCGCAGTTGCCGTTGCAGTCCGATGGCTCCGCCCAACAGCGCTGCCACAACCAGTCTGATAAGGGTCGAAGTGAGCACCAGGCCCATCTCGCCGTGCGTCACGTCCAGCCACCTCTCCATCGTATTGTCCTTTGTCCCCGCGGCTTGATTACAAACGAAAACTCACTCAATTGCCATGTTTTTTCACAGCGTACAGGCGGGCGGTCGGTTGCCCCAGGGTTTCAATCACCGACAGCAAAGTTAGGTCGCGCCGGTTGACGGCTTTTGCCACTTGGTCGCCGTCGCACGCCACCACAAAATCCGCATATTTCGCAGGGTCGGCCAGAGCCCGGTCCCACGGACCCTCGGGGTCGACAGCCTTCATCCAAGGCCGGTGGTTCACCTCGCTGATGACGCGACGGAAAGGAACACTCGCATCTTGCATCACCCATGAGTGGTAGGAAAGATCCATCAAAATGATCGAGTCGCTCGGCCACAGGCGAACTTGCCGCGCCATTTCCTTCTCCTGCGACAGCCGTGCTCGAGAATTGACCCAAGCCTCGCGATAGCCGATGGGCTGGGCCTTCCATGCGGAAGCGTAGCTCCCCGCAACCAGCATAGCTATTAACCCGGCGACCGACGCCTTGAGCCACTGCTCGCGAACCAACTCAGCTAAAGACGCCGCCAAGACCGCGGTTGCCACCGCGAACGCGGGAAGCAACTGTAATCCGTAACGAGTGTTGTAGAGTCCAAACGGCCACCAATTTGGCACATACAGTGGCACTCCGGCATAGGCCATGGTCAGCATGTAAAACGGAATCGGCGTCAGTAACAACGCGATGGCTACTACCGGATCCCAGCAACGCTGGCTGAGGAAGCGAAATCCCACCAGGGCCCCGCCGCCAACCAGAAAAACGATCCACAGCTTTTGCCATCTCCCTTCGCCCATGTTGGCTTCTGCCGCTTTCAAGAAATACTGCCCGGCCACTCGCACGTTCCCTGCGCCGGGATGTTCGGGAAAGGTCGCGGAGATGTTGCGCTGGTCAATCGCTTTCGCGGAATAAGGCCCGTTGGCGAACTCCAGTGGACTGCGATAGGCGGCTGCGTTATAGGCCAGCCAGAGGGCAGGCGCAGCAGCCAGGAGAAGAAAAAACTTGATTACCGTGAGCCGCAGTTGCCGGTTGTGCCACCGCGGCACGGTGAATGCCGCAACCCACAATCCCGCCGCGAAGGCAAGAAACCAGCCGTCATAACGAGTGAGTTCGGCCGCCGCAATGCACCACCCGCCCTTCAGCAGAGCCTGACGCGAGGCCGCTCCACCATCTTGGCCGCGCCAGAATTCGCTGAGGTACACCACCGCCCACACGAATAAACAGATGGCCAGTGGCTCGGTCATCGCCGTGGACTGTAAGTAGAGCAAGTTGGGGTTGAGCCCGAAAACGCCCGCCGCCAACCAAGCCGGCATTCCTCCCCAAATCCCGCGGACCAGCCGGAACACCCCTACGGTCGCAAATACATAGGCCACCAGCGAGGGAATCGCGCCGCCAACTCCGTTGCGCCACATCCAATCTGAAACCAGAAAGGGCATCATCAGGAGGTGGGGCAAGGGCAGCCAGACGGTGCCGAGTTGCAGCGGTCCCGGGGTAACCGAGTCGAAGACGCGGCGCGCAATGTTGGTGTGAGCTACCGCATCGCCATAGAGCAGGAGATCTCCGCGGCGAAGGTAGGCGAAAAAAGTTAGAACTGAGGCTAGCGACGCCAGCAACCCAACCAGCGTGATCTCTGATTCGGGCTTGTCGTCTGTCTTCATTCCAAGTGCGAGAGTTCGCGGAATACCTGGAAGCGGGCATCGATTTTTTCTCGAGTCAGCTTCTGCAGACGCTCGGTGCCAAATTCCTCCACCGCGAACGAACCCATCACGCCGCCATAGAAAAGCGCCCGCTTGAGCACTTCGCGGTTGAGTTCATTTTGCGAGGCGATGTATCCCATAAAGCCGCCGGCAAAAGAATCGCCCGCGCCGGTTGGGTCTTTCACTTCTTCGATGGGCAGCGCCGGGGCACGGAACGGATGCGAGCCAATCCCAAATGCGCCTTCGCGAAAGAAGATTGTAGCGCCGTACTCTCCGTGTTTCACCACCAGGGCCTGCGGTCCCATCGCCAGCACCTTCAGTGCGGCCCGCGGCAGATTCTTTTCTGCAGCCAGCAGTTTCACTTCGCCATCGTTGATGAGCAGCACACTCACCAGCTTCAACGTTTCGAGCAGTTGCTCGCGGGCGCCATTGATCCAAAAATTCATGGTGTCCGCGCCCGTCAGCCGCACCCCATCCATTTGCTTCCGCACATTGGACTGCAGGGTGGGTTGGATATTGGCCAGGAAAAGAAACTTCGTATTTTCGTATTCCTTCGGAATCCGCGGGTCAAAGGTCTGGAACACGTTCAGTTCCGTGAAATCGGTCTTGGCTTCGTTCAAGTTTTCCAGGTACTGCCCGCCCCACCGAAAAGTATTCCCTTTGGCGTGTTCAATGCCGCGGGTATCAATGTGGTGCGCCTGGAAAACTTGTTTGTGTTCCGGCATGAAATCATCGCCGACCACCGCAACCACGCGCACTTCAGTGAAATAACTGGCCGCCAGCGCAAAATAGGTCGCCGCGCCTCCGAGTATGTTCTCCACCCGCCCAGAGGGAGTGGCGATCGTGTCGAACGCAACCGAACCAACCACCAGAATGCTCATGGAGACTTAGTTTTCCTTGTCGAGATATTTGCCGAGAATGAGTTTCAATTTCTCGCGGGTTGCTGCGGGAATTTTACTGCGCTCGGTAAGAATCGCGTGTGCCAGCGCTGACCCGCATTTGCACCCGCGCACTTGCGGCATGGCCGCAACCGTGGCCGTTACCACCTTGGCCGCGTTCTCGGCATTCTTCACCAGCACCGAAACAATCTGATCCACGGTTACGGAATCGTGGTGCGGATGCCAGCAGTCGTAGTCCGTCACCATCGCGACCGTCACATAGCAAATCTCGGCTTCGCGCGCCAGTTTGGCTTCCTGCAAGTTGGTCATGCCGATTACATCCATGCCCCAACTACGATAGAGGTTCGACTCCGCCCTGGTGGAGAACTGTGGCCCTTCCATACACAGGTAGGTTCCGCCCAGCTTGCCGGTGACGCTGACTTGCCCGCACGCCTCTTCGACTATGCCCGCCATCTCCGCGCAAACCGGATCGCTAAATCCAATGTGAGCGACGATTCCATCTCCGAAAAAAGTGTCCACCCGGTGGCGGGTGCGGTCCACAAACTGGTCGGGAATCACGAAATCCAGCGGCTTGTGCTCTTCTTTCAGAGAGCCCACAGCGGAGATCGAAATAATCCGCTCCACCCCGAGCTGCTTGAAGCCATAAATGTTCGCCCGGAAATTCAGCTCGGAGGGAAGAATCCGATGCCCGCGTCCATGGCGCGCCAGGAAAGCCACCTGCCGGCCTTTCAGATTGCCCAGCACGTACGGATCCGAAGGATCGCCAAACGGAGTGGTCTGCTGCACCTCGCGAACGTCGCTGAATCCCGGCATCGAATACAGCCCGCTGCCGCCGATAATTCCGATTTCTGCCTGTGACACACCTGCTCCTGAGGAACGAAGAATGTTCGGGAAAGCGTGATTATACAGGATGAAAACCGCTCATCCGCTGGCTTGTAGGGAACGTCGCCGCACTTGGCTGAGAGCCTGCGATGTTTGTACAATCCGTTATGCGCCGTGCCCTTCTATTGCTGACTCTGTTTGCCGCTTCCTGCTTCGCCCAAGTCGCGCCCAAGTCCGTCACCATTCCCGTAACCCTCGACCACAACCGAATCATCATTGACGTTTACTTGCCGCTCGCGGACGGCACCCAGAAACGGGTCCGCGCTTGGGTAGATACAGGCAATGCCGATCTCTGGATGGATGAGCGCGTGGCCAAATTTCTCGGCTTGGCTTACACCGGTGAGTCGCAGGGCGACATCCTCGGCGCCAAGGTCCGTTCCGCCCAGCCTCCGCGTGACGTCACTGTTGGGGGCATGAAAATCAGTTTCGATGGGGTCAAGGAATCGAAAGTGATGGCTGCAGGCAGCATCGCCCCCGGCAGCAGCGCGGAGATCAACCTGCCTTCGACCGTTCTGCGCCACTACGACCTGGCGATGGACTACGTGAACCGCGAGCTGACACTGGCGGCGCCGGGACAGATCAAATTCACCGGCACATCGGCCAAGGCGCTTGTAAATCCTTCGAATGGCCTCATTCAGGTGCCCGCGAAAATTGCAGATCAGACTTACTCGCTCACCCTCGACCTCGGCGCCTGCTTCAGCATGTTGGCTGGCGACGTGTTCCAGGGTTTGCGCAAGTCTCATCCCGCCTGGCCGCATATGACGGGATCGGTCGGCAGCGCGATCTTCTGGGGAATGCCCGGCGAGGCGACTGCGGAATCAGTGCTCCTGCCGTCAATTCAATACGGATCCGCGAGTCTTAAGAACGTGGGAGCTTCGGAGTTGCCAGCAGAATTCATGAAAGTTTACCGCGAGCGAACAGGTGCGGAGACTTCCGGGCTGATCGGCGGCAATGCTCTAGGGAACTATAAAGTTGGCATCGACTACGCGCACGCGACCGTCTATTTCGACTCGCTATCGAAATTCGAAGCGCCGGGAATGGATGTGGTCGGTCTCACTCTTCGCCCTGAAGTGGACGAACGCTACACCGTGATTGGAGTGCCGCTATACGACGGGAAACCGGCTGTCGCCAGCGTGAATCCCGGTGACGTTCTGATTGCCGTCGATAAGGTTCCCGCAAAGGGTTCGACCATGGGACAAATCTGGTCGTTGCTGGGCGGCAGTCCAGGCGACAAGCGGGTGCTGAATCTGGAACGAGACGGGAAGCAATTCGAAGTTACGGCGACGGTGCGCCGGTTCTTGCCAATTGCGCACTAGAACTGGCCCGACGCATCGTGTCGAAAATCGGTGCCGGCTGGAGCCAGGTTTATTTGGAATCGGCTTTGGCGGGTGCGACCGCAAACACGTCGGTCTCGACTCTTCGCAAAGTTTCTTCATCCATACTCTCCCCCACCAGCACCTGGTCCCCCTGCACCTCGACCACGACGGTCCCTTCTTCGGTTCGCCAGGAATGCCGTCCGCGCAGTGACCGCCACGCCGGTACTTCGGGTGCAATCTCGCTGTTTTTCACCACCGGTACAGCTTGCTTGTAGCGTGCGGCCAGAGACTTCGCGTAAACCGCGGCGAATTGCGCAGCCTTGTCCGAACTTGACCACCGGGACAAGTACATCAATCCAATCGGGGCATTCGCGTCTCTCCGCGACCTCGCGGCATAGTAGTAGCCGCCCCGCCAGTGGGGATAGAGCGCCTTCGACACATCTTTTCCGGCATACTGCTGCATCAGCACCGCAACGTCGAACTCACCCATGGCGCCCGTGTCAAAGATTTGGTAATCTGGAAAGTCCTTCCCAAAATCTGCCAGGGTCATAGGCGCGAGCTTTTCGCCGGCCAGGTACGTGCTGGGCTCCATGATCTCGCGCGAAGTCCGCGGTGGATTGGCCAGCAGACCCGCGAACGCCTTCTCCCGTCCACCTGCCTGCAAAACTGCGGTCACGAAGTCCAGACCGTAGCGATAAGAAAAAACCATGGTTTCTTTCAGGAAAATTGGGGCATCGCGAAACTGGACGCCTTCGGCCCCCAGGCCTGACTTCATTGCCTCCACGATCTGCGGCGAAGTGAGCAGCGACTGGCCGGTTGGCGCCAGCATGTAGTCCACTAGCACCGCCATTGCTTGTCCTTCCGCTACCGCTTGCCTCGCCGTTCCAACTTCGTCGTCGGCAAGATCGCGAGGTATGGGCGTGCGCTTGCCGTCCCATCCCCCCTCCGCTTTCATCCACTTTTCCAGCCCAAACGTCTGGTCTTGCAGCACATGGGTCAACTCATGCGCCATCACGGGTCGCTGCTGCTCCAGGCTGATCCAGTCCAGCAGATTCACGGTCTTGGTTTTAGGGTCGTAGTACCCGGCGACTTGTTCTTTCAGCAGCGCAATCAGAAATTTCTGCAGATCAAAGTCGCGCGGCAGAAGCCCAAACTTTTTCAGCACCAGTTCCGAACCCCGCATCCGCTGCGCGTCTTCATCCTCGCCCATGTGCTTGCGCAGGAACCTCTCCACTTCATCGCGGCTGGTGAGCTTCTTCTTTACCGAGTGTCGAATCGGCAGGCCACTGTCTTTGCTGGCAAACTCGAGGATATTGTCGGCTTCGCGAAACAGATCTTTCGCTTTCGCGGCTGAGATTTTGTAAGGTGCGTCATCGTCCTGCGGATGCGCATTTGGTGGCGTCTCGCTTCCCGCGGACTGGGAAGTCTCCGGTGGTTGCGCTGCCGCCCACGGAACCAGTAGCAGCATCGCGACCAACAGCAATGCAAAACTCAGCCAACGGCGCGTCACTGCGAAGCCAGCTTGCGCTCGTACCCGACAATCCAGAATCACGAAAAAAGCGCGAGATAAACGATGCCCTGCAACATCCATCCGCTCGGTCTCGTGGGCGCCGTAACGCGCTGCCCTTAGAGATTTGTTGGCCGTCACGCCCCCACCTGCTGCGCCACCCATTCGCCCGCTTCTCTAGTTCCGAGCGTGCCGCCAACATCTACCGTGGTTTTCTTTGCCAACACAGCCGCCAACACCGCTGCCTCAATCTTTTCCGCTTCGGCGCCCAGCCCCAAATGGCGGAGCATCATAGCCGCAGTCAGAATGGCCCCAAAGGGATTCGCAATGTTCTTGCCCGCAATTGGCGGCGCCGACCCGTGCACAGGCTCAAACATCGACGTCTTTCCGGGATGAATGTTTCCGCTGGCCGCCATCCCCAACCCTCCCTGCAGGCCTGCTGCAAGGTCGGTGATGATGTCGCCAAACATGTTGTTGGTCACGATGACGTCGAAATGCCGCGGGTCGCGCACCATCTGCATGCACAGCGCATCCACGTACATGTGCTCGCACTTGAACTGGGGATGCTCGCTGCCCACCTGCTTGAACACGCGCTGCCATAGTCCGCCAGCGTGGGTCATCGCGTTCGACTTGTCGCACATCAGCACGCGCTGCCGCGGGGAACCATCCAGCCGCGGGTGATTCGCCGCATACTCAAACGCGTAGCGAATCACTCGTTCCACTCCCTTGCGAGTATTGATGTCTTCCTGAATGGCGACTTCGTCCGCGGTCCCTTTCTTGAACACTCCACCCACGTCGCCGTACACCCCTTCGGTGTTTTCGCGAATCACGACAAAATCAATATCATTCGCTTCCACGCCCTTCAGCGGGCACAGTCGCGCATCCAGCAGCCGCACCGGGCGCACGTTGGCATACAAGTCCATCTCAAACCGCATGCCCAGCAAAATTTCTTTGGCATGGATGTTGGTTGGCACGCGCGGGTCGCCGAACGCGCCCAGTAGAATGGCGTCGAAAGCACGACCGAGCATGGCGAACCCGTCGGGTGGAACCGTAGTCTTATCAGTCAAGTAGCGGTCCGCGCCCCAGTCGAAGGATGTGAATTCGAGGGGCGCGCCAACCGCTTCCAGCGCGCGAATGGCTTGGGGAATGACTTCTTTCCCAATGCCGTCCCCAGGAAGGATGGCAATTTTCTTTTTCAGACTCACGCCGAAAAGGTAACACAAGCGCGTTCCAGTTGGCCCCACCTCTCATCCCGCCTTCGCTATAATTAAAGGTTCAGCCAAGGTTCAGCAATGACAACACCGACCATTCACATTCCCGGCAACGTGCACTCCGGTCAGTACGCCGGTGCCAGCACTCCGCTTGATTTCGGGGATGTCGCGGCTGAGTTCCACGCCTTCACCTCAGGCTGCGCAATCTACGACCTGAATTGGCGCGCCAAGCTCGCACTCACCGGCGCAGACCGCGTGCGCTGGCTCAATGGCATGGTCACCAACAACGTCCGCGACCTGCTTCCCGGCCGTGGCGTGTACGCCTTTGTGCTCAATCCGCAAGGGCACATCCTCGGCGACATTTACGCTTTCCATCACGGCGACACCGTTCTGGTGGATACCGATCGCATCCAGCTTGAGAAAGTCGTGGCGACCTTCGACCACTACATCATCATGGACGATGTCGAGGTCCGTGAATTGGATTCCGGCCTGACCGCTTTGGGCATCAGTGGTCCTGGCGCCGCTGGAGTGCTGACTAGCGCAGGCATCGCGGTCCCTGAGTTGGCGCCCTTGCAGCGAGTGGATCTGCAATGGAACGGCATCGGCCTGACCGTTTTGCGCGCGGATGAGATGTTGCCCGACTCGTGGCAAATCTGGCTTACTCCCGGGCACAAATCCGAAGTGTGGCAGGCTCTCACCAATGTGGGCGCCACACCGTCCGGCGCCGATGCTTATGAGCTCTATCGCATTGCTCGCGGCATCCCGCGTTATGGTATCGACATTCGGGAACGTGACCTGCCCCAGGAAACGAATCAGACTCGCGCCCTGAATTTCACCAAAGGCTGCTATGTTGGGCAGGAGATCGTGGAGCGCATTCGTTCGCGCGGCAACGTGCACCGCTTCTTCACCGGCTTCCGCGTCGAAGGCCCGTCGCCCGCGCCTGGGACGAAGATTCAAGCCGACGGCAAGGACGTTGGAGAAATTACCAGCGCCGCAGTGTTGCCACACGCCGCCGGAGGTCAATCCGTGGCACTGGGCTACATTCGCCGCGAGGCTGCGATTGGCACGCCCTTGCACGCTGGGGAAACGCACTTGACGGTTGCCGCCGTGCCTTTTGCAAATCTGCATTAGTCGCGCTGACGGCTGCCAGCACAGCAGCCAACAAGAGTTTGAAAGGGAAAGATTATGGCTCAGAACAAACAAGACTCCACCTTCACCATCACCGACCGCCGTCTGTTCACCCCGGAGGGCGAACTTCGCAATGAGGCCTCGCAAGAAACCGTCACCGCGAGCCCCACTCCGGAACCGCCACCCTCTCAGCCCGACGCAGTGCCCGTGACTCCGCCCACGACTGAGACAGGGCCAGCCCAGGAGACCATCCCGGCGCTCGATCCCGATGCCCCTCCCACTCCCTCTGCGGCCGAGCAACAGGTACAGGCGGAG
>JBBQVN010000080.1:0-16483 GCA_038211475.1 Terriglobales bacterium | reverse complement strand
GATCTCCACTGGCAGCCCGGGCTCGATCGCCAGGGTGTAGTCCACCACGTTTTGCTGCGGCCGATAATCCCGCTTGGCCACCGAAACCTGCGCCAGCAACCGATTCTGTTTGTGATAGCCCTTCTGGATGCGTTGCAATCCTCGAGTCACTCGCGCGGTGGATGCCCGATCTCCGGGATGCAGGCGGGCCGTGTCTTCGATCTGGCCCTTGGATAATTCCGCCTTTCCCGTGACGTTGATCGCGCCGATCAGCGCTTGCGGGCCGGGCTCAATGTGAAACAGCAAGTCAATCTGCTGCCGCTCGGGCCAGCGCTTTTCCTGCAACTGCACCGTGGATTTGTAAAAGCCGCTTTCCTCCAGCAGCCGCTGAATGTTCTTCAGTCCGCGACCCAGCTTTTCCGGCGTGTACAGCTCGCCCAGTTGAAACTTGCTGGCGTTCACCACTTGGTTTGCGGTCAGTCGGCCCGGCATTCCTTCGGCGTCCCGGCTGCCCACAAAAAAGTTCGGAGTTGTAACGAATCGCACATCCACTTCGCCTGCGGCCGTCCGCTCCGCATCCACCTCAATATCGGCGAAGCGGCCAGTCGAGTAAAGCGCATGCACGCTGTTTTGAATCCGGTCGCGATCCAGAGTGTCGCCCGCTTTCAGCGTGATCGTGCTGCGCAGTTGCTCTGCTTGGGCCGGGATCGTCACTTGCAACTCCACCTGGTGCACCTTCAACCCGGTGAAGCGCGACATGGCCGTAGTGGCGGAAGCTGGCGTGGGCAGCGAGGGGGCCGGTTCGCTCTGTGCCGCCGCCACGCTCACCGCCAGCACCGCGCCCAGAACTGCTGCCCATCCCTTCACCAAAAATAGCTCCTTGGACTAATGTGATTAATGTTCACGCTGCGCAACAGAAAACCGGCGGCTCTGCTTTGGATGCCGCATCTCGCCGCCGCGCCCATTCCTTGCCCTTCCATCCCGCCCATAAGAACGCACTTTGCCGCGCCGAACTTATAATAACGGGTTGAGCACGGCTTGTGACTGTATGCCCGAAGAAGAATCAGAACGCTACTCGCGGCAGCAGCTATTCCAGCCCATCGGCGTTGCGGGCCAGCAGCGGCTGCAGCAATCGCGCGTGGCCGTGGTCGGCTGCGGGGCGACCGGATCCGCGGTGGCCGCTCTGCTGGCGCGCGCCGGCGTGGGAACGCTTCGCATCATCGACCGCGATTACGTCGAAGCCGGTAACTTGCAGCGCCAGATATTGTTCGACGAGTCTGACGTCCGCGACTCGTTGCCCAAAGCGATCGCAGCCGCCCGGCGAATCGCCCAATTCAATTCCGCCATTGTGGTCGAGCCCCACGTTGCAGACCTCACCCCCGCCAACATCGCCACTCTGCTCGACGGCGTGCACCTCATTCTCGATGGCACCGACAATTTCGAGACCCGCTACCTGCTCAACGACTTCGCCCTGCACGCCAACCTGCCCTGGATTTATTCCGCTGCCGTCGGCAGCTATTGCGTCACTCTTAACATTCTGCCCGGCCAGACCGCTTGCCTGGCCTGCATATTTCCCGACGCTCCCCAGGGGACGGTTGAAACCTGTGAGACCGCCGGCATTTTGAATTCCGCGGTCAATTTGGTGGCGTCGCTCGCAGCCACCGAGGCGATCAAATATCTGGTCGGCGCACGCGGCCAGTTGCGTCGCACTCTGCTCTCCTGGGACGTCTGGTACAACCAACGCGCCGAGCTCCAGGCCGCCACTCCGCGCCCCGGCTGTCGCGCCTGTGGCCAGCGCGACTTCATTCACCTGGCAGGCGAGGGACGTCCCCACATCACCTTATGCGGCCGCAACTCGGTGCAGATTCACGAGCGCCAGCGGCCGGTCGATTTCGCCGAGATGTCCACCCGCCTGCAGCCTCACGGCGTGGTCCGGCACAACGATTTCGTCCTGAAGTTCTGGCGCGACCCCTATGAGATGACGCTCTTCCCCGACGGCCGCGCCATAATCAAAGGCACCACAGACCCCGGCGTAGCGCGCAGTCTCTACGCCAGATTTATAGGTAGTTAGTGCACTCAAATGGCAGGCACAGGCAGTTAAAGCACCCAAATGGCAGGGGTTAAAGCACCCAAATGGCAGTGAGTTGGGCTTTGTACGGTGTTGCACTTGATTCGTGAACTTAAGGGGATCTGCATTCCAGCCGGGTGCCCCACCCAAGCCCGCTTCGGGCTTGAGTGGGGAAGTTCACAGGAGTTCACCTACCCCGTGCGAAACGCCGTTGCTTTTTGGGTGGCGCAGCGGTTCACCGCCGCGATTCAATTCCAGTTTGCCATCCACGTCTTTTGGGAGTCTTCACTGGCCAGTCTGTGCCGGTTTCCCTTCCATATCCGGCCAGTGTCTGATCAACGTCGGTTTGCTGTAGGCTACGCGAAAGCCAAGGCGCTCCGCGTTGCGCATGGAGGTCGTGCCGCCCTTGGTAACGATGACCGCATACTCGCACCCTACGCGCGCCGCCTCGCGCATCCGCCTCGCCAGGATTGCGGTTTGCAATCCGCGGCCGCGATACTCGGCCAGCGTCCCCGCCCCGAACAACCCCACGATCTTGTGCTCAGGGATGACCAGTCCCGCGCCGCACGCCACGTTCTTTCCCTCCAGTTCCGCCACAAAGGGCTGAACCCCGGGAAACTGAAACAACGGCGCCAGCATTGCCTCGAAGTCCGCGGTCGCGTCACTGTTGGGAAAGAAGCTGCGGTGGACGATGCTGGCGAACTCGAGAGCTTCGTCGGAACGTCCCGCCCGAATCAGTTTGTCCACCGGCGAAGACGGAAGATCGGCCAGCCCCTCCAGCTTGCGAAATAGCACGTTGTTTAGCTCAGCCATGACGTAGCCGCGCTGCGTCAACAGCTCCAGCAGATTCTCATCGGTGAGCGGGGTGACATCAATCTGCGCCGGGGCCTGGTGGGCGCGGTAGAACGCCTCGATGCGATCCAGGTCAGCCTCGGTGACGGGGTCCGCCAACCCAACCGCGCCCGCTCGTCCAATGGGCGAACCCAGCCCGGCGAACACCATGTGCCCGCCGCAGATTTCCTCCACCGCCGCGCCAATCTCCGGACGCAGTTTCTGATAGAGCTGTGCATATAACACTTGCGGCACTTCTTCTGCCGCCTCAAAACGACGAGCCAATGCGCGATCCACGAATTCCATTGGAGTCCTCTCCTCAAATGTGGGTTGGAACAAATGTGAAGGGAGCAAGGCACACGACTATCTCGTGCTCTTGCCATTCAGGAGAAGCGAACTAGCGGACGGCAGTCATAGGCGCGAGGAGATGATAGAACGAATGGATGGATCGTTGCAACCAAGGGGGGCCGTCCCTGTAGATGCTCCAAGATAATGTCACGCCGCCTCTCTCGATTCTACGACGTCGACAGTGTGCATGGTACCCCAGCTTTCCTCGAACCATCTACCAGAAGCAACCTCCGGCCGCCGTCCCCGATCGCGGAGCCGATGCCTCCCCTTGACAACCACCCCTCCAACCAGCAACTCTAGTTGTTTTCCATTTGGCGGCTGCTCCATAAAGGAACTCATTGCGAGTCCGCGTGTTTTATCACGACAGGTGTTTTGACGGGGCGAGTTCGGCCGCCCTGTTCTCCCGCTTCTATCGCGAACGCATTCGCGACGACGTGGACTTCGTTTTCTCCGGCCTGCTCCACCGCGCTGGCGCTCTCTTCAATGAAGCCGACTTCGACGGCGACGAAAATGCCATCGTTGACTTCAAGTACTCCCCTTCGCCCAAAATCACCTGGTGGTTCGACCATCATGAGAGCGCCTTCCTCACTCCCGAAGACGCCGCCCACTTCGAACACGGCCTCAGCAATCGCAAGTTCTACGATCCCGGATTCAAGTCGTGCACCAGTTTCATCGCCATGATTGCCGAGCAGCATTTCGGCTTTGACCGCCGCCCCGTCGCCGAGTTGGTCAAGTGGACCGACATCGTGGACGGCGCACTCTATGACAACGCCCGCTCGGCGGTCGAGATGCAAGCCCCCGCCATGAAGCTCACCATGGTCATCGAGTCCACCCAGACCCCCGACTTCATCCCGCAGTTAATTCCGCTGCTGGTCTCAGAACCACTGGAGCAAGTCTTGCAGGAGCCCTTCGTGGCCTCGCTGCTGCCGCCATTGCTCGAGCGGCACCAGCGCTCCATCGAACTACTGCGCCAGCGCGCCGAGTACAAAGACGGCGTGGTCTTCTTCGACGTCACCGACCAACTCCTCGAGGGCTACAACAAGTTCATCCCCTACTATCTGTACCCACAAACCGTCTATAGCATCGGCCTCAGCAAGAGCAGTTTTCGGGTGAAGGTCTCGGTCGGGTCTAACCCTTGGGTGCACAGCAATCACTTGGTTAACCTCGCCAAGATCTGCGAGCGCTACGGAGGTGGCGGCCATGCTCGAGTAGGCGCGATTTCGTTTGACGTGACCCGCAACGACGATGCCCGCAAAGCCGCGCGAGACATCGTCGAAGAACTGCGAGCCAGCGTCCGCGAAGGCGCCTCGGCCGGGTAGCGATTGCTTTGCTGCTGGTAATTCTTGCTCGAAGATCCCCGTCGCACCCCGCTCGAAAACTCGTAAGCTTCTCAAAAATAATGGGTTAGGGACTTCGTGTTAGTGGCGCTTGTCTTGCCATGGAAGGGCGGAGGACCATCGTGCCCCAAGCCATTCAGAAAAGCGAAAATGAGTACTGGCAGCCCCCGCAGCTATCACCGGTCCCGACCCGGGTTGGTCCGCTCCCCGATGAAATTTGTTTGAAGTGCGGCTCGGAATACATCTCCGGCTCCCACTACTGCTACTCGTGCGGTCAGCCGCGCTCGGATGCTGCGGCATCGCACTCGGCCTCGTCCCACTCCAAGCATAAGTCGTGGATGCCTGCCGCCGCTATCGTCGCCGCCGCAGTGGGACTCGTCTGTCTCGCCGGTGCGGCCCTGGCCGGATTCTTGCCGTCGTCGCAGGCTCACATGGATTTGATGGCGGTCCAAGTCTGGCGGATCGAATGGCTTACCGGAGCGACCGCTGCGTTTGTTGCCAGCATTCTGCTGAGCCGGTACTAGTCTTGCCTGGACGGGCCGCTAGTCTTCGCGAAAGAGATGGTGGAGCGGCCCGTTGCCTCGTCCCACGGGGTAGGCGTTGGCGATGGCGGAGGCGACGTAAGCCTTGGCCAGTGGCACAGCTTCCATCAAGTCTTTTCCCAATGCCAAATGACATGCAATCGATGACGACAACGCGCATCCCGTACCATGTGTCGAAGTTGAGATCACGGTAGCGCACGCGAACTCGCGCTGGACGACTTGAAGATTTCCCTGCAAACTCAACACATCAATGGGGTTATCCAAGTGTCCCCCAGTAACCACCACGTTTTTCGCGCCCATTTCGTGCAATTTTCGCGCCGCCAGCTTCATTTCGGATACATTTGTGACTTGCAAGCCGGTCAGGGCGGAGGCTTCGTCGAGGTTCGGTGTCACCACCATGCAAAGCGGTAACAGCTTTTGTATCAATAACTTGCGGCCGGCTTCGTCGAGCAGAGTTGTGCCGGAAGAGGATTTTAGGATGGGATCCAACACAATGTTGCGCAGACGCTCGCGCACCAGAAAATCCGCAACGCAGTTGACCACGTCCGCGGATCCCAGCATCCCGATCTTGACCGCGCTAAGCTGCACATCCTGAATGAGTTCGGTCAAAGTCTCTGCAACTACTCCCACCTCGACTGGATGCACGCTTCGCACCCCTAAAGTGCTCTGCACCGTCAGGGAAGTGATGCAAGTGACGCCATAACAGTGGTGGGCGGCGATGGTTTTGATGTCGGCGGTGATGCCAGCGCCCGAGGAGGGATCGAATCCGGCGATCGAGAGGACGATGGGAGGCGTGGAGCGCATACAGAAACTGTAGCCCGAAATTGGGTGGGAGGCAAAGCGGGAAGTGGAAGGAAACTGCGCAGGGTTCGATCCGAGTCATCAGGCGACCATCAAGCGTTTACTCATGAGTATAATTATGTACTTGACTTAGGAATCTGATTTTGCTAGGATAAAAGCATGAGTTTTGATAATCCAGCACGAGAAAAGATTATCCGCTTAGTGCGGGCCTACGAGCAGATCGCATCCGAGAACCACGCTATGAAGGTCATGTTTGATCAATATCGGGGTTTTGGCATCGCGGGATGGCGGGAGATGTTGGCTGAGGTTCTCTCCAATCCTGAATCCCAAACTGCAACTCGCGAAGCTTTCGCTCCGCTATATGCTGAAATTGAATCTGCCATTGATGAAGCCGCAATGCTATCTGTTCTTCTGAAAGTACCAACGAAGCCGGGTTTACCAAACTAGGGGCCATTATGAATCTCCTTTCTGCCGCTAAAAACTTCTCCACCGAAGACGAAGCCCTCGACTACCTCGTGAAAACTCGGTGGCCGGATGGGGTTAAATGTGTTGGCTGTGACCACGGTAAGGTTTACCGCATCAAGACGCGGGGCAAAACCAAGAAGCCGTGCCGCCTTTTTGAGTGTGCCGATTGCGGCCTACACTTCAGCGCGACTGCCGGAACCTTGTTCCACAATTCGCACCTGCCGCTCCAAAAATGGTTCATGGCAATGGCCCTCATGTGTGAAGCGAAAAAGGGCATCTCTGCGAATCAGGTTTCACGTCACCTAGGCATCCAGTACAAGACCGCATGGTATCTGTGTCACAGAATCCGCAAAGCCATGCAGGAAAAAGAATTAGACCCGCTAGGCTCAAAGGGTCAGGTCGTGGAAATTGACGAGACTTTTATCGGCGGCAAGAAGACCCGCCAGGGCCAAAAAGCTGGCAAGGAAGCCAAGATTAAGGTTCTCGGAATGGCCGAACATGGCGGCAGGGTTCACTTCCGCGTCATTAACGACCGCACGCGGGCCTCGATAGAACCCGTAGTTTCCTCGATGCTAAGCCACAACGCCGCCCAGGTTGTCACCGATTCAGCGGCAGTCTATAACCAGATCGTTCCCCCGCATCAGCATGTCGAAACCAACCATACAGAGGAGTTGCGGTCAATGGGCCACGTGTCCATGAGGACGATTGAGGGAGCCTTTTCCCTATTCAAGCGGGGCTTTATCGGCAGCTACCACAAACTCGGCAAGGGCCACCTTGACTCGTACTTGGGAGAGTTCTGCTGGCGGTACAATCGCCGCTCGTCGCAACCGTGGATGTTCGATGCCCTCTTGCGCGAAGTCTCGTCCAAACCACCCATGACGTACAAGGAGCTTACCGCTTTTTAGCTTTGGGCTTGCGGGTCACAACCTCAGATAGCGGCAGCGGGGGAGTGGATAGCATCGCCCGGAGCAGCGCGTCGAATCGCCCCTTGTCCACCTTAACGCCCTCAGTCGCTACAGATTTGTTTTCCATTAGAAGTAAACCTCCGGCCTTTCCATGATCCCCTTGAGGTTTTCTAGCAAGATGAGCAAGCGGACATAGTCGTTCCGCACCCGGCTATCCACGGCGTACTCACCAACTGGCATCAGGTTTTCGTGAACAAAGGAGGCCGCAGCAAACTTAGAATTTTCCTTCAGTAACCGAAGGGTCTCATCCTCCCATGTCTTGCAATCTTCAATCCATTGATTAAACGAGGATGAGTTTAGGCGCGGAACACTCGCCCGCAACAACTGCCCTCGCTCCAGGAAGTTTATAATTTTGAGCCGCCGCCCCCTGGTCTTGTGGCTCGCCCAGAGACCAAACGCAGCCTGAAAAGTTACGATCCCCAAGGTAAAAACCCCCACGAAAAGTGTTGCCCAGTCATTCCACCGCATCCTGCGATTCTACCCTGCAACCGCATTTGTCCAGATGAGCGGTATCACGATAGTCACGGATGATTTACCGCCAGGGAACCTGGTGGGCTCAGGTTGATTTTCGGGGAAAATAAGAAAAGGGAAGGCCAGAAACGGCCCTCCCTTCACTCTCTCGTTCGTTGTCCTTGAATCTCAGATTGCAAAGAAGGCTAGGGCAATAGACCTGGGGTTGTCAAGAGACGGGCGGGGAAGGAATGGCGCTGCCTTCCCCGGGCTTCTCCATTCCCTTCATCAGGTTCGGGCTTTGAAGCTGACTGCTTAGAGGCTGAGACGTGGACTTGGGGTTGTAAAAT
Source organism: Terriglobales bacterium (assembly GCA_038211475.1). Taxonomy (GTDB): domain Bacteria; phylum Acidobacteriota; class Terriglobia; order Terriglobales; family Acidobacteriaceae; genus JANYBT01. Next base: position 8,347 of record JBBQVN010000080.1, on the reverse strand, counting down.
GGGGGGGCACCTTCCCTTTGACGAGCGGCGTTAACCGCAACACGGGTACAATAATCGGCGAGGGACCTATCCCCACAGGAGAGTGATCCATGACGAAACTCATGGAATACCTATTGAGATAGTCCCGCCGCCAATTGTGCAGGATTTCCGAACGGGACCCAGCCGCACCAAGCTACGGCATTCGGAGCCTGCCTGGTTCTTCTAGAGAACCAGCATCAACTAGCAGCAACCCCACGAGGGTCGAAGCGAAAGACCAGTTGGCAAACTTGGCCGTCGCCACTTCGGGGAAAACCTCCCCAAAGCCGCCGTCAAGGGCCGGTAACCATCCCGGCCCCGAGCCTACGTCAAGCACATAATTATTCTCATGAGTTAACATCATGGTCTGTAAGTCTCTGGTTTTAGGACGTTTACATCAAATAAAGCCTAAGTTCATGATAACAGTGGACTTGTGAAATAGTTGCGGGCGCCCAGAAACCCTGTGGTTATCGATTAGTAAACACAGAAATGCGTCGGGTAAGGGGTTTGAGCTCTGAAATTGCGAAATGTAGGGGTGTTTAGACTACGGTTAATTACTAACTGGTTAATTATTTATAAGGCTTTGGGGGTTGACACGGTTCGTCGGTCTCCCTACTATCGGAAGGTCTGTTCCCTTTGGGGAGGTGACTGAAGTACCCATTTCTGACGAAGAGAGATCGAGGAGACTGCATGCGACGACGAACGACTCAAGGGTTAGCGGTCGTATTTTGGATCGCTACTTTGGGGACCGTAGCCGCGTCTGGGCCAAAGAGCTCGGAGCTGAATGGTACCCCACCGGCCGCGGAATTCAGGGCGGCTGTGAAAGCACTTCCATCATCCCCGGTGAAAAGTCCGAAGCCGATCGAAACCGGGCCAGCGTCATGGTACGGCGACCAATTCGATGGCCGCGAGACGGCCAGTGGCGAGGTGTTCGACATGTATGACATGACCGCCGCCCATCCGACGCTGCCGCTGGGCTGCTACGTCAAAGTTACCAATCTGCGGAATGGCCGGGCAGTGGTGGTCAAGATCAACGACCGCGGGCCGATCATCCCGGGGCGGATCATTGACCTGTCGTATGCTGCGGCACGAGCGCTCGACTTCGCGGAGTTGGGCATTCAGAAAGTCCGGCTGGAACGAATCTTCAAGGCAAAGACGGTGGCCATGGTCTTTCCAAATTCGTTCAGTCCGGGTTCGGTCGTCCCGGCTTCGATCATCCGAGGGTCGCTCATCCCAGGTTCCATCATTCCAGGTTCCATCAGTGCAGATTCTCACATAGCGGACGCTTCTCGGTCCGCTCGAATTTCACAACAATAAAAGTCGTTCGGTTTTGTTCCGGGCGCGGAGCTTCGGCTTCGTGCCTGGAGGCGACTACTGCTTCGTCCCCTTGAGGCGATCCCGCCCCGTCCCCGTTGAGACGACTCTGCCCCGTCTCCCTCGCGCCTTGCCCTTGCCGAGTGCACATCGGCGGGCACCGTCACCAGCATGGTATGAATTGTGACTCGAGTTGCTCGGGATACAGTTTTCGGCAAGAGGCGCCGGGCTACCCAAAGGACTTCAAACTGGGTTAAGTAGAATATTGCTGTTCAAGACTGGGACTACTGGTGGTAGGCAACTTCCAGGCGGTTAGTTCTCGGCCGAGGATTAACTCTAACTCTTCCACTTCTGGGCCTAACGTCTGATAAACATTCAGCAGGACCTCAGGTTTTACTTCTGGAAACGCCGCTCCCCCACCCACAAATAATTTTAGCAAGGGAGAGTCCCTGACCGCGGAGGCGACAGCGCCTAGTCCGCGGGACTTGCACCAATCCGCCATTAAGGTAGCGCCGCGCGTCCGATTGTAGTTTCGCGGTTCGGTCATGGTTGAGGAAGCAAAAATCTTGCTCAACTGCGCATTGGAGAGAGTAAAGCGAGGAATCGAGATGAAGTCAGCCAGGGTATCGACGAACGCCTGGGGGAATTGCTGGAGGTCTTCATAGAGGACTGGCAATATCTGGTGCTCGCCAAGAGCTTTCTGCCAAGCGCGCAAGTGGGTGGAGTACTTGCCGGTTTCCAACAGCTCCGGATCGCGCACCACAGCTTCTTCCAGCGTCCAGGGGATCCAACCGTACGCTCGTTTCATTTTGTAAAGCGAAAGCAGGCGCTCGATGGGGTTGCGGAAAATGCAGATGACCTTAGCCGAAGGGATGATCTGAGCGATGCGTTGCTGAGCGGACGGGGAGGCAAAATATGTTGGTGCGATTTCGCCCATTGGCTTCTGGCCTTCTGCGGGGCGAAAGTGAGCGCAATACCATTCGATGCCGCGAAAGAAATGGGAATCAAAAAATCTTGTTTCCTTTAGACGATAGGGCAAGATAACGTGCGGCTTGAATACTTCCTGCAGCCAACTGGTTCCGGTACGGGGAGGCCCGATCACGAAAAATGAAGGGAGCCGGCATGTTGAACCGCGGACCAAAGCGCCTCCTTGAGTGGTGGAGCGGGCATCTGAAAACCGACGCTTTGATGGTCGGTATGCATGTCCGGTTGTCTGGAGAATCCTGTCTAACGTCGTTTCAGAATTTAATTGGGCTGATGAACTAGTGTTTCCGTAGACGCGCAGCACCCCGTCCCCAAGCCAGCGCGTCGGTATAGGGAGCCCAGTCTTCGGGACAAGACAGCACATGCAATTCGCCCATTGCTGCCGCGGGCGGCGGTACCTTGCGCCAACTCGAACTCCCGCTACATGAACGAACCCACCGCGAACCGTCTCAAACTCGTATATGAATCAGACGCCAGCCGTTACTACATTGGTTCCCGGAGAGCATGCCGTTTCGGTGGCGGATAGCTTCTTGCGCAACTGGAGGTGCCGAATCCGGGTCAGTTCAACCATCGGCCGCCATGTCGCCTGCACCAAGTGGTGTTTGATGAGAAGCCTCCAGAAGCGATTGGAGCGCTTGTACAAATACGACATTGCAAGATACGGAGCGACGGACCGCCAGTCTTCAGGACGTCGCCGCCAAATGGAAGCGTGCGAGAACAGCCGCTCATAGATCCAGGCGTAGCCTCGCTCCAGTTCCTCAGGAGCCATGTGTTTGGGGCGGAACACCGCGTGCGCCGTATCGTATTGCGACCAGTCCTGATGCAACAGGCGTCCTTCCGCCTTCATTTGCCGGAACAGTGGCGTCGCCGGATAGGGAGTAAGGATGTGAAAGGTCGCGCACTCCAGACGGTTTTGCTCAATCCATTCGGCGGTGCGGGCGAAAACGTCTTTGCGATCGTGGTCGAATCCCAGTACGAACGAGCCGTTGACCTGGATGCCGTTGTCATGCAGCATGTGGACGCGGCGCGCATAATCTGCGGTCTTCGGAGTTTTCTTCCTGGCATCGGCGAGATTGTCGTCGGTGAGTGACTCGAATCCGATGAAGACGCCGGTGCAACCGGCAAGGGCCATGGCGCGGATGAGAGTGGGGTCGTCGGTAACATCCAGAGTGACGGCCGCGCTCCAAATCTTCTCCAGCGGCCGAAGGGCGGAACATAATTCGCGCAGGTAGTCCCGGTTCGATCCCAGATTGTTGTCGATGAAGACTGCGTAGGGCTGGCTGTCCGCCAGGAACTCCGCTGCCACCTGTTTGGGATCGCGCATCCGGTAGGGCATGCGCAGCCCGTCGGTTGCCAAGTAGCAGAACCCGCAGCGGTTGTGGCAACCGCGGGTGGCGATCAAACTGGTGGTAGTGAGAAAGCTCTTGCGCTGGAGCAGCGAACGGCGTGCAGGCGGGTCGTCGCGATAGTCGCTTTCGTAAGTGGCGACATATTGCGGGCGCAAACTGCGACTCTCCACGTCGGCCAGAATGCGAGGCCAGAGCTGCACTCCATCCCCCAGGGCCAGCGCATCGGCGTAGGGAGCACACTCTTCAGGACAAGACAGCACATGCAACCCGCCGAGCACAATCGTGCTTCCGCGGCGGCGGTACCACTGCGCCAACTCGAACGCCCGCTTCGCGAAAGTCAGGTGAACCGTGATGCCTACGACTTCGGGAAGCGGAGCAAATGGGGGCCGCCCGTCCAGCAGGTTTTCGTCCCAGTATTGTACTTCCCAGTGAAGCGGGGTGGTGGCGGCAAAACTAGTGAGTGCGAGCGTAGGGGTTAGGACGTGTTTGCCAAAACTCGCATTGGGGTCCTTAGGGTAGAAAGGATTGATCAGGAGGGCGTGGCGCGGACGCACGGGCCCGGTCGAGGTGGCGGGATTGAGGAGAGGAGGATGAGTCATCTCCGAGGGGCGCCAGCGGGGCCGTGGCGGCTGGAGCCAAGGTTGATGAGGAGCAGGCATGGGAGCACTTTATCATGCAAAGTACTTGTGTACAAGAAGCAGGAAGACCCAGCCTATGCGATCTCCATCGCGCAGAGCTGCTGCGGGCTCAGTCTGATTGCGTCCGGTACAATGAGACAGTTCCTGTCGCATGAAACGCATTGCCATCCTGGGTTCCACCGGCTCGATTGGGTGCAGCACGCTGCGCGTGGTGGAGTCTTATCCTGAGCGGTTTGCGGTCGCTACTTTGGCGGCGGGGAGCAACCTCGACCTGGCTTGCGAGCAGGCGATTCGATGGCGGCCGCGGGTGGTTTCGATGGCCGCCGAGCGCAATGCCGACGCGCTGGCATTGCGGCTGAAAGCGGCCGGGCTGGCTGAAATCGAAGTGGTCTGGGGACCGAAGGGCAATGTGCGGGTCGCCACTCATCCCGAGGCTGATTTCGTGGTCAGCGCCATTGTGGGCGTGGCCGGTCTCGAAGCCACTTACGAAGCGGTGCGGGCAGGGAAGTCGGTTGGGCTGGCGAACAAAGAGGCGATGGTGGCGGCGGGCGAACTGATTACCGCCGAGGCCCGCAAGCATGGCAAGCCGCTGCTGCCCATTGATAGCGAGCACAACGCGGTGCATCAGTGCCTGCGCGGCGGCCGCATGGAGGAAGTGGAGCGCGTCTGGCTGACCGCTTCCGGTGGACCGTTCCTGAACACGCCGAAGTCTGACTTCGCATCTATCACGGTGGAGCAGGCGTTGAATCATCCCACATGGAAGATGGGACGGCGCATCACGATTGATTCGGCAACGCTGATGAACAAAGGATTTGAAGTGATTGAGGCGTGCCGGCTATTCAACCTGCCGCCGTCGAAGGTGGAAGTAGTGGTACATCCGCAGAGCACCATCCACTCGATGGTGGAGTTTGTGGACGGCAGTATCCTGGCGCAGTTTTCGGTCACTGACATGCGGCTGCCAATCCTGTATGCGCTAACGTATCCGGAGCGGGTGCCGTCGGAGCTGCGGTACCCGGTGAGTGACCTTCGTCACCTAGACTTCTGCCCGCCGGATATGGCTAAATTCCCTTGTCTGCGGCTGGCTTATGAAGCGGCAGCGGAGGGAGGGGCCAAGACCATCGCGCTGAATGCTGCCGACGAAGTTGCGGTGGCGGCGTTTCTCGATGGGAAAATTAGTTTCAACGCGATCCCGACCGTAATTGAGGACGTGATTTCTGCAACCCAAGCGGGCACATTGGAATCTATTGAGCAGGTGCTCGAATTGGACGCCGAAGCTCGTCGCGCCGCACAACATCGGGTTCAACGGCGAAGTCCCGCTCACTCCCCTATAGGCCAGAAGGTTTAATTTTGTAACCGGAGCAGTGCGAAGTTTATGTCTCATTTTTTGATTTCGGTTCTCGCCATGGCAGCCGTCCTCGGATTCATGATCCTGATTCATGAGTTCGGGCATTTTGCTGCGGCCAAATATTTTGGGGTGCGGGTGGAAGTATTTTCGATTGGTTTCGGCACGCGGCTGCTGGGTTTCCGGCGCGGCGACACCGACTACCGCATCAGCGCCATCCCCCTGGGTGGTTACGTCAAGATGAGCGGCGAGAATCCCATGGACGATCGCACTGGCGACCCGGGCGAATTCATGTCGCACCCGCGGTGGCAGCGTTTTATCGTCGCCATCTCCGGGCCGATGATGAATATTTTGCTGGCGATCGGCTTGCTGACTGTCGTTTACATGGTCCACTTCGAGTACCCGGCGTTCCTCGATCAGCCGGCGGTGGTGGGCTGGGTGATTGCGGATACACCGGCAGCCCGCGCCGGGTTGCAATCGGGCGACCGCATCGCGCGCATTGATAACATTGAAAACCCGACCTGGGAGCAGGTCACGCCCAAAGAGTATCTCAGCCCCAATCAGCCGCTTGATGTAGTGATCGATCGCAACGGCGAGAAAACGGCGATGAAACTCACTCCGGAAGCGATGGGTGTCTCCCGCATCGGTTCGGCAGGTTGGGTGCCCAAGCAGCCCTCGGTTACCATCACCGATCTTGAGTCGGGGATGCCCGCCGAAAGAGCAGGCTTGCAAGTGGGTGACGAGATTCTGCAAGTCAACCATCAGCCAATTCCAGCGCTGGAAGTGATGGTTGCGATGTTGAAGAGCAGCAAAGACCAGCCCATCGTGATCACAGTGCAGCGCAATGGACGGCCGCTGGACTTCAGGGTGACGCCAATCTTGTCGGACGCCCAAACGCCGGGCGAGAAGCGTTATCGCATCGGCGTTTCGAGCATTCCGATGAAGGTGACGCGTTTGCCTTTTGGAGAATCGCTGTCACGTTCGTGGGATCAGAACAAGCGCGCTTCAGTCATGATTCTGGAACTGGTCCGGAAGATGGTGGAGCGCAAGATTTCCATGCGATCAGTGGAAGGCCCCATCCGCATCGGCCAGGCTGCGGGCCAAGCCGCGATGCAAAAGGGTTGGATGCCGCTGCTGGAACTCACTGCGGCCATCAGCCTGAATTTGGGCATTTTCAATTTGTTGCCCATCCCGATACTCGACGGTGGCATGATTTTGTTCTTGTTGGTGGAAAGCCTCATCCGCCGCGACATCAGCCTGCAGATTAAGGAACGCATCTATCAAGTTGCATTTGTGTTCCTAGTCGTGTTCGCGGGAATGGTGGTTTATAACGATCTGCTCAAAACCCTGCCGGGCTTGGCGGGAAGATTGCCGTAGTGATTAGGGATGATTCTTGAACGGATTCAGCACCGCGACTGCTAAGTGAGCGAAGTCGTCTTCATTCCGAGTAACGACGATGAGTTCGTGAGTGCGTGCGGTGGCTGCGATCATTTCATCCTCGACTAAATGATCAGGTCTGCGGTGCATGATGCGTCCCCACTCGCGAAAGCACTCAGCATCCATCGGCAGCACAGCAAATGTGGATTCAATCTGGTCAATCCATAATTCTATTTCTCGCGCCTTGGCCGGGTCATGGTGGCGGGTTCGTTCGACCCCAGCCTGCAATTCACCGAGAGTGACCGCCGAAAGAAATACCTGTTCGTCGCGCAGATGGGAAAGCCAGGCGACGACGCCTCCATGCGGCTTGGGCTTGCGGACCTCGGAGACTACGTTGGTATCGAGCAAGTATTTTTTCACTGGAAGTCCAATGGCGGTCGCCGGCGAAGGCGGGGCCGCTCAAGAACCAGGTTTTCGAATCTCGGTCCTGACCCGAGAAGAAGCGAGCGCAGGCTGGGGCGAGCCAGGCCTTGCAGACGTTGCCACTCTTCGATCGACACCAGCACCGCCGTCTCGACGCCCCTGCGGGTTACGACCTGGGGGCCTCGCTTGAGCGTGGTCTCCAGCAATTCACTAAACCGCGCCTTGGCGTCCTGCACTTGCCAACTCGCCATCGTGGACCTCTACCATCCATGTTATGACTAGTCAGATGACTAGTCAACTGTCGCACGATGGAGCGCTGCGGCATGTTAAACTAGAGTTTCCCTATGGCCCAAATTCAACGCAGGAAGACCGTCCCGGCTGTGGTGGGCGGAGTGCGCATGGGCAGCGATGCACCGATCGTGGTGCAGTCGATGACCAACACCGACACCGCCGACATCGCTTCGACTGTCAAGCAGGTTGCCGCCCTGGCCCGCGCCGGCAGCGAACTGGTGCGCGTCACGGTGAACACGGAAGAGGCGGCGGCCGCGGTACCCCATGTGGTGGAACAGCTCGACAAGATGGGCATTCGCGTTCCCATCATCGGCGACTTCCATTACAACGGCCACATCCTGCTCATCAAGTACCCGGCTTGTGCCGAAGCGCTCGCCAAGTACCGCATCAATCCCGGCAATGTCAGTGTTGGGCGTAAGAACGACGACAACTTCCGCATCATGATTGAGGTCGCGGTAAGGAATCAGAAGCCGGTGCGGATTGGGGTGAACTGGGGCTCGCTCGATCAGGTACTGCTAACCAAGATGATGGACGAGAACTCGCTGCTGCCGGAACCGCTGGAGGCGCGCGAAGTCACCATGGAAGCGATGGTGGTCAGCGCCTTGAACTCCGCG
>JBBQVN010000079.1:0-16498 GCA_038211475.1 Terriglobales bacterium | reverse complement strand
GCCTCCAACCGTTTCAGATGTTCCCAGCAGGCACGAGGATGCAGGCGCAGCATCGCGATCCCCTAGCATTGGTCGCGGCCCAATGTAACTTCTCGCGGGCCCAAGGCATCTTAAACCAGTAGAACAACTGTGCTGCATCGCCCGGCGACCAATCTGCGCGGGCAATTCGGGCCGTACTTCCAGTAGTGGGGACTCAAAATGCTTATCAAGAAATCCTCTGACATTAGGTCGTCGGAGATGACTCCTAAAAACGTTTTTCTCAACCGCCGAACATTTCTGGCGGGCACGGCAGTAGCGGGCGCCGCGATGGCGACGGGCTTAGCCTGGCGCGAGCTGGCTGCTCCCTCAGCGGTGGCCCAGGCGAATTCCAAGATCGACGGCATCCAGAAGAGCAAGTTCAGCACCAGCGAGACCATCACGCCGTTCAAAGACGTCAGCAGTTACAACAACTACTATGAATTTTCGACGGAAAAGGACGGACCGTCGCAACTGGCCGGGAACTTTAAGACGCGCCCCTGGACCGTCACCATTGATGGCCTGGTGAAGAAAAAACAGACCTTCGATGTAGACGCGATCATGAAGATGGCTACACCGGAGGAGCGCATCTACCGGCATCGCTGCGTCGAGGGCTGGTCCATCGTGGTTCCGTGGGTGGGCTTCTCGCTGAGCGAGCTTATCAAGCGTGCCGACCCGCTGCCCAAGGCGAAATATGTGGAGTTCACGACTCTCGACGATCCCAAGCAGATGCCGGGGCTTCGCGTTCCGGTGTTGAAGTGGCCTTACCTCGAAGGCCTTCGCATGGATGAAGCCATGAACCCGCTGGCCCTATTATGCTTTGGCATGTATGGCGAGGCGCTACCCAATCAGAATGGTGCACCTTTGCGCATCGTGCTGCCTTGGAAGTATGGGTTCAAAAGCGCCAAGGCGATTGTGAAGATTAGCTTCACCGATCAGCAGCCGGTCAACACCTGGAACCTGTCTGCGCCCAGTGAATACGGCTTTTACTCGAACGTCAATCCCACCGTGGATCATCCCCGCTGGAGCCAGAAGACCGAGCGCCGTCTGGGCGAGTTTCGCAAGCGCGACACCCTGATGTTCAACGGCTACGGCGACCAGGTGGCCAGCATGTATTCGGGCATGGACCTGAGGAAGAATTTCTAAGGGTCTATGGCCATTCGCTGGTTGAAAGTGGTGCTGTTTCTGGGATGCCTGGTGCCGGTCGCGCGCCTGGGATGGAGGGCGTACACCAACGCGTTGGGCGCAAACCCGATTGAGTTCATTACCCACTCGACCGGGGACTGGACCCTGATCCTACTGCTGACCACTCTGACCATCACGCCCCTGCGCAAGCTCACCGGCCTGCCCACGCTTATCCGCTTTCGCAAGATGCTGGGACTGTTTGCATTCTTTTACGCCACGCTCCACTTCACCACCTACATCTGGCTCGACAAATTTTTCAACTTTCACGAAATGCTGGCCGATGTCGTGAAGCGGCGCTTCATCACGGTGGGATTTCTAGGCCTGGTGCTGTTGATTCCATTGGCAGTGACTTCCACTGCGGGATGGATTCGGCGTCTCGGCGGCAAGCGATGGCAACAATTGCACCGCCTAATCTACGTCAGCGCGCTGGCCGGGGTGGTGCATTACATCTGGCTCGTAAAGGCCGACCTGCGCAAGCCGTTGCAATACGCGGCGGTGCTGGCTCTCCTGCTGGGCTATCGAATAGTGGTTTGGCTGAAGGGTGCAAGTAGAAAAGTGGTAACCGCCGCCGCAGCCCCGGTTCGTGTGGGATAGGAATAATACTGAGGCCGGAGCATGCTCTTCGTAGAGTCTCCACCTCTTAGGCTGGCGTAAAAGCCAAATCAACATACAACCGAATCTCCGCCGCGCCCATCCCACCCTGATAGAACCTTGCAGAACTTTTCCGCGTCCTTTGGGTTTTTGCCTCACAGAAGTTTAGCCATACATCAAGGAGTACTCATGGTCCGCAGTTCGGCTTCTCCGTCTTCGTCTCTTTCTTTCACGCAAGGTTCACTCAAAACCAAATTGCTCCTTGGCGCGGCCCTGGCATTATTGCTGGCCTCGGTTGCCTGCGGCGGCGGAACTACGGTCGTCAATCCCACTGGCAATTTCAGCAAATCGAGCCTGAATGGGACTTACGTCTATTCTTTCGCCGGCACCGACACCAATGGCGATTACCGCGAGGCTGGCCTGTTCACCGCAGATGGCAATGGCAACATCATCTCCGGCTCGGATGACTTTGCCCAGGGAGCTTCGCTCGCCACCAATGCCACCACCGGCACCTACACCATCGGGAGTGATGGCAATGGCACTCTGACCTTGGTATTTCCTGGCAACGCCGGAAGCATTAACTTGGGCATCACCATGCAAAGCACTTCCAGCCTGTATTTGATTGAAGCCGACACCTTTGCCAATGGCGCCGGTAGCGCCGAGAAGCAAGACACGACCGCAGCCACCACTTTACCGTCCGGTACTTTTGTCTTCCGGCTGCAAGGCGCAAGCAGCATCAGCGGATCGTCGGCCGCGGTCGGAGCCATGACCCTGGCCGGCAGTTCTATCACGGGCAATGATGACGTAATTCGTGCGGGGACTCCGCAGCAACTGACGTTGAGCGGTTCGGTGGTTGCGCCCTCGACCAATGGCCGGGGCACCCTGGCGCTCACTGATTCCGGCGGAGTCACCACCAACCTGGTGTATTACGTGGTGAACGCCAGCACTCTGCGCTTCGTTCAGAGCGATGGAGCGGCGCTGTCTCTGGGACGCGCCGAAAAGCAGGCCGCTGCTACCTTCACCAACGCTTCGTTAAGCGGAGGCTATGCCTTCGGCAGCAGCGGCGACACCGCCTCGAACCAAGGGGGAGCCCAGACCGTTGGCGCTTTCACCACTGACGGCAGCGGCAACATCACCGCGGGTGCTTACGACTCTCAGCAGGACTTGGTCACTACCAGCAATGTGTCGTTCACCGGGAACTATACCGTCGCCTCCAACGGACGGGCGCAGGTTTCCTTTACTCCGGCAGGAGGCACGGGTGTACTGATCCCTCACATTTTCTGGCTGGTCAGCCCGAGCCGCGCCATGTTCCTCGAAACCACGTTGAACAAAGTAGAGAGCGGCACTGCCGACAAACAGAATGTCGCGGTTTTCGCCAATTCCAGTCTCGGCGCCCAGGCGGCATTGGTGATGCATGGTTTCGACACCGCACTGGTGGACCGAGTGGGAACTTTGACTCCCGATGGCAACGGCAACCTGACCCTGAACTATCTGCTTAATCGCGGCGGCGCGGTTACCGCGCCGGGTGCGCTGACTGGAACCTATACCGTCAGCGCGAACGGCCGCACCGTCGCCAACGTCAACAGTCTGAGCACCAACCTGGTGCTCTATTTGGTATCCAACAACACTGGGTACCTGCTGCAGGGAGACCCTGGAACTGAAATTTCGGGGCAGGTGACGCAACAGACCTCGCCGTAAGACAACGGCCTCGGAAAATGGGGAGCGGGAAAAGGGGTAGGGTGAAAACCAGACCTTTTTCCCCTCTTGGTCCACAGCCGACGGCAGAAGGCTGGTAACTCTTTGGAAATGTCTGTAAAGTGTTGAAAACTATAAGAGACTTTTAGGCTAGCTGGCGCCGGAGTCAACCTGGTCATCACCGGGAGTGCGAAACGGGGGTTGCCCTGTTGCGCAGAATGCCCCATAGCAGCGTTGCAGGGCCCCTAGGGCGACGATCTCCCATCGGATGACCCCAAAGGCCACCCCAAGCCCTTCCCTGTCTCCTGAGGGTCTCCCAGCGCAGAAATGTGCAAATGTTTGCACTATCACACAATTTATACAATATCTCGCAGTTGAAGTTTCTCATACCTGCCGGAGCGGTGGAGCGTGGTCGATCTCGGCGTCTTTGCGTCGCGGTCCTTCCGTGACAGCTTCACGTTAATCTCTGCGCCGGCTCGTCGTCGCTCAGCGTTTTCGCTTCCCGTCCAGCGCGCTCGGTCGCTTGTCAATTTCAAACTTCCCATGTCCAATGGAACGAGTCACGCATGAGTTTCCCCGACAACCCGCTCCCCCCGTTTGAGTTTGAAGCTCCGGATGCCAGCCAAGAATTCCTGGCTCCGCCCCCGCGCGATCCGGTGTGGAGCGGGTGGGATGTGCTGCTTATCGCGCTCCTCACGTTGGCCGCAATCTTCTTTTTTCTTTGGCTTGGAATTTTCGCGGCGCGGCATTTTTTCTTTCCCAACCTTCCTCTTGCAGAAGTGGCAAAGATGCCGGAGTTAGGCATCCTGACGCAACTCGGTGCTTCTTGCCTTGCCTACTTGGTGGTGTTTGCTTACATGCACTCTGTGGTGACGCGCCAGCCGGGAGCGCCCGACTTCCTGGGTGCGATTCGATGGAACTGGCCCCGTAACTGGGGACGTTACGCTCTGCTGGGGGCGGTGCTGGCGATTGGCCTGCAAGCGGTCGCGCATCTGCTGCCGATTCCCAAGAATTTGCCGATGGACAAGCTTTTCCAGACGGCGCGCGAGGCGTGGCTGTTTTCGATTTTCGGAACCACCTTCGCGCCTCTGTTTGAAGAATTATTTTTCCGCGCGTTTTTGTATCCTGTGCTGGCGCGGCGGCTTGGCATGGGCATGGCGGTGGCGCTGACCGCGATCGGATTTGCCGCCATCCACGGCGCTCAGCTTAGCTTCGCCTGGGGTCCGATTCTGGTAATTTTTATGGTGGGACTGGTGCTGACTACCATCCGGGCCATTACGAAATCCGTGGCGGCGGGGTTGATTGTCCACAGCGCCTACAACGGAACCATCGCGCTGGCGATGTTCGCCGCAACCAGCGGGTTCCGGCACTTGGAACGGCTCAACCCTTAGGCTGGCCGGGCCGCCCGGTTTTCTATGGTCAGATTTGTCACGATCAGTTTTGTCACGGTTAGTTTTTTCATGGTCCGGTTCTTCGTCGATTTTCTGGTCAATTTCTCATGGTAAGGTAAAGACTCATGGCTTCTGCGCGAGAGGAATTGCTGCGTCTGCTGTCAGTGAAGTCGTTTCGGCTGGGAGAGTTCAAGCTCTCTTCAGGCGGCACCAGCGACTATTACATTGACTGCCGCACCACTACGCTGGATGCGCGGGGCGCTCAGTTGACCGGGCAGGTTTTTCTGGACGAGATTCAGGCGCGGGGATGGAATCCGCAGGCCATTGGTGGTCTAACCATGGGTGCCGATCCAATTGTAGTGGCGGTCGCGGTGACTAGCGGGACGTTGCACGGTTTTCTGGTTCGCAAGGCCGAGAAGCAGCACGGAACCGGGCAGCGAATTGAAGGCTTTCGCGAAAAGGGTGCGCGAGTGGTGATCGTGGATGACGTGTGCACCACCGGCGCGTCCACCGTGCAGGCGATTGAAGCGGCGCGTGAATTTGGCTTTGAGGTCGTCGGCGTGATGTGCCTGGTGGAGCGCGAAGAAGCCCGCGGGCGGCCCGGCGTGGAACAGGCGGCGGCCCCGGCTCCGTTTGTTTCGCTGTTCACCGCCAGCGACGTGAGGCGGCAGCATTTGGCCGGGAGTGCCGTCAGTCATTAGGTGCGATTCATCGGCGCGATCGATCAAGGCACGGTCACTGAAGGCGTCACTGGTGGCGAGGTCCATGATGGCACGGTCGGTGGCATGGAAGCAGAGTCCGCCACGGAAGCGCGGCGAAGAGCGGGTTGGGATTCTCGCTAGGTTCCGGGCTGACTGACCTTCGTCAGATTCGGATGGTTCGAGATTTAATTCAATCCAAGACTGCGGAAATCAAAAACTGTGATTCAAACTTTGGAATGGACTGATGCGGGCGTGGTCTTCATCGACCAGACGAAATTGCCCATGGAAGAAACCTACGTCACTTGCACGACGCATGAGCAGGTGGGCGACGTCATCCGCAACATGGTGGTGCGGGGCGCACCGGCGATTGGAGTGGCGGCGGCCATGGGCATCGCGTTGGGAGTGAAAAACTCGCGCGCGAAAACAGTTGCGGAATTGAAGCCGGAGTTTGACCAGATCTGCGACTTGCTGGCGAAGACGCGGCCAACGGCGGTGAATCTGTTCTGGGCTATCCGGCGGATGACCGCAAAGTTCGCGTCTCTCAGCAGTGAGCGCAGTAGTGAGCCGCTCAGCCATAAATCAGTCAGCCGGGAATCGCTTAGTTCTGAATCGCTAAGGTCCGAATCAGTGGCGCACATTCGGCGCGAGTTGATTGAGGAAGCCAAAAGAATGCACGCGGAAGACATTGCGGCGAACATGGCCATGGGACGATTCGGCGCGACCCTGATGCCCGCGAGCGGCGGGGTGTTGACGCATTGCAACGCGGGCGCGCTGGCCACGGCAGGATACGGCACGGCGCTGGGCGTAATCCGCGCGGCGGTGGAAGCGGGCAAGAAAATTCACGTGTATGCCGACGAGACGCGTCCGTTTCTGCAAGGCTCGCGCCTGACCGCATGGGAACTGATGAAAGACGGCATCCCGACCACCGTGATTTCAGACAACATGGCGGGCGCAATGATGGCGCAAGGCAAGATTGGCGCAATCGTAGTGGGCGCGGACCGCATTGCGGCAAACGGCGATGTCGCAAATAAGATTGGAACCTACACCGTCGCTGTACTGGCGAAGGAAAACGGGATTCCGTTTTATGTCGCCGCGCCGCTCTCGACCGTGGACCTGCAAACGGCAGACGGAAGCGGCATTCCGATCGAACAGCGCAACCGCCGCGAAGTGACTCACATTGGCGGCCAGCAGATGACGCCGGATGGCGTGGGCATTGAAAATCCGGCGTTCGATGTGACCCCGGCGAAGTATGTGACCGCGATCATCACCGAGCGCGGGATCGCGAAAGCGCCGTATGTGGAGTCGCTCAAAAAGCTGGCGGAGAGATAGAGCAGAGAGCCAACACGGGAACGTGGCGTCACCGATTGAAGCGAACGACTTCAATGATCGATTGACACAGAAGTCGCAAGGGACGCGGAGCAAACTCCCAGAAGGTGCCCATCCGCGGAACTTTCGGCCCCTCCTAGACGTAAAATACAGGAGAGAGGTGTGCCGTGCTGACGTTTCTTCTCTGGTGCGTGCTCTTTGTGTTTTGCTGGCCGCTAGCGTTGCTCGCCCTGGTGCTTTATCCCGTAGTGTGGCTGCTGCTCCTGCCGTTCCGCATTATCGGGATTGCGGTGCATGGAGTGCTGGAGTTGATCTGGGCCCTGATCACGCTGCCGGTGCGATTGCTGCGTGCGCCGTTCCGGGTTTAAGGTCCCCGTTCCGGGTGTAACGGCTACGACTCCATCACCTTCAGGTTCGCGCTGACAATCAGCCTGGCCTCGGTCGCGCTCTGCACATCTTCAGCGGTCAACCCGGGTGCGACTTCCTCCAGCACCAGGCCGTCTTTGGTCACGCGCATATATGCCATCTCGGTCACGATGGTGTCCACCACCGCGACGCCGGTCAGCGGCAAGGTGCAGTGCTTCAGGATTTTGGGCTGGCCTTCGCGGGTGGTGTGTTCCATGGCGATGACGACGCGGCGTGCGCCGGCCACCAGATCCATCGCCCCGCCCATGCCCTTCACCACTTTTCCTGGGACCATCCAGTTGGCCAGGTTGCCTTGCTCGTCCACTTCCATCGCGCCCAGGACGCTTAAGTCCACATGGCCGCCGCGAATCATGGCGAACGAGTCGGCGCTGGAAAAATATGCGGTGCCCGGCAGTTCGGTGACGGTTTCTTTGCCTGCATTGATCAGGTCAGAATCTTCTTCGCCGTCCAGCGGATACGGCCCGATTCCCAACATGCCATTCTCGCTTTGCAGAATTACATCCATTCCCGCGGGAACGTAGTTGGCGACCAGCGTGGGCATGCCGATGCCGAGGTTCACATAGAATCCATCGCGCAACTCTTGCGCAATGCGCTTGACGATACGGTCGCGCTTCTCTATATCTTTGCCCGGCTTTGCCGTGGTCCCCATAGGTCAGCTCGCCCGCCTTACGGTGCGGCGCTCAATCCGCTTTTCAAATAATTGGCCCTGGAAAATGCGCTTCACATAAACACTGGGAGTGTGTACCAGGTCGGGTTCGAGTTGTCCCGGTTGCACCAGGTGCTCGACTTCGGCAATCGTGATTTTCGCGGCGGCCGCCATCATAGGATTGAAATTGCGCGCGGTTTTGCGATAGACCAGGTTGCCCCAGGTGTCGCCCTTCCAGGCTTTGATGAAAGCGAAGTCCGCCTTGAGAGCGTGTTCCATGAGATGGGGCTTGCCGTCGAATTCGCGGACTTCTTTACCTTCGGCCACAGTGGTGCCGTATCCCGTCGGCGTGAAAAACGCGGCGATGCCAGCGCCGCCAGCGCGAATGCGTTCAGAAAACGTGCCCTGCGGCACCAGTTGCAGATCGATCTTGCCGCTCAACATCATGGCTTCCAGCATCTTGTTCTCGCCGACGTAGGTGCCAATGTGTTTGCGGATTTGTCCATTGGCCAGCAGCAGACCCATGCCGAGGCCGTCCACACCCGCGTTGTTGCTGATGGTGGTGAGGTTGCGGGTGCCTTTGGCGGCGAGAGCACGAATCAGGTTTTCAGGAATGCCGCAGAGTCCGAAGCCGCCTACCATGATGGTGGCGCCGTCAAACACGTCTGCGATGGCTTCTTCCGCGGTGGCAACAACTTTATTCATGAAGATTCCGGAATGACTGGCGTAGCCGAACTGGTGATTTTACTCCAATGCGGAGAAACCAGGGTTGTACGGTGGCAATGCGTGGGCGAAGTCTAGGCGCCGAGGGAGTCGGGACAACTCGATTTCGACGGGATGGCAAGAGTATCGTGGGAGAGAGCGCGCCGAAACTTCGGAGGGTTGACCAAACTGAAATGGACATCGCAACCTGGCGGCTACAGATCGACGAATTGGACCGCAAGCTGGTGCAGTTGCTCAACCAGCGGGCCGAGGCGGCGCGAGAGATTGGGCGCCTGAAGCGTAACAGCGACCTGCCGATCTACGAGCCCCAGCGGGAGCAAGCCGTGATTACGAATGCGAAGCGAGCCAGCCAGGGGCCGCTTGCAGAAACCGACTTGGTGCGCATCTTCGAGCAGATCATGGATGTGATGCGCAAAATCCAGAAAGACGAGATCGTTGCCAAGCCCGAGTAAAACTTAGGCTTCAGGCGAGCGCGCCGGTGTAGCGACCGGGACGTTGTGAAACGCGGAAAGACGCCATCCATGCCATTTCGCAAGATCACGATTGTTGGAACCGGATTGATTGGCGGGTCGTTCGGGCTAGCCCTCAAAAAATATGGTTACACAGGGACGATCACGGGCTGCGATAGTGCTGCGGTGCTGCAGGCTGCGCGCCAGCGCAAGGCGATCGACCATGGAACAACTCATCTGGCGACCGCGATCGACGGCGCGGATCTGGTGGTGCTGGCTACTCCGGTAAGAAAGATCGTAGATCTTCTGCGGCGGCTCGGTCCGCTTCTGCCGGTCGATACGCTGGTGACCGACGTGGGGGGCACCAAGGTTGCGGTGATGGCGAGCGCGCTGGCAGGGTTCGGCTCCGGGACGCGGAGCCGGTTTCTGGGCGCACATCCCATGGCTGGCAAGGAGCGCGGAGGGGTGCGTGAGGCGGACGCGGACCTGTTCCAGGGCGCGGCGTGGCTGCTGACGCCGCTGCCGAATCAGGACATCCGGAGCGGGAAACAACAGGAGATGGTGAGGTGGATTCGTCGTGTGGGCGCGCGAGTGATCGTGATGGACGCGCCGCAGCACGACCGGATATGCGCCTGGGTGAGCCACTTGCCGCAGATGATTGCGACAGCGTTCGCGGTATCGGTTGGGGAAGAAATGGAGCCGGGCGCGGCCTTCGCGATCGGCGGCCGGGCGCTGCGGGAGATGACGCGGGTCGCGGGAAGTCCGTACTCAATGTGGGGCGACATCGCGGCCACCAACCGAGTGGAGATCGCACAAGCATTGAAACAGTTTGAGGCGAACCTGAAGCGGCTGAGAGAGAGTCTGGGGAAGCCGGGATTGGCGAAGCAGTTTGCAGCGGGAAATCGGGTGGTGGGGAAAGCGCGGCGGAGACGGCGGCCGAAGTCAAAATCTTTACCACAGGGTACACAGGGTCGCGCAGGGTAAATCGAAGGCCTTTACCACAGGGTACACAGAGGGCCTCACGGTAAACCTAAATCTTCGTCACAGGGTACACAGGGTCTCAAAGGGCAAAGCTCCGGCTCATTGCTGTCCATCGCGTGCCGCCGTTCCTGCGTCGTTGCAGCAATGGTCGGCGCTGCGGCGGATTGTAATAGTTTTGTTTTTCCCTTCGGCGGTCACAGTAAACCCGCGCTCTGGGTGCATACGATCCGGAGTGAGGACGTAATGGAAATCCACCCTAAAAAAAACAATGCCCGGGTGCTGCTGAGTTCAGTATTTGGGCCGTACGCACAGGATGACGAATTCGGGAGCCGGAAAATCAATCCCATGGAGCTGTATCACAACCAGGTGACGCGGGCGCAGGGCAGTTTCTCACTGCGCATGTTCCACCGCTCCTGGGGCATCATGATGATCCAGGCCAATATCTCGGCTCCTTGCACGGTTCTGGACTTTCCCACGCGAGAGGCGTTTGCGCGCGAGTTGACGGCAAACCAGTATGACGTGGTGGGCATCTCGTCCATCATCGTCAACGTGGCCAAGGTCAAGGAAATGTGCCGGATGGTGCGGAGTCTCTCGCCGCAATCCGTGATCGTGGTGGGCGGGCATGTGGCGGCCCTCGCGGATCTCGGAACCAGAATCGATGCCGACCACATTGTGCGAGGAGAAGGCATTGCCTGGATGCGGCGTTATTTGGGCGAGGATGACCAAGCGCCGATTTCGCATCCCGCGATCGTGTCAGGCATGCAGACGCGAATCATGGGAGTGCGCCTGCCGGATCGCAAAGGCGGCACGGCGGCAACGATTATTCCATCTGTCGGGTGTCCGATGGGATGCAATTTCTGCACCACTTCCGCGTTTTTTGGGGGCAAGGGAAAGTTCGTTAACTTCTTCGAGGGCGGCGATGAGCTGTTTGAAGTGATGAGCCAGATCGAATCGGAACTGAAAGTCGATTCATTTTTCATGATGGATGAGAATTTCCTGCTGCATCGCACGCGGGCCATGCGCTTGTTGGAGCGGATGAAGGCGGCGGGCAAAAGCTGGGAGCTTTCCGTATTTGCGTCGGCCAATGCCATCCGCAAATACACCATGCAGGAATTGGTGGAACTGGGCGTTTCGTGGCTGTGGATGGGGCTGGAATCGCCCGGCGCCAGCTACAGCAAGCTGGAGGGCGCGGACACCAAGCAGCTCACGCAGGAGTTGCGACAGCATGGGATTCGGGTGCAAGGCTCGACCATCATCGGGCTGGAGCACCATACGCCCGGCAATATGGCGGCGGAAATTGAGCACGCGGTGGAACACGAGACTGACTTCCACCAGTTCATGCTCTATACGCCGGTGCCGGGAACGCCGCTTCACCAACAAATGGCGGAGCAGGGCCGGCTGCTGGACGACGTAAATCCCGCGGACATTCACGGTCAATACGGATTCAACTTCCAGCACAACGCGATTGCCGGTTGCGACTCCAAGCGGTTTCTGGATGGGGCGTTTCAACGGGATTTCGAGCGCAACGGCCCCAGTCTGTACCGCATGTGCCAGACCTTGCTGCAGGGGTGGAAGCGGCACAAACACGATCCCGATCCGCGAGTGCGCGAGCGCTTCGGCCGCGACATGCAGAAGTTGCGCAGCGCCTACAGCGGGGCGTTATGGGCGATGGAGCGGCAGCTCAAGACCATCAATGTGGACGTGAGCCGGCGGATCGGGTTGTTGCGCCGCGAAGTGGAAAAGGAATTCCCGGTGATGGCGCGGCTGAGCGCGCAAGTGCTGGGGCCGCTGCTGCTGTGGACGACTCGGCGGGAAGAAAAGCGTTTGGCCGCGGGATGCACCTATGAGCCGCCGATTATGGTGCAGCGGACAAACTGGGGAGCGGCAGCGCAAGCGTGAGGGGATGGAAAATGCGGTGTGCCATTGACGTGTATCCCTTTAAGGGATACATTGAATTTGTATGGCATACAAAGCGACGACCATCGAAGAACTACTTGCCATCATGAAGCGCGTGCAGGGGGAGAAAACGCTCACTGAGTTCGCCGCCGAACTGGATTTGTCCAAGCAATATGTGAGCAACGTCTTCAACCGCCGGAAGGAGCCCAGTCAACGCTTGCTCGACAAATTGGGCTTCGTGCGGCGAACCGCTTACGTCCAGTCGCCGACTGCTGCCAACCAGGAGAAAAAGAAATGAAAGCAAACCATTCCCAATCCGCTCCCTCGGCAGTCAAGCAGCGGGTGCTCGTCAACTTCCTCCAAGACAGGTCGGGCTCCATGAGCAACAAGGTTCGGGATGTCATTGGCGGTTTCAATCTTTACCTGGAGGCGCTGGCGAAAGAGCCTGCGGTGGAATATGGATTCTCGCTCACGCTGTTCGACACTGCTCCGGAATTAAGATACACGGCTGTACGACTGGCAAAAGTTGCCAAGTTCGACGAAACATCCTACCGTCCCAGCGGAGGCACCGCGCTGCTCGACGCCATTGGGAACAGCGTGCAAACCGTGAACCCCGACGGCTTCGACAAGATCATCACCGTCATCATGACGGATGGAGAAGAGAACTCTTCGCGCGAGTGGACCATGCAAGCTATCCGTGAACTGATCCGAACCAAGGAAGCGGCAGGCAACTGGACCTTCGTGTTTATGGGAGCGAACCTGGACGCCTTCGCGCAAGGCGCCTCAATGGGCGTGAAGAGAGGGAACTCTACCCAGTACGATCCAGCAGACTACCGCGGGGTGTACACGTCGCTGGCGCGTAGTACGAATCTATACTCGTCCAGGCTGGCCCCGGAGGACGTTGACTTCTTCGAAGATGAGGAAGGCATGAAGAAGCCATAAGCTGGGGCGTGAATCGGGCTGAGAGTTTAAGACATGCCTCATAACTTTCCTCATAACATGCAATGAAGAAACTTTCTCGCCAGGGCGGTCACCGTTCCGGAAAGCAGGGCGTGCGAAATTCTCGTGTCCCCAGAGAGCTCGACGTGCTCTACGAAGACGATGCCGTCCTGGCGTTGAATAAACCCGCCGGGCTTCTGGCCGTGCCGGTAAAAGGCTTGGATTCTCCGTCGGCGTGGTCTCTGCTTTCTGCTGAACTAACACGGAAGAGGCAGCGAGCTTTCGTCGTGCACCGTATCGATCGCTTTACCTCTGGGATCCTGCTGTTTGCAAAGACCGAACGGGATCGCGATGTACTGGTGGGGCAGTTTCTCGACCATAGTCCAGTAAGGCAA
Organism: Terriglobales bacterium; assembly: GCA_038211475.1. Classification (GTDB taxonomy): domain Bacteria; phylum Acidobacteriota; class Terriglobia; order Terriglobales; family Acidobacteriaceae; genus JANYBT01. The sequence continues at coordinate 3,139 of JBBQVN010000079.1, read as the reverse complement.
TATCTCGCGGTGGTACGCGGACATCTGGGTGCCCAGGAAGCGACGCTGATTCACTATGTTCGGCGGGAAGGAATGTACCAAACGCTGACCACTCAGCGCGACTCCGAAGGGGCTCGCGCGGAACTCCGCTATTTGGTTGAACGCCGACTGCGCGGCGCTTCGCTGGTTCGAGTCACGCTGGTGACGGGATTGCAGAACCAGATCCGGGTGCAGTTTTCAGCGGTCGGGCATCCGGTGATCGGCGACAGAAAGTATCATCCGGAGGAAGCGTTGGAGCGGCGGATTGGCCGGGTCGCGCTTCATGCAGGGCATCTTCAGTTCACGCATCCGCGTTCGGGCGAAAAGGTTTCGGTTGACTGCGAAATTCCGCCAGACTTTCAATCGCTGGTGCAGTCATTGTCGCCGGCTCCGCGCACGCGCCGGTGAGGCGGTCTCTCCGCTTTTTTTCTGAACTCCGCACGGCGGTTTGCGGATTGCCACGCTCCCCTCTACCGAATTTGGGGAAGAACTTCTCATGCCTGCTAGAATCGCACCCAACACGGAGCCGATATTCGCTATGACGAAAAATGTTCTGGACTGCGGCAATGGAAATACGAAAATGAAATTTGCCTGGAGTTTACTCGTCCTGATTTTAGCGTCGCTTTCAGCGACCGCCCAACAGTCGAACTCTTTTGCCATCGACGCCGGGAACAAGTATTGGATCCAGCCTGATGTGGTGTATGGAGTTGAAAACGGCCACCAAAACAAGTTGGACGTAATCTATCCCCACGACGCGAGCGTCGCAGTTCCGGCGATCATTTACATTCACGGCGGCGGGTGGGTTTTCGGAGACAAGGCGGGCGCAGTCCTCGAGGTCCTTCCCTACCTGCAGATGGGCTGGGCGGCGGTGAATGTCGAGTACCGTATGGCGAGTGCGTCGAAGGCTCCCGGGGCGGTGGAAGACTGCCGGTGCGCGCTGCGTTGGGTGGTTCGCAATGCCAAGACTTATCACATTGATCCCACTCGATTGGTGGTGACGGGCCATTCCGCCGGCGGACACCTCTCCCTCACAACCGGGATGTTGAACGACAGCGATGGCTTGGACAACAACTGTCCGGGCGAAGACAAAGAAGCGTCGCCGCGCGTGGCAGCTATCGTGAACTGGTACGGAATCAGCGATGTCGCGGATCTGCTGGCGGGCGAAAATCGCAAGTCCTACGCAGTGGCGTGGTTTGGGAGCTTGCAGGACAAACAAGAAATTGCGCGGCGTGTGTCCCCTCTCACCTACGTCCGCAAGGACAATCCTCCCATCATCACGATTCACGGAGATACAGATCCGGTGGTGCCGTACAGTCAGGCAGTGCGACTTCAACAAGCGCTCGATAAAGCCGGAGTTCCCAACGAGTTGTTCACGGTAAAGGGGGGCGGCCACGGCCAGTTCTCCGATGAAGACAATCGCAAGGCCTACGATGCAGTCTGGAAATTCCTGGCCAAGTGGAAACTGGGGCCGGTGAACTGATTGGCATTAGACTAGAGGGATGGTACTGTCCATTGGTCAAAAGCGCCGGTTCCAGCGACGATTCGCGTTGCTAGCTGTTTTCTTGTGCGTCGGGTGTGGGTTGGTTAGCGCGGAGACCAGCAGGCCGTGTACGCCAAACTTTCCATTCCAGGATGGCTGGTGGGGAGCGGATGCGGCCTACTCGATTCCCCTCGCGGACGGCCGCTCGGTGTGGATTTTCGGCGACACACTTTACGGCGAGAAGCGAGTGGTCGAAGGCAACCAGCCGCGCATGGTGCGAAACAGCATAGGGGTATCGCGGTGCAGCCAGGGGGAGTGGCAATTGCAATATGCGATTCGGCGCGGCCAAGACGGTCAGGCCAAGGACTTTTTTCAATCCCAGCGCGAGGGCACCTGGTATTGGGCGCTGGACGGTTTCGTCTACCACGACGAGCTATGGGTGACGCTGCTATGCATACGCAGCGCGCGGGTTAAGAAGCCAGACGGGTTCGACTTTGAGACGTGCGGCGCCGACCTGGCCAAGGTTTCCGGGCTGAGCGCCGATCCGCAACAGTGGAAAGTTGAATACTTCCGGCTGGTGCCGGATGGAGTGGCCGCCTATCCCTCGGCCACGGCGGTCGTCGACGGCGAGTACGCCTATCTGTTCGCCATGTACGAGAAGGGCGCGCGACCGATGATGTTGACGCGGATTCCGTTGGCAGGATTGAACGCGCCCGCGACGAATTTAAAATACCTGTCCCACGCTGGAACCTGGAAGCCTGGGTTCAAGCCACCAGACGCGGCGGCAGTCATGCAACACGGCGCCAGCGAGATGTCGGTTCGTTATCATCCCGACATGAAAAAGTGGCTGGCAGTGATGAAGTCCCCCGGACTTTCCAGCGACGCCATCGTGCTGCGTTCGGCAAGCAGTCTGAGCGGGCCGTGGAGCCAGGACGAAGCGATCTACCACATTCCGGAAATGCAGAAGAACTCTCCCGGATACGACGAGAACACTTTCTGCTACGCCGGCAAGGAGCATCCGGAGTTCGAACAGCCAGGTTCGCTGCTCATCACCTACGTTTGCAACACCAAGAAAGTAGCGGAGCTGACCACCAACCTTGCAATCTACATGCCCAGAGTGGTTTCTCTCCCATTGACAGTGCAGAAGCGACCTGCGGGAGAGGCATCCCCGTCGCGCCATCCTTCTCCCCATCCGAAACCGCATTAGGCGGTTGTTGCTCGGGCTAATTTATTGTTCCCATTCCCACCAGCGAGCGGAGCGAGTCTTGCTCTGGTGCGGCATGGTCAGACGCAGGGTCAAAGTCTGATGCCAGCCTACTTTCAACTTCAGGGGAAGAGGTTGTGCCGCGATGACCTGGTCTTCGGTCAGATTGGTGGTTGCCGCTTCCGTTAGTGGCAGCGGAGTGCTGACCTGCAGTTCGGTAGCTTGACCTGCGATTTCCTGCAAACGCAAGCTGTAGTGGTCGGGATTCCCATCCGCACTCGGTTTAAACGCGGTGATGACGACGTTGCGGGCGCTGAGCGAGAAAAAAGAACCGGTGAGTTTTGCGGGTATGGTATGCGGCAGCAATCTAGCAGCAATGAGCGGGACATCGAAGGTGGTTCCAATTTCATGCGCTTGCACGAAATTGGGCGGTCCCT
>JBBQVN010000078.1:0-16874 GCA_038211475.1 Terriglobales bacterium | reverse complement strand
CGCGGTTCCGAGCTTCCGGCAGGCTTCGCCGATGCGCTTTAGATCAAGCAGCCCACCGCTGGTCCATTGAGTTTGCACCAGCGCCGCAATGGCCACGCCGGGCTTGAGTTCGCGCAGTACCGCTGCAGTCCAGTCGCCGTCCTCAGGCCAAGGCACGACCTTTAACTCTGCGTCCTTCTCGGCCGCAAGACGTTGCCACGGATAGTAGTTCGAGGGGAACTGCTCTGCCAGCACCAGGATGCTCTCGCCGCGCTGGATGGGCAGATTCTTGGCAGCGGTTTCGATGCCATAGCCAGCTGATGGCACGATTGCGATGCAGTCCGCCGAGCAATTCATTAGCCGAGCCGCCACGCCGCGAAACTCCTCCGACCCCGAGAAGAATTGTTCGGGCGTAATCTCCCAGGGATGCGCTTTCCTTTGAACCCCTTTGATCCCGGCCTCCGTAACCGGAAGCATCTGCGGCGACATGTAGGCGCAGTTCAGGTAAGTAACGTCAGAGGGAATGTCGAACAGGTGGCGCTGGCTCGGAAGCATGGTAGTGTCCCTTGCATGATACTGAAGTGCATGATACTGAAGTGCATGATACCGGAGCTTGCCCGGTCGATGGCGGAGCATGCCTCGGGGGCGGTTTTCTTGACACTCTTCCCCATGCCCTTTATTCTTGAAAGAAGCTCCCTGGTACCACAACGCCTCTGAGCGTGCTCCGCGGGCCTTCGCGGTTTGTAAGGTTGGGGAGGTGCGGAGGTTGCTATGTTCCTCGATATACACGACTTGGAGCTCCATCCTGTAGAATTCAAGGAGGAGTTTGCGCCGGGCACGATTGATTTCGGCATGGATTTCGAGCAGCGCGGACCGTTGCGCAGCGCAGGCCGTGCCGACCTGGTGGAAGAACATCACGGTAAGCACAATGTTGTCAGGGACATACGGCTTCAGGGTGACGTAAGTATGAGGCTGGAATTTGCTTGCGCCCGCTGCCTGGAACCGGTGGTGCAAGACGTGGAAACCAAGTTTGACCTGCTCTACCGTCCGCTGGGAGTGGATGCCGGCGAAGCTGAACGCTCGATATCAGGCACAGAAGCCGAAATCAGCTACTATGAGGGCGCCGGCTTGTTGCTGGAAGATGCGTTGCGCGAGCAGGTATTGCTGGCAGCGCCGTTGAAAGTATTGTGCCGCGAAGCTTGCAAGGGCCTGTGCCCGCAGTGCGGCAAGAACTGGAACACAGAGACGTGCGATTGCACCAAGCCGACCGGTAGCCAGAGCTGGGCGGCGCTGAAAGACTTGCGCGAGAAACTGGAACACTAAGACATTTCCGGCCCATTGTGGCCGGCGAGAAGAGGAATTTTTCATGCCTAATCCAAAACGGCGGCACTCGCAAAGGCGAACAGCGACGCGGCGTGCTCACGATGCTTTAACCAAGCACTCGCTATCGGAGTGCCCCAACTGCCACGAGAAGAAGATGCCCCACCATGTCTGCGGCAAGTGTGGCTACTACAAGGGCCGCGAAGTGGTTGAGGTCAAAGAGAATCAGTAGCTTCACCCCCCCCACCCATGTCAAGGGCCATAGCACTGGATGCGATGGGTTCCGACCGGGCGCCTCGACCGGAAATTGAAGGCGCTCTGCAAGCGGCGCGCCACCACGGCGCCAGCGTGCTGTTGGTCGGGCCGCGGGACCTGCTCTTAAAAGAGCTCGCGCGTTATCCCGGAGCATCTCGACTTCCCATTGAGGTCGTTCATGCCAGCGAAGTCATTGGCATGGACGAGAAAGCGGTGCACGCGGTCCGCAGCAAGCGCGACTCCTCCATGCGAGTGGGCTTGCGTCTGGTGCGCGATGGTCAAGCCGCCGGGTTTGTGACTGCCGGCAACACCGGCGCTGCCATGGCGACTGCCAAGATGGTGCTGGGCGCGCTGCCCGGAGTGGATCGTCCTGCGTTGTGCGCAGTATTTCCCACCGCGATGCAAACCGCCGCGACACTTCTGGATGTCGGCGCGAACGTCGATTGCAAACCCCACAACCTGGAGCAATTTGCGGTGATGGGCGAGATTTATTTCCGCAGCCTGTTTGGCGTGGAGCGGCCGAGGGTTGGCCTGCTGTCCATCGGCTCGGAAGAAACCAAGGGCAACGAACTGACCCGCGAAGCATTCCAGTTGCTCAAAAAACTTCCGCTGAATTTTATCGGGAATGTGGAAGGCCGCGATTTGTATAACGGCGAAGTGGATGTGATTGTTGCGGATGGTTTTGTCGGCAACGTTGCGCTAAAGATTTCTGAAGGCGTAGTCAATCTGGTCAGGGCGACGTTGAAGGAAACGCTGCGGGCCACCATTACCCGGCAAGTGGGCTACATGCTGTCGCGCAGCGCTTTCAGCGACTTCAAGAAGCGGCTCGATCATACGGAATACGGTGGAGCCCCGCTGTTGGGTGTGAAGGGCATCTGCATCATCACGCACGGGTCATCGAATACGAACGCCATCAAGAATGCGATTCGCGTCTCGACCGAACTGGCCGAGCATGGGACCATGGAGACCATTGCGCAGGGCGTAGCAGCGCTCCGTCCCGCCGTGGCCCAGAACGCATAGTGCAAACTGGAAGTCTGAAAACAATCCCATGACGCAAACTGCAACTTCTAACGGCGGCGCCATCGCGCTCCTGTTCCCCGGGCAGGGCTCCCAAGCGATCGGAATGGGCAAAGAGCTTGCCGAACATCACGCGGTGGCGCGCCAGACCTTCGAGGAAGCTGACGAAGTCCTTGGCTACAAGCTTTCGCAGCTCTGCTTTGAGGGACCGGAAGACCAGCTCCGCCTGACCGAGATCACCCAGCCGGCGATCCTGACCGTCTCCGTGGCGGCGTGGCGTGTGCTGCAACGACAAGGCGTGACGGCGCATTTCGTGGCCGGACATAGCCTGGGCGAGTATTCCGCACACGTCGCCGCGGGAACGCTGGCCTTTGCCGATGCGGTGCGGACGGTGCGCCATCGCGGCAAGTATATGCAAGAGGCGGTCCCGGTGGGGGTCGGCGGTATGGCAGCGATCCTGGGGATGGCCACGGAACTGGTGGCGCAAGCGTGTGCCGACGCGGCGGAAGGTGAAGTCTGCGAAACAGCGAACCTTAATTCCCCTGAGCAGATCGTGATTTCGGGAAACCTGGCGGCGGTGGAACGGGCGACGAAGCTGGCAGATGAGCGCGGCGCCAAACGAGCCAAGATGCTGCCGGTAAGCGCGCCCTTCCATTGCTCGCTGATGAAGCCGGCGCAGGATCGATTGGCGGCGGACCTACGCAGTGTGAGTTTTCAGGCTGCCGGCGTGCCCGTGGTGTGCAATGTGGACGCGGAACTGATCGCTACGGATGGGCAAAGCCGCGAGGCGCTGATTCGGCAGGTTACTGGATCGGTGAAGTGGGACCAATCCATGCGGGTGCTGATCCAGCAGGGCGTCCACTTATTTGTGGAGGTCGGGCCGGGCAAAGTGCTGAGCGGGCTGATGCGGCAAATTGACCGGTCGAAAGCTTGTGTGAACGTGGAGAACGAAGCGTCCCTGGTCAAGACCATGGAGAAGCTGCACGCGGCCAGCGCCTAGTAGGGCGAGAACGACAGCGTTTTGTCGGACTTTTGCACCCACAAGCGCGCGTGCTCGGTGCGGCCGTTCACGATCACTTCCACAATGACGCCACTGCTGCCGCCTTTGGGTGCGCCCGATCCGTAAATCTTGTGGGCCTTCACCAGTCCCCAATCGCCGCCCGGACCCCAGTCGCGATAAAAATCTGCATAGGGATACTGTGCATACTTGGTGGGATGCTGCTGCCAGCTGGGATCGTTGAACCAGATGGCGTAAGCGGCTTCATAATGCTGCTGCTGGATGGCATCAAAGAATTTGTTGACCACTCGCTCTTCCGGGAAGTTGCGATACATCCAGGCCAGTCCCGCGATCACCAGCAGCGCCAATAATGCGGCAATGATCTTGAAGGTGCGGCGGCGGGCTCGGGCTGCGTCGTAAGCTTCGGCGTCGAGTAGGGTCATGGCGCTGTCTTATTATCAGGCGGTGCGCGCAGTAAAAGCAAAGGCATCGTTGTGGCGGCAAGCGTGGCTGAAGCAGACGTTTTCCTTGGCCCAGCTGAACAGACACGGAGCAGGTGCTACATGGTCCGCTTGAACAAAGGCAATGCCAACCCCAGAGTCACCACGGCAAAAATGGAAAGATAAATTACATCCGGCACAATGGCGCTGAGTCCCGCCTCTTTCAGCAAGATCGACTTGAACCCGTGCACCGCATAGGTGAATGGATCGACTCGCGCAATACTCTGTAACCATTTGGGAAAGGCTTGGATGGGATAGATAGATCCGCTCGGGAAGAACAGTAGTGTGTTCAGAATGCCGAAAATGGCGCGAGGAACCAGCGGATCTTCCACGCGCACCATTAGCAAAAACATCATGGTGTTGAACGAGACCGAAGTGAGCACGATCATGATGGCTAGGCCCACCAGGGCCGACGGGCTGAAGATCGTACTCACTCCCGCCATCAATGAGCCGACCACGGTAATCACGGTTCCGGTTAACACCGCTTTGATGGCGCCCGCAGTATTGAGCCCCAGCACCAGTTCGGTTTTTGTTATGGGCGTGACCAGGTAACCTTCGTGGACGCCGCGGGCTTTGTCGTCGATGTACAACATGCCGCCGCCGATCATCACGCTCACAAACATGGCCAGCGTGATGGAGCCGGGCAGCAGGTATTTCATGTATTCGATATAGGGGTAGAGTTCGACCACGTCGAGGGTCGTCTTCTGAATCAATCGCGGCTGGACCTCTGGCTGGTTCAGCGCCGCGGTCAATGCGGTCAGCGCTTCCTGCAAGGTGGAACTCATGAAGTTGTCGCTGTTATCAACGATGAGCGCGACTCGGGGATGGTTCGCCTCGTAAACCCGTCGCGAATACTGGGGTGGAATGATGACCGCGCCCTGAATCTTGCCGTTGCGCACGTCTTCACGGGCTTGCACTTCGCTGTCGTAATCCACCGGGAAGAAGGTGCGGGAGTTGGCGCGAATCGAATCAAAGCCTTGGCGGATGCGCAGAGCCTGGGTGCCACGGTCTTCATCCACAATGCCAAGACGAGCCTCTTTGATCTTTCCTCCGAAAGCGTTGCCCAATACGATCAACTGCACCAGGGGAAAGATCATGGACGCCATCATTAGCGCGGGTGAGCGGAAGAACTTGCGCATTTCCCGTTCCACAATTGCCATCATGCGATTCATGGTTGGAGTCCTGGTCTTTGCGGCATCACAAAGGAGAAAGCTTTGACTAGCTCATCACGCAACTGGCGTCCGGTGTAGTGGACGAACACATCGTCCAGGGTAGTGTTCTGGACGGTCAGGGTCTTGAGCTTGACCGCGGACTGCACCGCCATCTCGACTAACTGGGTGGTGGTGTGAGAGCCATCGCTGGTGAGCACGCGGAACATGCCCGCGCCTTCGGGCTGCACTGAGGTGACACCCGCCAGCGAGTGCAGGCGCTGCTCCCAATCGGCAGGCGGATTGTCGAAGTGCACCTCGATCACCGTGGACCCCGGAACGCTGTTCTTCAGGGCCTCAGGCGTATCCAGCGCGACCAGCTTGCCGTGGTCCACGATGGCGATGCGATTACACAGGCGGTCAGCCTCGTCCATGTAGTGGGTGGTGATAAGAATGGTTAGTTGGCGCTGGCTCTTGATGTTGGTGAGCATTTCCCAAACCGCGACGCGCGACACCGGGTCGAGTCCGGTGGTGGGCTCATCGAGGAAGAAAATCTTGGGACGATGCACCAGGCCCCGCGCGATTTCCAGCCGGCGCCGCATGCCACCGGAGAGGGTCTTGGTCTGAGCGTCCCGCCACTTGGTCAGGTCCACCAGTTCCAGCAACTCCTCAATGGCGGCGTTGCGGCGCTGCGTGGGGACGTCGTAGAGCTTGGCGTAGATGCTGAGGTTTTCCTGCACCGTCAAATCGAGGTCGCTAGTGAGGGCTTGGGGGATCACGCCGATCGAGCGACGCGCAGCATCGGGGTCTTTGGCGACGTCATGGCCCGCAATCCGAGCGTAGCCCGAAGTGATGGGGATGAGCGTCGTCATCATGCGGATGAGTGTGGATTTGCCCGCACCATTGGGACCTAGCAGGCCGAAGATCTCGCCTTCTTTGACGGCGAAGGAAACGTCATCCACGGCGGTGAAGTCGCCGTACTTCTTGACGATATGGTTGACCTCGATGGCATCGGGTGCATTGGCCGCGACCCCGCCGCGAACGAACCCTTCCATCGAAGTGGGTTGATTTCCGGAGGCCATCGTCAGCGCACCGCCATCGAACTGGACTGCGCCTTGCCTTTGAGTTGCTCGGGAGAAAGCAGGACTTCGGCGGTCATGCCGGGCACGTAGGCGCCTCTGGGGTTGTCCAGCCGAACCTTCAGCACGATGGTGCGAATGTCGCGTTTGCGACGGCCCACATCGCGCTGCGTAGCGAAGTCAGCCTCCGCCGCTTTGAAAAACACTTTGCCGAAGGTGATGGTTCCGCCCGGCAAGCGGATGCGCAAGGTATCGCCGAGTCCAATGTGGTCGGCATCGGTCTCAGGAATCGCGGCCCGCACCCAGGTGTCTCCCAGATCCACAATCGTGACGATGGCCTGCCCGGGATTCACGACTTCACCCTCGCGCGCGGCGCGCACAGAAACCGTTCCGCTCACCGGCGCAACAACTTTTGTATAACCGAGGCGCACATCCGCTTCTTTCATCTGTGCTTCGGCATTCGCCACCTGGGCTCTTGTGGAGGCTACGCTACTGCGGGCGGCGCTGGCCTGATGGGTGCGGGCGTGAGCTGACTCCACATCGGCTTGGGCGGCATTCACCTGGTCCTTCAACGCTTGCACGCTGGCTTGCTGCGCCTTCAGATTGGCTTCCGCCTGCACCCGTTCTTGATCAGAGGCGACCCCCTGGTTGGCCAGTTCGACCATGCGGCGGCTGTCGCTCTGGACTCGAACCAGCATGGCTTCCGCCTGCGCCAGTTGCGCTCGCGCCGACTGCAAGCGCGCTTGCATATTCAACACATCGCTGGACGTAGTGCCCCGGGTGGACTCTTCGGTGTAGCGGCTCTCTGAAACTTTCGATTGCAGGCTGGAGATCGTGGCGGCTGCAGCCCGCCTCTGCGCTTGCATCTCAGAAGGATCGAGCACCGCGATCAAGTCCCCCGCTTTCACCTGCGTGCCTTCTTCCACCAGCAGTTGAGTAATGCGGCCCTGCATTTGCGGGCTGACCACCACCTGGTTCGAGTCCACCGTGCCAATCAATACCAGGTCGTTGCCGCGCGGGGTGGATGCGAGGTAGTAAGCCAGTGAGATCGCGAGGATCACGCTGAGCAGAATCAGAAATTTGTTACGGACGCTCACGGTCGATCTCCGGTATTTTTCTGCGGCGCAAATAAGGCGGCTGAAACGAAGTCAAGTACGGCGGCACGGCGTTCGGCAACGCGCTGCGGCGAGAGCGGATCGAAATCCACCACAAAGCGCATGGCCGGCGCGCTGCTGAAGTAGAAGACCACCAGGGCCACGATCGAGGGGACGAAGTGCACCGGGTCCACGCGGCGAAATTCGCCCGAAGCGATGCCCTCGTGCAAGACGCGGCCCACCCCTTCGAAGATGGGGCGAAAATGCTGCTTGGCCATGCGCTCTACATGTGGCGATTTGTTGCGGCCGGCACGCATCATCTCACCCTGCACCACGCGAGGAAAGAGCGGATTGCCGGCGATGTAGTCGAAGTAGTGGCCTACGTAAGCCAGGATTTTCTCGCGGGCAGGCAGGGAACTCTCTAGGTCGGGCATCACGGATTCGCGCAGACCTCCAAAAACATGGTCCAGCACCGCGCCGTACAGGCCCTCTTTGTCTTTGAAGTAGTAGTAGAGCAGGGCTTTGTTGACGCCAGCCTCGCGGGCAATGACTTCGGTGCGCGCGCCGTCAATGCCGTTTTCGGCAAACTCGCGGACGGCGGCCTGCAGGATGGCAGCGCGGCTCGCTTCAGGTGCGCCGCGGGAACCGAGTCGAGTCCGATGGATGGTCGCAGACATGGTTAATTAACCAGTTAGTTAGATAACACAAATCTGCCGCCGGGTGCAAGAGCGGAGCTCGATTGATGCAAAACAGTGCAGCAGCCGAGAGACTCGGGACTACCGGAGTTCCTGGGTGACGGGAGTATCGATATTTAGGGCAGGGCGACCCATTGAACAACGGGAAGCGGATTGTCCTCCCTTGCCAGCCCCGGGTGAACGCGACGGACAGTAGCTGTTGCTTTTGAGTGGCGCAGCGGTTCACCGCTGCCTATAAATCCCGAAAAATCGACGGCTTCAGCCGCTGAAGGAAAGCCGCCAAAACCCCTCGTCCCAAAACGGGAACTCCCTCGCCACCGTCCCCCGCTTTTGGGTGGCGCAGCGGTTTACCGCTGCGATAAAGCCGCCAAATAGCGGCGGCTTTAGCCGCTGAGGTAACCTCTGCCCCAGACCACTTTGAATACACTTGACAGCAACGTCCTCCCCGATCAACGATCCAATCGATGACCACATCGATGACCCGCAGCTTCTCTCTCGCCGACAAGGCCTATTACGTTTCCGAGTATCTGGCGGAGCTCGCCGAGGCGGGCAGTCTGCCCCCGCGCACCATATGCGAGAAGTACGAGCACACGCGGCCGCCCTCTACGGGATTGCAGTTAAGCGGACGCGAAGCCCTGGCTTGGTCGCAGGAGATTGCTGCCAGTCTTGACCGCCGGAAGAAAAGACAGCCGCGTTCGGAGGCGCCGTGATTTAATGCACCTGTGCAATTAGACATGCCTCAAGAGCTCGGGGCTCGGTACAAGAGCGCGGCCCAGCGGGTCAGAGTGGTGTCCGAGGCCTGGGCGGCGGACAATGTTTACTGTCCATGTTGCCCTGCCCAACAACTGGAGCGCTGCGTGAACAACCGGCAGGCTGTTGATTTCCTGTGTAACACCAGCGAGTCGCCATTTCAGCTCAAGAGCAGCCGGAAGACATTGGGATGCAGAATCGTGGACGGCGCATTCAGCGCAATGGACCATGCGATTACATCCGGCTCGACGCCGAATCTGCTGATTCTGGGGTACGACGCTGAGCGGTGGAGAGTCCGCAGCCTGATGCTGGTGCCGAGTTTCGCATTCACCGGGTCGGCGATTGAAAAGCGGCCGCCGCTCAAGCCGGATGCACGAAGGGCGGGCTGGGTCGGCTGCAATATTTTGCTGGACAATATTCCGGTGGACCTGAGAATCGCGGTGGTCGCGAACTGGAACGTAGTGCCGGCGGCAAGCGTTCGTCGGCAATACGCGGCGATGCAGCCGTTGAAAGACTTAGCACTGCCGCAGCGCGGTTGGACGCTTGATGTGCTAAATGTCGTGCGCTAGATTGGTAAACAGAAAATTGCACTTGGAGATGTCTATGAATACGAAGCTGAGCTTAAGCAGCTTCATCCCTACAACCTGCACGTTCGCGACAAAATCAGGCAGCAGTTACAGCAGCTAAGAGACTTGGGACTACTGGAGTTCCTGGGCGACGGAAAGTATCGGGTGCGGTAAATGAGACGACTTTCTTCCGTAGGCAGCATCAGTCCATTGTCCATCGTGGTCACCTGCCCAATTGCACTTCAATCTGTCGGGACAGCTTCTTTTGAATTTCTTGGAATTGCGGCAACCTATCATTGAACAATTGCAGCCGTGAACTCGCATTGTTCAAATTCCATTGATAATCGGCGCTCAGCTCAGCGAGGAGAGCAACAATCATGATAAAGGTCCTTAGGGATAAGAGGTTCAAGCACACTTACGTAGCTTTGCGCCCTGGCTTCTAGTTCCTTGACCTTTTGCTCATATTGGTTCCAACGCAGGTCAACTTGCTGCCCGTTGTATACGCTGAACAGTTGTAGCAACTCATCTTCTCTTCGCTGAAGGTCAAGGTCGGTTAACTGCGGACCAGTCTGCCCTCGGACTATGGAGTCCGCTCGCACGCTCAACTGCTGTAACGAAGCCGACAAAGTAGCAAGCACACCTATGAGGTAATCGATTTCCGTTTTGGCACCGAAGAACACTTCCATCAAGCCGAACGCGGCGCTATGCACGAGATTGGCGCGGTATCGCTTGAACTCCCATTCCTGCGCGCTACGTTCTTTCTTCCTGTCCCACCAAAAGTTAAACCCGATAGTAACTAATGCCGCAACAACCCCACCGCCAACAAAGGGTTCCGTCATAAGCTCATTCCAGCGACCCAACCTCTTTTATCGCACCTCACTCGCCACGCCCCAAGATTGCGACCTATTAGGAGGCAATGGATACGACAGACCCAGTCTTATTACTCATTGAACTCTTCTCAATATCTCGGCGATTCGAACCACTTTGACAGAGAGCCGGCGAACCCGCGCGATATTCGCGTAAGGGTTCGCGATGGGTGGAGCGTTAAGAACGGTGGGGATGGCCCCTAGCTGCACCCGCTCGTTCCCCCGCAGCTCATACAGCGGTAGCAGCTGCCATTCCGCGTCATGATTGCGCCGCAGTAGCTGCACGTCGGAGCGTCGCCTAGGTCGATCAATTCCGCTAGGGCATCGGCCGCGTGGAAACTTCCGGCTTCCGCTTTCGAGTTGTGAATGTCCATCGAGCCTGCCGCTCCACGCGCGCCCGTCATATTCTCGTAGCCATTGCTTTCTATGCCAGGCAGGCTGGCTTGGCGCGGCCGCATGTTTTCAAACAACATCCCCTGCTGTCCGCTCAAAAAGCGCAGGTGCAGCCAGCGGAAGATGTAGTCCATGATCGACTTGGCGTAGCCGATCTCCGGAGTCTTGCTCCAGCCGCTGGGCTCGAAGCGGGTATGCTCGAACTTCTCGCACAACAGCTTCAGCGGCACGCCGTGTTGCAAGGCGATTGAGACGGCGCAGGCAAAGCTGTCCATCAGGCCGCTGACCGTCGAACCTTCCTTGGCCATGGTGATGAAGATTTCGCCGGGCTCGCGGTCGGGATACAGGCCGACGATGATGTAGCCCTCATGGCCTCCGACGTTGAACTTATGGGTCACCGAGTGGCGCTCGTCGGGCAGGCGATGGCGCACCGCACGCGGCGGAGCGTTCAGGTCCTGCTCTTCGCGCATCGCTCCGGCAAACGCCGCAGCCGCATCGCCCTTCGCTGAAAGCGCAGTCTTCGAGCCGGCAGCGCTCAGCGGCTGACTCTTCTTGCAGCCGTCACGGTACACCGCCACCGCCTTCAGTCCCAGCTTCCAGGCTTGCAGGTAGGCTTCCATGATGTCTTCCACGGTTGCATTTTCGGGCAGATTGACGGTCTTCGAAATCGCGCCTGAAATGAACGGCTGCGCCGCCGCCATCATGCGCAAATGCCCCATGGAATGAATCGACCGCGTGCCCTTGGACGGCTTGAACGAGCAATCGAACACAGCCAGATGTTCGTCCTTGATGTGGGGCGCGCCTTCGATGGTGCCGGTGGCGTCCACATAGCTGACGATGGCTCCCGCCTGCTCGTGGGTGTAGCCGAGCTTGAACAGCGCCGTCGGAACCGTGTTGTTCACGATCTTGATCATGCCGCCGCCTACCAGTTTCTTGTACTTGATGAGCGCGAGGTCCGGTTCAATGCCGGTGGTATCGCAATCCATCATGAAGCCGATCGTGCCGGTCGGCGCCAGCACCGTGACCTGCGAATTGCGGTAGCCGTGCTTCTCGCCGTGCACCAGCGCCTCATCCCAACAGGCTTTGGAAGCTTCCAGCACCGGCGCGGGAACATTGTTCTGGTTGATGTTGTTCACCGAGGCGCGATGCATGCGGATCACATCGAGAAATGGCTCACGGTTCAGGTACCAGCCGGGGCACGCGCCTCCAGGCATGGCAGCAGCCTCGGTCGTGCCCAGGCGCTGCTGCAACAGTTCGGTGGCGGGCGCCAGCGATGGGCATAGCTCCGCAATGCGCGACGACTGCAGGTAAGCTTCGCCGCACATAATCGCCGTGACGCACCCCGCCAGGTCGCGGCCGCCGTCGGAATCGTAGGGCAGACCGCAAGCCATCAGCAGCGCTCCCAGGTTGGCGTAGCCCAGGCCCAGCGGACGGTAGTCATGCGAGTTCCTCGCGATCATCTCGGTCGGATACGCCGCATTGTCCACCAGAATTTCCTGCGCGGTGATGGTGATATCCACCGCGTGGCGATACGACTCCACGTCGAAGTTGCCGTTGGGCGCGAACTTCAACAAGTTCAGGCTGGCCAGATTGCAGGCCGAGTCATCCAGGAACATGTACTCCGAGCACGGGTTCGAGGCGTTGATGCGGGCCGTGTTCTTCGAGGTGTGCCAGCGGTTGGTGGTGGTATCGAACTGCATGCCGGGATCGCCGCATTGCCAGGTGGCGTCGGAAATCTTCTGCAGCAGGTCTTTGGCGCGGAAGGTGTGCATGGGACGGCCACCAAGGACGGCGCGGGTTGAGAAATCGGCGTCGCGAGTAACTGCCACCATGAAGTCATCGGTGACGCGCACCGAATTGTTTGCGTTCTGAAAAAAGATGGACGAGTAGGCCTCGGAATCAGGCGAGGAACCGTCATATCCCGCCGCGACCAGGGCGTGCGCCTTGGCTTCTTCCTTCGACTTGCACTCAATGAACTCGACGATGTCAGGGTGGTCCACATTCAGGATCACCATCTTGGCCGCGCGCCGGGTCTTGCCGCCTGACTTGATCACTCCGGCAAAGGCGTCGAAGCCCTTCATGAAGCTGAGCGGACCGCTCGCCGTCCCGCCGCCGCTCAGAGTCTCGGTGGACGAGCGCAGGGTCGAGAGGTTGGTGCCGGTGCCGCTGCCCCACTTGAACAACATGCCTTCGGTCTTGGCCAGGGTCAAAATGGAGTCGAGCGAGTCTTTCACCGAGTTGATGAAGCAGGCCGAGCACTGCGGCGTGGCGTATCCCGTAGTGGAGAACTCCACCTGCTGGGTAGCGTGGTTCCAGTGCCAGTTCTTGGCGTCGGAGTTGGGCTCGATGCGGTCGCATCCCACGTTAAACCAGACCGGCGAGTTAAACGCCACGTATTGGCGCAACAGAATATGCGCCAGTTCGTCGTGGAACGTGGCCGCGTCTTCAGGCGTGTGGAAGTAGCCGTCCTTCATGCCCCAATCGCGAATGGTCTCAGCCACACGGCTAATCAACTGGCGCACCCCGGTCTCGCGCTCGGGAGTTCCAATTTGTCCGTGCAGATACTTGCTGGCCACAATGTTGGTGGCGGTGACGGACCAGTCGGTGGGAGCTTCGACGTCTTTTTGCTCAAAGATCACATTGCCTTTCGCGTCAGTGATCTGTGCGTTGCGAAGTTCCCACGTCACTTGGTCGTAGGGCGAAACACCGGGCTGGGTGAACAGGCGGCGGAAGGTGAGGCCAGGGGCTGGCTTGCTAAGGGTGGGGACTGCGGTCGTGCTGGGCGCGGCCGTATCGGTCGTCGTTTTCACTTGTTCGCGCACTGCCATGTCGTTCTCCTGCATCCTTCAATTTTAATGTTTTTGGGGGCTCCGCGCTGGCTAGAAACCGGCGGGGAAAACTGCCGGCGGGGGAACCTGCTCCCGCGGCGCGCAGCTCCGTGCCGCCCCGTAGGAAGAGGGCTGCCAGGCGGGGGCGCTCAGGTTGTAGCTTTTGGGTTCAGCCACGCGTTGCGAACCTTGCGAGTTGGCGGTCATGTCTTCCATGGGGGCTCCTTTCGTTACTGCGTGTCGGTTACTTCGTGTCGGTTTCGCATTTTTTGATTCGTCCGTGAAGTTCTTCTTTCTATCCGGAAATCTTGCACTGGCTCAAGGACACCTGCAGCCCGCCTGGGCGGGAAGCGGGCTGTGGGTGCACGCGAGCGAAATAGTCGATTGTCAAAGCTTGTGGTCCCTCGAGCGGGGGCCCGAGGGACCCAGTCACCGCACAAGCTTGATTCCGTCTTTGGAGGCGGGATCCTGTAGCGAGGTCGAAAATCAGCTCGGTGAGGAGACTTTCGAAATCACCTTGGGAATGTCACAATACTCCCGTATATTGTGGCTGTCAAGACCCTAACGCAAGATATTGTATATTTTGTTCTTAGCCAAGCTGGTGCAACCGGGTACGAAGAGGCTAACCTATTGCGTTGTTTGGACTTGCCTCAGTTCAGTTTGCTCTCGGACGGACCAGGGGAGGAAACTTTTCTCCCGAGCTTGGCGATTCCGCTCCCGGCGCCGGCCAGTTTCCCGACGATTGCAGCAGCGGTACGTAGATATCTTCGAAGATTTCGCGCGGGGCGATGCGGCGCAAACCGTCGGAAGATTCGACCAGGTAGTCTCCCGGGCAACCACACTGCTCGCGCCCGAAAGCGTCTTCAAAACTGAGGTACTCGGTGAGTTGGCGGGCGCACACCAGAAAGCGGGTGCGATAGACGGTCCATTCTGTGGCAGATCTCATGTTTTCGACTCTTCCCTTCAGGAAGTTTGCTTGGGTACAAACTTGGGCTCAAGCACGTCGCATTTTTGGGGCGGCGATTGGCTACTGACTGGTGTTGCTTGTGCAACGGTGGAGCGAGAGTACGCCCCTACGCAGCCTCAGGTCAATTCCAAAAGAATGGTGCAGTGAGGAAAAAATGCATTGGAAATTCTGCGCCCTCAATCGTCCTTCAGGTTTCACTGTAACAGTGCCGCGCCAGGACGCAAGAACGCTTGGGATGGCGAGCATGCGGCTGAATCCGAGTACACTCGCTTAGACTGCGTGGCCGGAATTTACACAGGCCGTGCACAGGAAATTCAGAAAAGCGGTTTCGAGTTTCGTGATTTCGAGAGGAGTGGTGATGAACAAAATTTGCGCGATTGCGATTTGCGGGATCGGCTTTTTGCCGGCTGCGTTGGGGCAAACCACGCCCGTTACTTACTTAAAGTGCGGGAACTTGTTTGACGGCAAGTCAGACACCGTGCGGAAGAACGTCGTTATCGCCATTGAGGGCGAGAAGATAAAAGAGGTCGGCGGAGCGGCGAGCGGGGGTGATGTCATCGATCTCTCCTCACGCACTTGCTTGCCCGGCCTCATCGATACCCACACCCATGTGCTGTTGCAGGGCGACATTACCGCTGCGGATTACGACGTGCAGTTGCTCAAGCAGTCGCCGGAGTATCGCACCATTCTGGCTACAGTGAACGCGCGGCGCGCACTCGAGTATGGCTTCACCACGATCCGCGATCTTGAAACCGAAGGGGCGGGCTATGCCGATGTGGATGTGAAGAAGGCCATCAACAACGGTGTCATCCCGGGGCCGCGTATGGTGGTGGTGACCCGCGCGCTCGATGTCACCGGGGCATATCCGCTGCAGGGTTACGCACCAAACGTCGCCGTCCCGCATGGCGTGCAAATTGTGGATGGGCCTTACGAGGCCCGCAAAGCCGTGCGCGAACAAATCAGCTACGGCGCCGACTGGATCAAGGTGTATTCGGATCGCTCCTATCGCTATCGCGACGATGGCGTGGTCGATGATATCCCGACCTTCACGCTGGAAGAAATGCGGGCGATTGTGGACGAGGCGCACCGCGAGCGCCACAAAGTCGCGTCCCATGCCAATGCGCTGAACGGCGTGCACAACTCCGTGGAAGCGGGCGTCGATTCCATAGAGCATGGCGACTACATTGCGGAGGAAGATCTGAAGACCATGGCGGCGCGCGGCATCTACTACGTTCCCACAATTTTTGTAGGCGAGTATGTTGCCGAGGGCCGGGCCCGGGACGGTGCCCCGGTGTGGCTGAAGCTGCTTAAGGTGCATGAGGACACCTTCCGCCGCGCCATGAAAGCAGGGGTGAAGATTGCGTTTGGCACCGATGCCGGCGGCTTCGACTGGAAGATCGATCCCGCAAAGGAGTTTGCCTACATGGTGAAGTTTGGGATGACGCCCGCCCAGGCAATCAAGTCAGCAACCTCAGTAGCGGCGGAGTTGCTCGACATGCAGAGAGAGGTTGGAACCATTGAGCCGGGCAAGTACGCGGACATTGTCGCCGTGGCAGGCGATCCTCTGAGCGATGTGAGTGTGTTGGAAAGAGTGGATTTTGTGATGAAGGGCGGAGTGGTTTACCGGAAACCGTAAGGGACGGACTGGAGCGCCCGTCCCCCACCTTGCCTTATTTAAACCGTTTGTTGATTTCGTCCCAGTTCACGACGTTCCACCAGGCTTGCAGGTATTCCGGCCGGCGGTTGTTGTATTTCAAATAGTAGGCGTGCTCCCAAACGTCGTTGCCTAAAATCGGGCGCAGACCCTGCGAGATCGGGTTGTCCTGGTTGGGCGTGGAAATAATCTGCACTTCTCCACCTGGCTTGCCAGCCAGCCAGACCCATCCCGAGCCGAACTGCTTCACTCCGGCGTCGTTGAATTTCTCCTGAAAGCTCTTGAAGTCGCCAAACGTCTTTTTGATCGCATCGGCGATTGCGCCTGTGGGCTCTCCGCCACCGCCTGGCTTCATGATGCTCCAAAACATGGTGTGGTTCACGTGGCCACCGCCGTTATTTCGCACCGCGCCGCGAATCGCTTCCGGAATGGCGTTCAGATCGCGAATCAAATCCTCCGCGCTCTTGGCTTGCAGGTCAGGATATTTTTCCAATGCGGCATTCAGGTTTTTGACATAAGCCGCATGATGCATGTCATGGTGCAGATGCATGGTCTTTTCGTCTATGACAGGTTCGAGGGCCGTGTAGTCGTAGGGAAGTGCCGGTAGTTCAAATGCCATGGTGTTGCCTCCAACCGTTTCAGATGTTCCCAGCAGGCACGAGGATGCAGGCGCAGCATCGCGATCCCCTAGCATTGGTCGCGGCCCAATGTAACTTCTCGCGGGCCCAAGGCATCTTAAACCAGTAGAACAACTGTGCTGCATCGC
>JBBQVN010000077.1:0-16876 GCA_038211475.1 Terriglobales bacterium | reverse complement strand
TGGCGGAGAGGGGGGGATTCGAACCCCCGGTACAGCTTTTGACCGTACAACGGTTTAGCAAACCGCCGCCTTCAGCCACTCGGCCACCTCTCCGGGTTTGAGTCCTCAGTTTACCACGGTCGGGGAAGCCAGGTCGCCGCTTCGAAAATGGCTCGTACGCGCTCCAAAACGGTGTCACTCCCCCTAAGTGCAACGTCAGAATTCGCCCTCACCCGACAAAATTTCCCCCTCACAGAATAGGGCAACCGTGTCAGCAGTACGGACTGCTTTTTGGAAGTGACCGAGAAGCAGGGTTTAAGTGAGGTTGCTACAGTATTCACTGCAAATCGTCTGGGGAAAGTCCGTATTTGCTCGCCTGCAACCTTGCAATCCGTTTCGGCCACATCAACTTCTGGCATCTGAATACCGTGCACTCAAGACTTACAGCCGCTCCGGAACCGAGCGTCGCGAATACAGACTCGATAGTGCTGCATTCGCCGGAACGCAGGCATTGCGAAGGAAGGCCCGTAGGCAATCGCATTCTCCGCTCTCTGCCGGACCGCGAGTTTGAGGCCTTGCGTCCGTTATTGCGCTTCGAGTCTCTCCCTTTCCAGAAACGCCTTCACGAGCCCGGCGAAAAAGCCGAGTTTACTTACTTTCTTAATCGCGGCGTGGTTTCTACCGTGGTCGCGACAAGGGAGGGAAAAGGTGTTGAGGTGGGAATGGTAGGTAGCGAGGGCATGGTAGGAATGCCGGCGTTGGCTGGCCTAAGTCATGCTCCACATGGGGTCGTGGTGCAGCTCCCTGGAGACGCCTGCCGTGTCGGGGCGGATGCTTTGCGAAACCTTCTCCCGAATACCCCCTATCTACACTTCTGCGTCAGCCGGCACGCTACGATCCTGGGCATCCAGGCTACTCAGTCGGCGGCGTGTAATCGACTCCACGGAATCGATCAACGGCTCGCGCGCTGGCTGCTGATGATGCAAGACAGAGTACAAGGCGATTTTTTGTATAACACGCATGGTGCTCTGGCAACGCTGCTTGGAACCGACCGTCCAAGCGTCAGTCTGGCGGCCGCCCAGCTTCAACGCAAAGGGATGATCGAATACTCTCGCGGTACCATCAAGATCCTGGACCGTAAAGGCATTGAGGAATCAGCCTGCGAATGCTACCAGGTGATGCAGCAACTGAATGCGCCGGCGGTGGAGATTAAGTAAATTCGGCGGTTGTACGACCGCCGACCGCGAATTGTAGGGCAGCCTCCCCCCGGCAATATCCTGCCGAACCCTCCCACTTAAGCATCTGACTGTTGCAACAACCTCTCCAGTTTCTGCTCTGGGTCGTGCATAAAATTCGTCAGCAAGTTCTTTGCATAGCGAAGCAGAGTAGTCAGATTCGTCTCATACCAGCAGCATTGAGCCATTTGTGGAGACAGTCCGCAGAAAAAGCGGAACCGGCCCACTGACTCGGGAGAAGTCAGGACAGCGGCCAGCAGGCGATGGTTACCGTCGAGAATAGTAAACGGCCCGCTCTCGTTCAATCCAATCAGGAGCACAGTTCCCGCCACAGTCCCTTTCTGCAGATGAATTTGCAGGTCCTGAATTTTGGCGCGGAACATTTGGAGGGCCAGGCCGCGGTCGTGCGGTCCGGCCAGCCGAGTAGCGATGGTGTTTATATCGAAATTGCCCTTCGCCAGCTTCCGCCAATGAGCTCTGGGGAACACTCGAATCCGATGCAGGTCTTCACTACCGATTTCCACTTTAAACCATGCGGTTCCTTTGGGAAGTTCTCTCCATAACGCTCCATGACGTATGAAGAGTAGCGCCCGCCGCCGCTTATTTTCGGTTGCGTTTTTCAGATCGGGTGCGGTTACGAGGGGGCCCCCCGCTTCCTGATAGTCCCGGAACTCAGGACAATTGAAATCGTTCTTCAAGAATTCGGCAATGACTTCATCTTCCGAGGCCCGGCGTAACAGCCTTAAGAAGCCTGGGAGCGCATGCCGCTCGGGATCACTCCTTCGCTTTGCCCAAGTGACCACGAATGGAATCGCGACGCACAGCAGCAGCACGACCATCATCGCTACCTGCACCCAGATCACTTGTGCCAAAGAGGAGTGAAAAACATAAATCCCTGCGATTACGGCACCGCTGATAACCAATTGAACCCAGCCAGTGTTCGCGATCTTGCGCGACATTTCGTATGCAACGATCACAACACTCAAGGCATAAATGCCCGTGGAAACCGCGTACAGCACTAGTAGAGAGCGAAAAGTTGCAGTGCCCGCCAGACCGAACTGGCTGCCGAAGAGCCACGTCCACATGCGCTCCGGAGCTAACCCCAAGCCGGCAGCAAAGACTAAACAAATTGCCAGGACCAAAAGCAGGGAAGTGCCCAAAACGCCATAGTCTTCTTTTTTGCTGCGATCCTCCGCGGCGATGGGAAACATGCTGCTCACCACTGCCCAGGAGAATGCGAACACCACGCGACCTACCATGGCTACGGCGGCATAGATGCCTGCCGATTCCGACGGAAAGAAGTGCTTCACCACCACGATGTCACAGTTGTTGATGAGTACCTGCCCCGAGAAAAACACGGCCGCCTGCAGGCTCTCGCGAAAAGCCACGGGAATTTTCGGCAAACTTCCAACGGCAAGATGAAGCTCGGGTCTGGCAAAAAAGTAGGCCGTGACGACGGCGGCAGCATTCGCCGCAATTACTCCCGTCACGCCGGTCCCGATCAGAATCATGAAAAGCGATCCGACCAGTCGCACCAGGCCTTCTAGTACGAGATTGAACGCCAGCAGACGAAAATTGCAGACGCCTTGGATATAGCCTCTTCGCGCACCCAAAGGCACATAAAAGGCAGTACCGATCCCTAACAGCACGATCAATGTCGAGTTGGGCAGGTACAGATAGCTGGTGACAGCGTTCCGAAAGAGAATCAGGAGCATTCCGACCAGGACGCCCGCCACCCAGCCGCGCCAGTGGAAAGCACGGTATGCCCCGGCTTTCGATTCCGCCGTGTCATGCTGGGCTACAATCTTGGCAGTGAGAATCTGAAATGAGAGCGTGACTGCTGAGATGAGAATGAGTAGCGTGTAAACGGCGGTAGTATGGCCAAAGGCAGTGGGTCCGAGAAAACGGGCTACCGCAATGTTGTAGGCGAAGTTGATCAGAGTTGCGAAGCCGAGGCCGGATAGTAGAATAGCGCTGCCGCTAAGCACACGGTCGCGCGGCGTCTTGGTTTCAACTCCAGGCGGTTGAACGGCGCTAGTCACTTGAGGCTCCGGCGGGACGCAGAGGCGGAACTCGTGTTGATCGGAACCATACTGGCAAAGCCTCTGTCCGCTACCTGTTGCTTAAATTAGTCCATTCTATGATGCAGGAAACGGTCCGGACGGCTGCATGTGAGAACACGCATCTGTGGGTTTGCAACCTCCACTCCCGTCTCCGCTTCTAATTAGAAATCCGCATGATCCCATAGTTCATGACGCAGCCAGCATGACCCATCGCTTATGACCCAGCTCTTAAAATTCAGCTTCGTAGCCCTTGCCTTGCTCTTCTCGCAGAGCTGCACTCAGACCAGTGCCCATCACGCCCTTCGAGAGACTGTTCCGGCGGCGTATTCTGCCACCCGCCTGCTCGCCGTTTACGAGCCTTGGTTCGGACATCCGCAGCACATCAGCGTGGGATATTCTTCGCAGGATCCGGTCGTCATCAAGAAACAGATCGAAAAGGCGAAGAACATGGGCATCTCAGGCTTCGTCGTGGATTGGTACGGGGACCGGGAACCGTTTCTGGACAAGAGCTATGCGCTTATTCAGAGGATGGCGGCTGAGCAGAACTTTAACGTGGCAGTGATGTTTGACGAATCGGAGAAGGACAGCGCACAGGCCACCGACGATGCACTAGCTGCCTTCCAAAAACTTCACGATACGTATCTGGCATCAGATGCAGCGGGTCGCAAGGCTTACTTGGAGTATCACGGTCGGCCCGTAATTTTCATTTTCCCCAAGGGGGGGCACACGGACTGGAACCGCGTTCGCACCGAGACGGATCGGTGGAACCCGCCGCCTCTCCTGATTCACGAAAATCTTCCCACCCCTTTGACCAATGGGCTGGACGGTTTCTACGCCTGGATCAATCCTGGGAAAAAAGGATGGTCTGCGGATGGAAGCAATTGGGGCGAAGACTATCTGCGCAATTTCTATCAGACCATGCAGACGAAGTATCCGGAGAAGATCGCCGTAGGAGCAGCGTGGGCTGGCTTTGACGACCGCAAGGCCTCTTGGGGTCTCAACCGCTATATGTCGCAACGCTGCGGAGAAACCTTCGCCGATACGACGAAACTTCAGCGGGATTTTTACCCGGCCGATAAACCAATACCATTTATGTTGATTGCCACCTGGAATGATTACGAAGAGAACACGGCCATCGAGCGCGGTTTGGAGAAGTGCAACCGCTGACGAGCTTTGAAGTTGACCAACTGGCTGCTCCCGCTACGCAGCCGGAAAGATGTTTCCCCGCCCGCTCTCCCTGGCTCCAACCGCATGCGCCACCTTTTCCGATGTCGCGTGATCCGCGCTGAAGGCTTGGCCACCCGTCCGATAAACGTCGTTGACAATCGAGAGTGGTCTTTGCCGAACCTCATCGTAAACACGTCCCACGTATTCCCCGAGAATGCCGACACAGAGCAGCGGGAAGCTGGTCATCAGGAAGATCGCCGCAAACAGACCATACTGCATGGAATTCTGCTTGGACCACAGCGCCATCATGCCAAACACGGCGGCGGTGAACACACCCAGCGCTGCTAGAACGAAGCTCAGCCGCAAAGGTTTATAGCTGAAGCTGGTGATGGCGTCCATCGCATATTTGATTCGGCTAAGGAAGGTGAGCTTGCCTTCGCCGCCGACGCGGTCTTGCCGATCATAATAGACGACCGCTTCCCGGTATCCGACCCATGCCCTCAGCCCCGGCAAATAGCGGTTACCTTCGCGCAAGCCGTTCATCGAGTCGAGAACCTGCCGGTCAAGCAGCCCGAAAATGCCAGCGTTCAGAGGAATGGGAAAGTCTGAGATCGCGCCTAATATTTTATAGAACAGGGGAAACAGAACCGCGAGCGCCTTGCGGCTTTCCTGCCGGCTGCGCCGAACCGCCGTCACTACCTGAGCCCCGCGATGCCAAGCTGCCACCATGTCCGGGATTACCGACGGAGGATCCTGCAGATCGCCATCCATCAGCACAACCGCGTTGCCCTGTGCCGTTCGCAGGCCCGCATTGAGAGCGCCCATGTGGCCCCAGTTGCGTGAGAGATCCACTACCACCACGTGTGGATCGTCAGCCTGCAGAGTCCGAAGCAGAGACAGCGACGAGTCGGAGGAGCCATCATTCACATAAACCACTTCCCAGCCTTCACGAATCTCGAGCATCGCCTTGCTGAGGGTGTCGTGGAGCAAGGAAATGATTTCTTCCTCGTTGTAAATGGGTATCACCACCGAGATCATGCAAGGGCTCCTGGAACCGTGCTTAATTGCTCTTGGATGTCACGATGGCTAGCTTGTTTGCTTGGCATTAGCTGCCGCCTTGAAAAATGCGCACTTTCCACTTTGATTCGGTAGGCGTCAGGACTGCGACGTAGCGCGTTCGGACGTGCTGCGTGCCCAACGTTTTGCCCTGCTTGCCAATCACCACATCGTATTCGACGTCGTCCAGCAGTTGAATCGAGAGTCCTTCCGGTGAATAGAAGACAATTTGGAGGTGATGTGATTGTTCCTGGTAGGCAGACTGAATCCCAAGGTTTTGTTGCGCTCGGACTGTCTCTTCCAGCTTGTCCTTTGCCGCGCCCACAAAAAATGCGTCCAGTAATTCTGGCTGATTTTGCGCCATGGCCCGCCCCATGGCGTGCCACGCGGCCAGATAGTCACGAACGACCGAGTTCTGAGTCTGCTTCTCCACGGCCCGGGAGCCCTCGGTGTTCGCGATCGCTAAGTCCACTGAGGGACGATCGGCGCCCACCAGCAGGCCAGCCAACAGGATGGGGCATGCGGCTCTGAGCCAGTTCGTTCTGTTTGGCTTCATCATTGTCCGCCGCTCACGCGAATTTCGTTGCCGACTACTACACCGCTCGCCACCGAAATTACGGCTCGACTGCGGGCCAGCAGTTCGGTCCGGGCGACTCCGCGCTTAAGAGGCACATCGACCGTGGTTTGTTGCCCCCCATATACTTCGGTAAAGGTCACGATCGTGCCGTCCGGCACCGCGTTCCCATTGCAGTCGCGCAGCGGGTCAGTCTCCAGCACTATTCTTTTTCCCGCTCCATGGGAGTTCATTTTTACGGTGCAGGGCTCTCCGGGCACGTTCAGCACGGCTCTCTGAACCCGGGTGTCGCCCGAACTAGCTCTAAACTGCGAGGCGCCGGCCTTGGTTGCGGAATTCATCTTCACCCACGCGACGCCATTGCGCGTGGTCGCAACCCGCGATTGCGTTGCCCCAGACGGATCTGAAAGTTCAAACGTCACCCGCTGCGGCTCTACCAGCAGATTGCGGAAGGCATCAAGCACGTAAACCACACCGCTCAACCCATTGACCTGGTTCACCGGGAGACGCGATGGTTTCGCGATGAAGCTCAGGCCCGCGGGCTGAGTCGAAGCGACGACGTCGAACTGCGCGCTCTGAGTCTCAGTGCCAGCGATCAGAAGAGCAACGTAATGTCCGGCATTACGAAGGTCCTCGGAGCCGAATGCAATGCTTTGTCCCAGCTGAACACTACGCTGAAGCGCATCCCCGAGACCGACCACGTACAGAGTGGCAGGGCCGGAACCGCTGGTCAGCACCGAAAACGCCGTCCCCGCCTGAACCGTCGGAGGGAAGTGCCACGCCGACGTCTGGGCTAACCCGTAGGGCGCCAACAGGCTCAACAATCCCCAGAATGCTGTCACCAATAGCTTCATTGTGCGTGACCCGACCTGTAGGTAGTGGTCATCACGTGGTAGCTCGCGACCTTGCTGGAAACGTCCGCCGGGAGCGCAATTGAGAACGGTACGGGCGTCTGCGGAAGCAGCGCGCGGCTGGGATAGGTGTCCGCCACCCAAACAATTTGCCCGTTGCCGTCGTAGAACGTACCAATTACGTGTGCCACATTCACGACTTGGCCACTCTGATTCAGCAGTTCTCCTGTCAACGAAGAATCTGGAACGGGATTCAACTTCTGGGACTCGATGCCGATTACCGGATCCGCTGAGGCCGAAACGAGACTGGCGGAAGGTTGAATGTGAACGCTATCCACTTGCGACAGCCTGACGTTCCGGAAATCGATTCGAAACGGAGAAACCTGCTTCGGCAAAAGGAGATGAGAAATCTTGTCGAAACTGTCTTCCGTGGCTAGGGTCGAGCCGTTGGCGCCAAGCAGCGCCGCTTTTACGGTCACGAACGCCGGAACCACATCTTCATTAAGCAGTTCGCCAAGAATCACCACCCCGCCGCCGCGGTCCACCGGATGCATCGCCACAATCCGAACGTGTGGCGCCTCGACGTCCTGCGTTCCCCAGTCATCCTGAGGGCCGCGATTGATCACATCCCACCGCAAGTAGTTCACGGGAATCACTTGGGGTGGGACGCGGGCTTCTTTCATTAGCGGCCATGCGACTTGCCAATGGTCGCCTTTCCGCACCACCTTCAAATCGCGGGAATCTTCGAACGTGCCCACTACTGAGGCCCACCGCATATTCGCGCGAAACTGGGCTTCGTCGGCAGAAGCGCGCAACGGGTGGACGTCAAACCCGTCCAACAAGGCATATGTGCGCAGGCTTCCGTAATTCCCCGTGAGGTCAGAGGCGAACTCAACTTCCGAAAAGTCAGCTTTATTAGCGAGGCCCGAGTAAGCGGCGCTCCAGTCGTGGCGACCGATCTTCTGCAGCAGACCGTTGACGGCGTCTTGCGCAGACGAATCGCCGCTCACGAGTGTAGCCCTGGAATCAGGGTTCGCAGAAGCCGACTGATTCGGCCATATCGTGCCAATGGTAATCAGACCCAGCGTTGCAATCGCCAGTATCAACGCTAGTATGCCGCCGCCCCTTGTCTTCATGAAGTCACCCGGCGCAAAACCAGATCTTCCGACTCAACTGATTCAGGTACAGGGTTGGAAGGCAGAGTAGATGCACTCGTCTGCCGCTCCGTCCGACGCCGGTCCGGGAAGAACACCAGAATGATCGCCAGCAGACTGCTGCCAATGGGCAGCGTGCCCCACAACAATCCCTCCCAGTGGTGCGGGCGCTGCTGCGATTCGATGGGACCGGCGGGCGCTACATCTTCCTTGCTCCAGATGGTAATGGTCTTGTCTTCCAGATCGTCCACCCGGCGCCAGCCGGAGAAAACCAGCAGAGGCTCGTAATAAGGGTCCTTCACCAAAACCCATTTCAAGCCGTACCGGTCGGCGTGCTGAAGGATCGCGCTGAGCGCATCAAGCCCGGCCTTTCCGAAATATTTGGAACTGGTAAGAGCGCCTGCACCATGTGCGGTCAGTTCGGGCAACATGCGGCCGGAGTTCCATTCTCCATCAACGCTGCCAGCGTGGGTAAGGACGGCAAGCCGCGAGATCTTGTTGCCAAATCCAAGCGTGACGTAGCGATAGCGGTCATGCCCGTCGCGATTAAGCCAGGCGGCAGTGGAATCAACCTTGAAATCTTCGGCGTCGGCCGGACGGTACGACGCCCAAGCCACTGCCACTGCGCATGTCAAGCCGGCAGCCACCGTCAATGCGGCAACCGCACGCCATTGAAAGCGGTCAATCAATTCCTCCACCAGCAGGCCCACAAAGGGTAATGCAAGCAGAGTCGCCCAGTAGGTAAACCGCTCCATGGTGATGACTTCAAACGCGCGGCCCAAAAGCAGCTTGGCAACTGGCGTCGTCCCGCCCAGTCCCAACAGAAAGGCTACCCAGAAGCCGAAAAGAAGCGGGCGCAGCCGCGGAGTCAACGATCCTCGCCACAAAATAAATGGAAACGCGAGAATCAGTGCGCCATAAGGCACTAGAAAGTAGTTCAGCCCCCATTGAGGACTCAGAATGTAATTGGCGCGACTGGGATGCGGAATCGGAGTCTGAGTGACCGGATAGTGAAACAGTGCGATCCAAAAAGGCAGCAGGACCACAGCGATCAAAATTCCCACGATCACACTCGCTACGACTGTTCGAACAACAAAACTGCTCCCTTCGGACCGCCGGTTTTCCCAAACCTCCATCCCCGCCAGTGCGATCACCGGAACGGCGAACAGGAATGATCCAAACAGCAGCGTGGCATGGTGAGCAGCGGCCGCGGCCATTGCCAGCACCGAGCCTTTGAGCAGCGCACGCCCATTGCGCCACCGTATCCACTCATAAAGATACGGCAGTGAGTTGAGGTAAAGGGGCGCGGCAAACGTGGTTGACAACTGGCCCGCGGAGTAAACCAGAAAGGATTCCGATCCCAGAAGCACGCTGGCAAGCGCGGCGAAGGCGGAAGCGCGCGGGCCGACCCACAGCTTGGCAAACCGGTACACCCCCAGCACCAAAAGGAGGATCGCCGCAAACTGCACCAGCATGTAGGCGAAATCGAGCCCGACCACCCTCGACAGCAATGCTACCCACTGCTGCGGCAAGGGAGGATATGTGGCCTGCGAAAATCCCGCATACCACTTCGGGTTCCAGGGATCGAACCAATGTTGCGCGTAGTGCGACGCAAAAAAAATGTGGAAGTTCGTGTCGTACGACTTCAATGGAAGCTTCATCAGCAGCAGAGGCGCATGAACCAGAAAGGCCCCTAGCATGATGAACCCAAGCGGGATGGGGCGCACTGAACCGTCAGTTGAGTTGCGACTTTGCACAGCCTCCTCCAGTGGCACCTTTGTTGCGAATTGCTCGCCTAAGGTTGCTTAAAGCACATACGCTAGCGGAGCGCCTTCTCCCCTTCATTTTCGCCCAGCATTCCAGCCAACATCTCGGCCATGTCGGGAATCGAACTGTCGACAATTTTTAGTCGCAAGTCAATATTGAATCCGCAGTTTCGTCGGAGGCGTTTTGAGTTCCCGGACAGGTTACCGAAGACTGTTGCTCGTGTCGGCTGCGCTCGCCGCAGGAATCTATGCGCTTGGTCAGGACCAGACTTTTAAAGTCAACTCTGGTTCCGCCAAGCCCGACCCTCAACCTTCGCGGAACGCCCGGCCTGCTCAAACGCAGCCACAGTCCGCCCAGAAAGATCTGGGCTGGGGATCCAATATTCAGAACGCCCGTCTGGCGCATGCCGCCGAGTCCGCATTGCAACGGGGCGACTTCGCAGCAGCAATGGATTACGCCCAGCGTGCCGCAGCCGCCGCTCCCAACGACGCCCAGCTTTGGTTCCTGCTGGGTTATGCGGCGCGCCTGGCAGGAAAGTCCCAACTCTCCGTGGATGCCTACAACCATGGGCTAAAGGCGAACCCGTCATCTCTCGAAGGTTTGTCGGGACTGGCGCAGACTTTCAGCACCATGGGCCGAAAAGCGGAAGCGCAGGCTTTATTGAATCGCGTTCTCGCAGCCGATCCTAGTCGCAGCACCGACCTCCGCCTGCTAGCTGAAATTCTTTTGCAATCCGGGCAGTATGAAGAGGCACTCGCAGCACTCGACCGCGCAGAACGCAGCCAACCCAGTGGCCGCACCGAGTTGCTATTGGCACTCGCCTACCAACGCCTGAAGCGGTTTAACGATGCCAAGCGTTATCTGGAAATGGCTAGGCACCGCTCGCCTAATGACCCCGAGCTTCTGCGCTCTCTCGCCGGGTACTATCGCGAGACCGGAAACTATCCCGCCGCCATTGCGACCCTGGCGAGTTTACGCAATCCCTCCGCGGAGGTGAAGGCGGAGCTTGCCTACAACTATCAGCTCTCCGGAAAGACGGAGGAAGCAGCGAAGCTCTACACTGAGGCCGCCAACGCAGCTCCGCGCGACTTGAATCTCCAACTGTCCGCCGCCCAGGCCCAGTTAAGCACCGGTGCGAATGAAGCCGCCAAGACGTTCCTGAAACGTGCAGCCAGCCTCAATGCTGAAAACTACCGACTGCACGCCATTCGCGGCGAGGTGGCCCGTCTAGAAGGACGGGACGCGGACGCGCTGCAGGAATATAACGCTGCCGTCAAAAGGCTGCCGCAGGCGCCGCCCGAAGGCTCCCTGTACCCCATCCAGCTCACCTTGAACTTGATGGAAATCCACCAGCGGCTGCACGATGACGACGCTGCCAAGAGCCAGCTCAAGATCGCACAGTCGCAAATCGCAAGCCTCAATGTTCAGGGGAATGCGCGCGGTGAGTTCCTTCGTCTGCGAGCCATGATCCAATTGAGTGCAGGAGACAATGAGGGCGCCCTCCGCGATGTGAAGGAAGCGCTTGCTCTGAACGGCGACGATCCGAATGCTCTCCAACTCAACGGAGATGTGCTGGCTAAGATGGGCCGCAGCGAGGACGCAGTCCGAGTTTACAAGAAGATCTTAGCCGCCGACGCCAACAATCGACAGGCACTTACGTCGTTCGGCTCGGTGTCACGGGAACTGGGCCATGATCGGGAAGCCGAGAAATATTTCCAACGCATTGTGGCAGCCTATCCGCGCTTCAGCCCAGCCTATCTGGCGTTGGGCGACTTATACACCTCGCGCCGGGACTTCACCAAGGCCGAGGCCGCTTACAGTAAGTCCTATAAGTTGGGCTCTCCCAACAGCCTGGTGATCGCTGGGGCTACAAACGCCGCCATCGAAGCCCATCAGTTAGGGCTGGCTGGCGAGTGGCTGGCTCGCGCCACCCCCGCGATGCAGCATGATCCGCCGCTCATGCGGGAGAAAGAGCGCTACTTGAGCTGGGTCGGCAAATATCAGGAATCGGCGGAGGTCGGACACGAAGCGATTCAGAAGCTGCCAAGGGATCGGGACGTGGTGGTCTATCTGGGATACGATCTGCTGCGCTTGGAAAAATATGACGAACTGCTGCAACTGACGTCACGCTATCAAACTCTCATGCCGAAGGAGCCGGCGATTCCTCTGTTGGCCGGATATGTACACAAACACAATGGCGAGATGGAAGAAGCAACTGTCTCCTTTTCCCAGGCGCTGGAACGCGATCCGAACGTTGTAACCGCGTACGTGAACCGCGGATATGTATTGCACGACCTGAAGAAGCCAACGGCGGCGGCGGCAGATTTCGAAGCAGCCCTCAAGCTTGAGCCCAAGAACGGCGAAGCGCATTTGGGACTCGCTTATACCAGCCTCGATCTGCATCGGCCTCGGCTAGCCCTGCAGCAGGCGAAGCTCGCAGAGAAAGAACTTGGCGACTCTACCGCCCTGCATTTGATTCGCGGCACCGCCTACGGCCAGGACGGGATGCTGAAACAGTCGGCCCAAGAGTATCGAATCGCGCTGCAAAGCGCCCCTAACGATCCCAGGCTGCACACCGCGCTCGCCACCGTTTTGTATGACCTTCGACAGTTCCGCGAGTCTATCGCTGAACTGCAAGCCGCCGACAAGCTCTCCCCCGGCAATGCAACTGCTTACGCTCAGATGGCGCGAGCTTACGCTCAACTTGCAGATCGCGAACAGACCCAACACTATGTTGAGTTAGCCGAGAAGGAGGGGTCAGCTGCCATCTATATTTCGACCGGGGAAGCACTTAGCTTGCTGGGAGAATCGGCGGCAGCGATGCAACGCTTTGAGCGGGCGCTGAAGGGGTCTGATGCCGACCGCATCGCGGTCCGCCTCAGCGTCGCTCGTCTTAATGTAAAGGCCAATCAACCGGAGGACGCGCGTCGGCAGATCTCGCTTGCCCTGATGGAAGCTGCTTCCGGTCGCGCCCTGCCCCCCACCGGCAATCAGTTGTTGCAGGCGGCAGACTTGTTCCTTGCCATCCACGAATATGACCTTGCCGAAACCTACTTTCAGCGAGCCCTGGCAGCAGGAGCGCCCGAGACGGAAGTGCGCCTCGGGCTCGCCAATACTTACCTGGCATTGGGCGACACCCCTCGGGCCGAAGGCCAGCTGACTGTCGTAAGCCGTGACATGACCAGTGGAGAGCCTAACTCCCAGTACCTTCTGGCGAAAGCCAACATGCTGCGCCAGCGGCACCAGAGCGCGCAAGCCCTGACTGCTTTTGCCCAGGCCGCTGCGGCTGCGGGCGATGACCCTAACGCCCAGCGCGAATTGCTTCGCGCCGGAGACGATGAGGGTTTGCGCATCAATCACATGGTGAGCCTGCGTTCCGATGTGTCCGTCGCCCCGATTTTCGAAGACACCACCATCTATCAGCTCGATGCAAAGCTGTTGGCATCGCCGAATGGCCTGTTGCCCTCGCCTCGGTCCTCTTTGGAGTCGCAAGGCACGGTGGCTTACCACCTCCATCTTCCAGGGGTGCCGGACGCGGGAGGCTTCTTTCAGATTCGCAACGCCCGCGGCCAAATATCCCTGCCGAGCGCCAACCAAATCATCAACCGCGACACTACGGACTATTCCTTTAATTTTGCCGTCAACCCCACGTTTCGGCTCGGCGGCAATGCCTTCACACTAAGTGCGGGTCTGCAGAAAACTATCCGTCGAGACTCTGCGGATCCCTTCCACATGAACCAGAATCTGTTGCGGCAATTTGTTTACCTGTCCACCAGTTCGTTCTACAACTGGGTTTCGGTGAAGGGATTCGCGGTTCACGAGGCCGGTCCATTTACTGAGAGTCACCTGCGGTCGCGCGATTTGGCAGCTTCTCTGGAGTTCCGCGTTGGCAGGCCGTGGGGCAAAACAGCGTTTGTCACCGGATGGGGAGCGCGGGACCAACAATTCTCGCCTGTGATACGCGAGTTTTTCTATACCTCTACCTATGCCGGAGTGGAACAACAGTTTTCTGAACGGCTCCGGGTCCGGGCAGTCGGCGAGTTTCTCCGCTCCTGGCGCGTAGAGGGGAATCAGTTTGCTATCGCCCAGGCGCTTCGACCGGCGGGGAGCGTCGAGTACGCATTCAAGAAGAATTGGAATGTAGAGACGTCGGTGGCTTACTCGCGCAACATGGGGTTTCATGCTTATGACGCGGTGCAGACCGGATTCAACATCTCTTACGCGATGCCAGTGCACCGTCGCTTTGAAGAAAATGGCCAGACCCTGCCGCTCAGTTACCCGATACGCTTCTCCGCCGGCTTGCAGCAGGAAACTTTCTTCAATTTCCCGGGCGCCAACAGCCGTCAGTTCCGGCCCTATGTTCGTATTAGTTTGTTTTGATAGAGCATCTGTGAAAGTCAACTCATGAATATTTGCCTGGTTACAGCGTTTCCTCCCAGTGGACGGCAGTTAAATGAATATGGATTCCACTTGGCTCGGGAGCTGCAGCGCAACCCGCTGGTCAATCTGACTATCCTTGCCGACGAGCTCACCGACTACGAGTGGGCGACAGACGAGAACGGGAAGCACATCAATGCCGATCAGCAACAAGAGTTGCCGGGCTTTAACGTAATTCGCTGCTGGGGGACCAACAGTGTGTCAGCCCCAGTCAAGTTGGTGAATACCGTTCGCAAACTTAGGCCGGATGTCGTTTGGTTCAATCTGGTGTATTCGTCATTCGCCACCCCTGACCATCCGGTGGCGGCATTCGCCGGGCTCTGCACCCCAGCCCTTACCAGTAAGTTGGGATGCTTTACCCATGTGACGCTGCACCACATTCTGGAGCACGTGGACTTTGCCAGCGCCGGAGTGAAGCGCGAAGGCATGTTCCGACTCGGTAGTGAACTGGCCACCAGGATGCTTCTAAAAGCCGATTCGGTGTCGGTGTTACTGTCCGGCTATCGGCGAACCCTGGCGGCGAAGTACGCTGCGCAGAACGTCCTTCTCGGAACCCACGGAACGTTCGCTCAATGTCCCACTCCGCCGGATTTCTCTTTGCGGGGTAATCCCGACCATCGCATCCTGGCTATCGGGCACTGGGGAACTTACAAACGTCTGGAAACCTTGATGGAGGCGTTTCCCGCAGTTTTGCGTCGCGTGCCCAACGCGCGCCTCATCGTCGCGGGCGCCAATCATCACACTAAGCCCGGATATTGGGAGTCGATTCGCGAAACCCAGCGAAACAATCCACGGATCGAGTTCCGTGGCTACGTGCCCGAAGATGCAGTGCCTGACCTCTTTCGCTCTAGCAGTGTGGTCGTGCTCCCCTACGACTCAGCCACCGGGTCAAGCGGACCCGCCCACCAGGCATGCGAATACGGAGTACCCGTCGTCTCCGCCGATATCAAAGACTTCCGCGACATGGCGGCCGATGAAAATATGGCGATTAATTTCTACAAGACCGGAGACGCAGAGGATTTAGCCGGCCAGTTAATCGCGTTACTGGGCTCTCCCGAAGCTCAGCGCCGGGATGCTGAGCAGAATTACTCCGCGGCCGTTCGAATGACCATGCCCCATGTGGTCAGCCACTATCTTCGCTGGTTCGAACTGAAGAGACGCAAACAAGCTTTGGGCTCGTCAGCGGTAGCGCGGTTCCTCAGGTGCCGGAACGCCCCTTCCTTACGCTCTCACGTGAAGGGGCTGTCTCAGGACACTCTGGTGAATTGGGCCTTTCAGTCGCTGGCCGCCAAGCAAGAGGTTGGCTCCAGCGATCCGGAAAACTAAGCCCCAATCGATGTCCCTCGCGAACGGGTCATCACCATGAAAGCAACGTGGACTCGTCCAGGTATTCGTCGATCACAATACCGGATACGGAACTGTCCAACTGGTGCTGCACCCCCAGCACCGCGGTCCATGCCGGGCTCGGGATTGTGGACCAGGCAACGCCACCCAGATAAGTGGTCTTCCCGTCAATGGTTAGCGTCCCATACCGCAAGCTGGTATTGCCGTCTGTGGACGAACTGAAAGAATTCGGGATCTGCTGGTACCCCGACGGCGTCACCCGTTGCAGAAAGTACGTGGCGTGGTGCCACGTTCCGGTTGCAAATTGGCAGGCAGAAATTCCAGTATCCACCCACTTCAAATTCGACCCTTGCGGAAGCCAGAACTCCCAGTGGTTCGTGACATAGTTGCACTGCGTTCCGAAAACAAACTCATGCACCCCATCGCTGAACGGCACCGCTTGGAACACATCAAACTCCAAGGCTTGTACTGTGGAGGTCTTGGTGCTCGTCGGAATGTAGAACCAGAAATCCCAGAGAAAATTTGTGAATCCATTAAATCTTGTCGGGCTCTCGTACTTGCGGTAAAAAAGGCTGTCATCGTAGGCGCAGCCGCTGGTAACTACAAAATGCTGTCCTTTGCCATCAAAGGAGGGCAAGTTGCCGGTGTTGGGATCCGTGCTGTGGGAAAAAGTTCCGAGACTCCCATGATTGCAAAGTCCTCCCACCGAAGGATTGTTATCAACCGTAAATGTACCGTTGTCGATCGCGAGAAGGCGATCCGCCTGGGACGGGGGTGTCGGTGGAGCAAATCCGGTGATGTTGATCGAGTAAACCGCGGTACTGGTATTGCTCTTCGCATCTGAGGCGGTGATGGACAGCGTGTGTTTCCCCGAAGGAATTACGATCCAGGCATCAACCGACGGCCGGGAGTTTTGAAACACATTTAGATTGTCCATGTACACCACGTACCCGGTAACCGTCGAAGTATCCTCCGCGGTGGCCTGGACGTGAATGGGGGAGAGCAGAGCTGTAGTTCCGCTTTTTGAGAGCTGCGGAGATTGCAGGGTGAGGCTGGTAATGTCGGCTTTCGCCACCAGCGGAATGCACAGGAATAGCAACAGACTCGCCAGAACGCCCGCGGAATTTGTGGGCAATTTCGAAAAGTCGGCAGCACGGTTCAGCCAAGACAGGGACTTGGGCATTGGAACCTTCCGAGCATCGTTCAATGGACCCAGACGAAGGACCCTACGAAAACCGCCCAAGGCACG
>JBBQVN010000076.1:0-16996 GCA_038211475.1 Terriglobales bacterium | reverse complement strand
GCGTTGGGGTCGAATTCGCGATTTTCTGGGACCGACTTGGCGCGCTTCATTTCCAATAGCATACTCGCAGCTCCCAATCGGCGCTATTTAAATATTTGAACAATAGGTCAGAAGGTTTCAGACTTCAGTCCTCTGAATCTGGGACAGAATGTTTCTATCCACTCCACTCGATAGCCTATGAATATGCGGGTCGGAAGGTTTTGATAGTAACGCGAAGTATCAATTTCATGAGATGGGCGAACGACGGGGGAATCTCGGAACGAGCGAAATCTTAGTCCACCATGGCGGAGCGCATTGGTGAAAACGGCTTCGGGCCGATGTAGCAGCCAAATCTGTAATTGCAGAAGCCCTGTGCGGTACGACAGGGTCAGGCAAGAAGTAAGAGTTGGGGTGCAGGACGTAGTTACTCAACTGCTGGCAAGGCACCCTTCCGGCCAAAGGTGGGATAGCCTCCCTTCAGGCGGTCATCATTTTCGGCTGGAGGGGTTACCCGGCGCGCTTGCCTCGTCCGGCCCAACCACGCGCCGCTCGCGATGCGGATCAGTGCGCTTTGACCGCTTCCCAGTTCACATTTCTGGCCGGGCTTAGCCCCGCAAGTCGGACAACGAATCGCCATCGCTTCTCGGGTCATGGGTGTCATGGACGTCATGAGTCCATAGTGCGGCTTTTATGAATCGGAAGCTGGTCAATTATGACCAAGCGATGGAATCGCGGGACGTTTGCACGCAACAGAAAAGAGTCCGGCAATCGAATTCTAGATTTCGACGACACTTCGTTGCTTTAGCTTGCGCGAATTATCCTGCTAACTTTGAAAGTGATTTCGAATCGCCGAGATCCACTCCGACAACGTGGGGATAGCAACTCTGCGTCGAATTGGCTGCGCATAGGCAGCACTTTGTAGCGCGCGGACAATCTCGATGGCTGGAACGCGCGTCGAGACCCAGTCCACCGAAGCGTAACGAACTACCTGGTTGGAATCGATGACGAAGACGGCCGGTTTGGCGATGCCGCCTCTTTCGCGCGCGTTGTAAATATCCCAGTCTTTGACAACGCGTCGTTCGGTATCGCACAAAATCGGAAACGGCAATGAGAGCTGAGTTCGCAAGGCCTCCGACGATTTGCACGAATCCACTGAAATAGCCACCAGACTCGCGGCCGCCGATCGAATTTCCGGATAGTGTTCGCGATAATCCGCCAACTGGCGGAGACAAAACGGTCACCAATTCCCACGATAGAAGAGCAGAACCAACCGCCCCTCCTGGGAGTTCAGCTCGGACAACCGACGTGGCGTCCGCGTCGAGTCCAGCAACTGAAAGTCCCTCGCAATTTCCCCCGCGCCAGGAACTCTTGCCATGGCACCATTTTACCCGCGAGAGCCTTGGCGATCTTTCCCAATGCGCCGGTCTTTTAATCACCGATCGTTTAATCACCGGTCATTTAATCACCGGTCGTAGACGCAGAGCCGCTGGACAGCGACAAGTCCACCATCCCGCCGGCGCCGGTGCAGATGTCATGGGCCGCGCTGTCCGACGAATTGATAGGGGCCAAGCCGTACTGAGTCTCAATGCATTTCAGCAGCGACGAAAAGGTGAAAACAGTCTTATTGACCGCATTCTTACAGAAGGGGCCTATACATAATGCAGGGACCCGGATGCCGTTGGTGTAGTTCAGAAGGTCAAGCTTGGGGGCCAGGTGGTCATGGAACCCGCCCCAATCATCCCACAAGAGAAAGACGACGCTGTGTTTCTTGAGATAGCTGTTGTTGAGGACAGCATTAACCTTGGCCACAGTCCATGCTTGCCCATTAGCCATTGTCGCCGTAGGGTGCTCGGAAGCGTTCGTGCCGGAACTGCCGGTGTTGACCCACATTACGGCAGGAAGGTCGGCACAAGAGGCGTCTGAGGTACAGAGTGAGGCATCGGCCTCAAACTGCCCCGCCGTCGTTTTGTTGTTGTTGGTCCAATCCGAACCGTACCTGATGTGGGAGATGTAGGACGCCGGGTTCCAGAGTTCGCCGCCGTTTTCGTTGTACGTTTTCCACGAGACCGAAGCCGCATCGAGACGGTCTGCGATGGTGACTACATTGGGACACTGCGCCCCACGAGTTGAACTGATAGCTCGCGTAGGATTGCAGTTATTGGCAACTCCGGTGCAAGTTTTGCTGGTATCGGTGCAGGGATTCGTGGGATTGGATCCCGCACCCCTTGAGCATGTGCAAGCCTTCGTGTTGTCGGTAGAGCAGACCCCTGCGGCGAACGGCAGACCCGTCTTGCCGAGCAGATCCAGTGAAAGCGCGGTCGCGATTTTGCCAGCGTAAACGTTCTGGTTGGTACAGTAATCGTAGGCTGCCGTCCCGCCCGTTCCGATTCTATTGGTCGTGCTGGTAAAGGTGAAGCTGGTCACGGGGGAACCCGTAACCGAAGCTACCGCAAACGATGTATTGAAAGCCGCGACCGAGTTTCCCGCGAAGGTCACGAAGTTGCCTACGGAGAGGGTGCCGCAGTTGGTGAAGCACGTGGCGGTGGCGTTGGCGCCATTCCCTACAATGTTGGTCAGGGTGAAGAACAGGTCGGCATCCGTGGTGCAGCTTGTGGCCGAGTTGTAATAGCCCTTCCCGGTTGCGCCGTTTACGCTACAGGTCCCGCCGCCCGTACAATCGCCACTGGTAGAACACAGCGTCGTAGCGGCATTGGAGCACCTGCCGTAATGCAGCGCATCGCAACTCCATGAAGAATAGGGTGCAGTGCTTGTGGGGGCAGTGCCAGTTGAGGTGTTGGTATTTTCGGTAACTTCGTTAGTGGTCGCCGCCCAAATGTAGAGGTGAGTGGGGTAGGACGGACTCGTGATGGACGCGAAAAAGTGGTCGGCCAGGCCGTAGGAGGTGGCGTACCCCCAGTAGTCGGAGAGGGTATTGGCAGTGCATGAATTATTGGTGCAGTCGGCATTCGTTGCGCACGCCTCGTGGCTGGTCGCCCAATCGGAGCAAACCTTGCCGTAAACGTGTGCCCAACTCGTATCGCCGGCGCATTGTTTATTGAAAGTATCCATTAGGCCGCCGTCGATGTCGGCTATCGCGGTACCGTGGGCGTGACCGCAATCTGCTTCTGCAAGATTTGGGTCGGCGGCATATGCCGGCATCGTACCTACTCCGTTCGGAGGAACGCCATTACATCCGGCTACGTTGCTGCGGCAGTTGTACGGAACCGCTTTGGTCCCTACTGGGCCGCCGGTGACCCCGGGGAATCGCCCAAAGAACTGATCGAAGGAGCGATTCTCTTTGACAATAAAGATGATGTGTTTGAGAGAAGCACAGTAGGGCGTCGCACCTCCGGTACAGTCGGTGTCGACGGTGCAAGCCGCGCCATTGTTTCCGGTAGAGTGGCACTGGCCTGTAGGCAATGCTGGAGCGCTCCCGCATAGTAGCAGCACAAAAAGTAGCAGCTTAGTCTTTGTCATTCGTCCTTCTGACCCAAAATTTCCACGACGATACCTTGTGAGGTTTTTGCTTTTCTGTCCGATCGTCGCCATCCGTATCCTGGTATGGGTTGTAGCCCAGCTCAACCTCGAAGATGCCCTGCGTCTCTTTGTCTACACAGACTTCTACGGGGTGCCCGGAGTACATGGCCACATGAGTTTCTGAGGTGTCGGGGCAGTGCCGCGCCACGAATTGGACTGTTGGTTTGACCGGACGGTGGGCGCATCCAGACAAAACCGGTAGGAGGAGGAGGAGGGCGAACTGAATGAGTCGTCTCATTTATTTGATCACCCTGATATCAGATTGCAGGTTGATGTTTGACTAGGTAGCACTGATTGTATCCCGCCAGCGTGGGGATGCTGCTATCAGGCGGTAGGCTGTTTTGCCACGCGGCGCTTCAAAGTACACCAGGAATCGCCATCGCTTCTCTGGTCAGGGGTGTCATCGACGCCGTTAGTCCATAGTGCTGATTTTGTGACTCGGAAGCTGGTCAATTGTGACCAAGCGACGCAATCGAGGGATGTTTGCACGCAAGAAAAAGAATGGCTCCTCAGGTAGGACTCGAAACCACCTGAAAACGTCAACCGAAGTAGTTAACGAAGCACGGTCAGCAACCTTAGCCCTTGGAAGTGCATGTAAAACCAAGACCTGATTTTTAACTGATTTTGGGATGGCCGCTGGGATATTCGGGCACGACCCCCACCCCCTAGCTTAGCTAGGGAGGCATGCATGAATGGCGAGAGGAAGCGAGTGCCATGAAGTGCGAAGCGAAGAACAAGTCTGGCAAGCCCTGCCGTGCTCCCGCAGCTGGCGGCACTCGCCGATGTGTCATGCACTCGGGTCGGGCTGCGGAACTGGGTAGAAAGGGCGGACACCGGCGAACCGCCTACAGACCAGACGGGCTGGAAGAGATTGCAGCCCCGAGAACTGCGGGAGACCTGCGGAACCTGTTGGCGCAGTCGATTGTCGAAATACGAAGCGGCAAGTTGGACCCCAGGATCGCCAACTGCATCAGTTATCTCGGCACTGGCTTTTTAAAGGCATTGGAACTGTCGGACATCGAGAAACGCGTCGAGCGATTGGAGAACAGTCTTGCCTCTGCAGAAAAGGATTGAACGATTGGAACGGCAAATTCGACAAGTTGCGACCGATCTGGATTGCATCTGCTTCCCGCCCAAAGAGCCTCCCAACTTGTACCTCCCAGCGGAAGTAGAGGCTGCCAAAGCGGTTCTTTGCCCACTCCACGGAAAGCGATTCAGCCGCATCGTCGGTCAGCTCTACCAGTCCGGTTGGTTTGTAGGACCGCAGCAACTAAAACCCGCACACTGGAAGAGCGGCCACTCGCCGCAGTACCGAAGGGCGATGGATGCCAGCTTCCCACCCGAGCGGTGGCCGCCCACAGAGGTCCACGATGCGGACGGGACGGTGCGGTACGTTTTGAAGGATGGCACCGAAATTCTTCGGAAATACAAGGGTGGCGGATACAACATGACGCCCGTCCTCCCCGCGTAATCAGGTGGCGGCCGAATGGATGGCTCGCTGAAATTGTTCCGGCACCACCCTTACCCCATTAAACACTTGCACAGAACCGCAAGAACACTGTTCCTAGCCCCGTAGCGAGGCCTATGGGCGTTGGATGACCCCTGAGTACCCCGGATGGCTCTCCGGGCTTCCTGGCGTGTGCAAACCGCCATTTGGGATGCGAGGGTCGATGTTGAGCTTTGGGGTCGCCATTGAAGTCTCGTGCCGCCCCGCTCGCCCGATTAAGGTATGGCATGAAAGTTACTGTTGCTACTGAGTGTATGGCTTGGCGTGAACGGCGGCGGCTCACGCAAGTGACCGCAACCCGCCAGGGCCAGTCCCAAGCGCTCGGAAGCATAGACGATTTATGAAGCGACCAATAATCGCATGACGGTGAATGGCGGGTTTGACTGAACCAATACTCTGATCGAATCCTGGGGCCTCGTCGGGGCCAACGGAACCGCCGGATCTGCAACGGGAATATGCTCATCCCCCAGCGCGGCAGGGCTGGCGAGGCGCTGGCAAACCGCCAGCTACGATTCCGGTGACGAACCAAAGGCCGCTTATGGAGGCCGTCGTGCAACCTTGCTACTGACTCCCGAGGGCGACATTTTTTCTTTGACGGTGGCGAACGGCCCGCCGT
Source organism: Terriglobales bacterium (assembly GCA_038211475.1). GTDB lineage: Bacteria > Acidobacteriota > Terriglobia > Terriglobales > Acidobacteriaceae > JANYBT01. Next base: position 11,357 of record JBBQVN010000076.1, on the reverse strand, counting down.
CAAGACAAAACACTCCCAGTAGCGCCGTGCGGGGCTTGGAGTCATGGCGCAGTGTACAATCCGGTTCAGCGACTGTACAGAGAATGGCATCGTCTGGGTCGTAGTGCTCTTAAATTTTGCCCGATGTTTCCCCGCTGTTATCGCGCACCCTATGATGGTCCAGTCATGAAAAATGCACGGCTAACCTTCTTGGAGTGTGCGCAATTCTTTTGTGCTCGCTTCCCGCAGCGGCGGTCAACGCGGCGCAGATCTACCCGGAATCCGGACTTTATTTTGGGTTCCAGGCGACCGGCACGACCAGTCCTCTGCCGCAAACCATTAGCATCTACAACACGACGACCACGGCGATCACGGTCAACAGCCTTTCCATCGCCCCGTCGCAATTTATGCTAGTGAGCGGGGCGACGCCTGTGACCATTTCGCCGGGCGGATATGCCAACTTTACGCTCTCGTCTACTCCGGATTCGGCCAAGAACTTCAGCGGAACCATCACGTTTACGTTTACGGGCTTGCCAGACCAGTCCGCGCACATTGTCGGCATCGGGACGAGCACGACCGCCAAAGCATCCCTGAACACTACTTCGCTGAATTTTGGCAACCAGGCGCTGGGGAGTGTGGCCACGGCACAAACCGTCACCATCACGAACACGGGGACGACTACGTTCAACATCACGGGCGTGACCATCACGCAACCGTTTTTGCAGACCGGGTATAGCGGCCGGTCGATTGCGGTTGCCCCAAATGCATCCGCGAGTTTGCTGGTGTTCTTCTCGCCGAGTCTGCTGGGGGCGGCGGTGGGAACGCTATTGGTTTCGTACGACGTTTTGCCCAACTCAGGAGTCAGCCTCTCCGGAACCGCAAGCGCCGCGACTGGGTTTGGAGTCACAACCTTTCCGACGCTGCCTGCGGCCACACAGAGTGCAGCGTACGAAGCGGTGCTGACCGCGGCGGGAGGGCATGGCACTTCGACCTGGAGTCTGGCGTCCGGCTCGACGCTTCCCGCGGGACTGACGTTGACGAGCGGCGGAATGATCAAGGGCACGCTGACGGCGTCAGTCGGCACGGGCAGTTACGCTTTCACCGCGCAAGCGACGGACCACAGCGGACCGCCGAAGCTCGCGATCGCGAACTTGACGCTTCCCGTCGGTCAGCCCACCGGGGCCAACTGCAACAACATTGCCTTCAAGCAATCGGGGACGCAGAACAATCTGGTGCCGTTGATTGATCTCGGGACCAACTACTACCAGGGCATCTACCAAGGCGGGCTTTACGCCAACGGCATCACCGGCTACTCCAACGGAGTGTACAACCTGTACCATGAGCCATATGCCTACGAAGCGGGGTTCGGCACCAAGCTGGCGATTCACGACCAGATCAACGGCAACGCCAATTTGAACTTTGATCCCTCCAAGGGTTCAGTGCTGGCGCCGTGGATGGCCTGGGGGCCGTATTACTGGGCCAATGGCCTGCTGCCGCGAGCCGATGGCCTGGTGTGGTCGTGCCAGGACTCGTTGTTCGACGGCACGCATCCATCAAGCTTTCCGATGCCTGGGTGCTGAATCATGCCGATGGCCAACACGGAACGCCCGCCTGGACCAAGCTTGCGCCGACGGGAGCGCCGCCCCCGTCACGCACCATCGAAAGCAGCTTCTATGGCAGCAACGAGTGCCGCGCCCATTTTTGATTTGACGACGTACGCTCGCACCCCAATCATAGGGGCGACAAGGATGGCCAAACGGCCCGATCGCCACCAGCGTAGTACCCCGGCGTAGCCGAAAAGGTTGCAACAAGGGAAATCCAACAGGAAAGGAAACCGACAAGTGACAGAACCAGAAGTTGTTCTTCCTAGCACCGATTCGATCGCAATGGGAATCGAGATCACCAAAGCGGCGGTATCTAGCGGCGGCCAATTTGCCCTACTCAACCCGGCATCCGTAGTCGCGCTAATACGCGCAGTTGCGACCGAGCACCACGCGCTCAGTACCGGGATGAAAGTTCAACCTTAGCCGTCTCCCGAAACGTCTGAACCCAAAAAGTGCCAAACTCCAGCTTGTAAATCCCGATAATCCGCTCCAACATTGAGGCCGCATCCGTTCTCTCCCAAGTCAAGCACATAATTATTCAAAATTGTACCGCAATTCCTATCGGAAGCCCTGCATCGGGCTAGTTTTCAAGTGGTTGATTTTGCAAGTGCTACAGGTTTCGACGAGGCAGAGCGTGGAAAAACTGCTCCTGCGCGTCAAGCTGAGCAGGCGAGATGTAGAATAGGATCGTAGGGATAGTTTCTCGGGGGAGGGCTGTTCCTTAGGAGCGAGCGCCCCATGACCTCTTGGTCTGGGGCGTTTTTGGTTTTTCGCTCTTGAACGTTGAATTTGATTACCCGCGCCGCCAGGGGTGCGGGCCTTGTGCCGGATCGGCTTCGGCCTTGTCCCTGCTCGCCGGCAGTTGCCATCAGTCCACTTCCGAGTTGGCGACGGGAACTTCTACCGTCCAGTGAATCCCGACCAAACCGACAGTTGAGGACACCTATGCGAGCAGTACAGCCTCAGGTGTGCACGTTGAGGTTTTGATGAGGCACAAGCTCTCTACGCCCAGCAAACGGCCATTCTGGAGGCGCCAGAGTACATTTGCCAGTCGGCGAGTCTCCATTCGGCTCCCGCCTGAGCCACAATTACGAAAGTCGTTTAGACTGAGTAAACTGTCCAGAACTGCCGGGAAATTACGCTGTGGGATCTTTCGGCGGCTCCTTCTCCATAACGGGCACCTGAACCTGGATGATGTTGTTCTGGATTGCATACACGACGATATCCCGAATGGAGTGAAAGTCGAGTTTGCGCATGATGTTGCTGCGGTGAGTCTCCGCGGTCTTGGTGCTGAGGTTTAGCAGAACCGCGACCTCTTTGGAGCTCTTCCCCTCAGCCAGAAGCTGTACCACTTCGCGCTCCCTTGGGGTCAGTGTGGGCACCTTCGGAGATTCGCTATCCCCGGAGTTATGGCCCCGGTCGAGGAAACCCGCAAGCACCATATCGTTTACGCGCGGCGTGAAGAACATGCGTTTCCGCTGTAGCGCTTCTACTGCAGATACCAGATCTGTGGCTGCATCCGATTTCAATACGAAACCGCGAGCCCCGGCATCCAAGGCTTCCCGAATCACTTGGTCCGAATCGGTGATGGTCAAAACAATGACCTTCTGGCTGGGGTTCTGTTGAATCAATTGGCGGGTGGCTTCCAACCCATTGAGTTTGGGCATGCCCACGTCCAAGATCACGATATCGGGTTTCAACTGCTTGGCCATTTCGACCGCCTCCCGTCCATCCTTGGCCTCGCCGCAGATCTCCCAATCCCGCGCCTGCAGCAGCGCACAAAGGCCGCGCCGTACCAATTCGTGATCATCCGCTATTAAAATTCGCAGTTTCATCTTGCTCTCCTCTATGGCGGCTTCCAAACCTCATAGCTTCTTAAGCTTGCCTACTATAGTTGATTGCCGGTACTGTCATTCCGAATTCGGGTTAACGAATTCGGCTGACCCAAGCTGCTAGGCCAGGGATGCCGTGACAAGGCAGAGCCAAAAGACCGGCAGACAGTTTACTTTGGATTGCCGGGAAAAAATTGAAGGCCAAAACCTGGCGCTGCCTTTATTCTCATCACGTACAGGCTTTATAGCAGACCGTCTAAAAGGCGAGGGCATCGACATGGGGCGGTTAAGAGACTGGGGAGGTCTCGATTTTCATTCTTGCGATTCGGTAAGCACATGGACCACTTCCCAGGGCGCTGACCCCGAACAGCGTATACACCTCGAATGGCGGCGCGAGCTCCGGGACTATGTCAGCCTACCTGCTAAACGGCACCAGGGCGGGCGGGCCGACGACGGTTTTCGCAACTCTGAACTAGTTCGGCACCATTCCCGATTTTCCGAGCGTCAAGGTTATCAGCTACACTTCCTCTACTCCCGTGACTTTCAGGACGGGCGGCAACTACTTCCTGTGTGAGACCGAACCCGTCAGCGACGTTCAGTTGCTGTGGATGCTCTCGATCAAGGATTTCAACAGCCAATTCTGGTTCCAGACCATTTATTCCTGCACTGCGAGCGGCATTGTAGGTCGAACACGACCGGCGCTGTCGCCGGAGCAGCTTTCGAGATCGACTAAAGCTGTTTGAACTCGCAGTATTTACCGAGCAGGCCGCTTAAACCTCCAGATTGGCGCAACTCCGTCCCTCTGGAGTCGGTTGCCCCGTTCCCTTAAAAACCCCAATCACGCCCCTTGCGCGACAACAACCGACATTTCAAGCCTCGCTGCTATTTAAAATAAAGGACTTAAATGGCTACCCTTGCAGCCCACTCCATGCACTTGAAACGTCTGCTTCGCAATATCCATCCCAACCGTCCCGATCCGCATAGGAAACACCTCCGGGCCTTGGCTTACAGCCATCCCGGATGGGTCCGTTCCATAAGCCACAGGCACGACACCCAATTGCCAGAGTCTTCAGTGAGAAATTCTTCCTAAACGGGCGTTTTCTATTCTGGCCAGCGACAGGTATACTAGGGACTATTTCGGACATTACGAAGGAGATTTCGGCCTATGCCACGGCCCCGGGCAAAGTGGTTTGGTAGACTCTTGACCCTAATCCTTGGTGGAGTGATTGGCATCGGAGCGTCTGCCTATGCCGGCCGGAGCAGCCAGCCGACATGGTGGGCGCGGACGCTGCTCTTGCTAACCGGAGGTCAAACCCGCAGCGATCTAAGCTACTCCACGGTGGTCTCTCAAATCCAGCAGCTCAGGCGGCTTGAAACCGTCGTGTATACGATGGATAAAATCGTCACGGGTGAACACGATAGCCTGTTCCTGCCGAACTTCCTGGCGGGGGACAAGCTGCTGATGTTGGTCCACGGAGAGGCGATTGCCGGGATCGATTTTGCAACCATCGCGTCGGGCAGCGTGCGGGTGAAAGGAAAGGAAGTCCACGTGCACCTCCCTGCGACGCAGATCTTCACCACCCGGTTGGATAGCGAAAAGACGCGGGTCTATTCTCGTGAGACCGGATTGCTTGTTCCGACAGACCCGAACCTCGAAACCCAGGTCAGACAACGGGCCGAGCAGCAACTGCGCGATTCAGCTCTGGCCAGTGGAATTCTGAACACCGCTCAGCAGAACGCTCAGTCTACCGTCGTCGGACTGCTCGGCAGTCTGGGGTTCGAAAAAGTCGTGTTTGATTAGCTTTAAAATCGCTAAGATTGTGGCCGACGATGGAATCAAGCCTTAACGCTGTAGTGTTTGCCAGTGCACGAATATCATTTTAGCCATGTTTGCAGGGTTGGCCGGGCATTTGATGCATTTCGCGCTCACCTTCGATCTCTCCCATCCGAGAGCGCTCGCATCGCGCCCGTCGCCCTCGGCACCTGACTTGGTCTGGCCCTTAGTAGAGAAGGTGTTGCGGTTGGTTTGCAGTGGGGACGCAGCCTCTTAGTGCGGCCTTTGGCGAAGCGAACAACTGGGTAGCAAAAGCAGGTAGCAGCACCGTATCGAAACTGTGAAGGAGGAACCCCTCGCTCGCGCGAGCGTAAGTCGCTCCCGCCGCACTCCCCCAGGATATCACCCTGCAGAACCCGCCTGCCGCTCTAGACGCTGATTCGTTTGAACTCCCCGCAACTCTACGCACCCGCCGTAGCCTCATGTCGCAGGAGCCCCGCTCTTGGCTAGTAACTCACCGTTTTGAAACGCAAGCATATGCGGCAGAGGACAGGCGGGTCGAAAAGTTATTTGGTCGTGGCACGCCGCTTCTGGTCCCGATGAAAAGGAAATGATCGTTTTGGTTGGCGCTCGAATGTGAGCGGATCGCGATGCTGAAGTCATGGGAAGCTGCCTCCGCAAACCAGAACATCAACTCAGCCCCCCGCCGCGACCGCCCGGTTTTGCAGTTTGATGAATCGCTATTTCACTCATCATCGATCGGTCAAAACGTGTAAATGGCCTGTTGTCGTCAGCCGTCGAGACAGCTCACTTCAGCACCTGGAATACCGGATTGCTGTTGAGCGTTCCTGTCGCTGTGGTGACCGCCACCGTGCCCGTGGTCGCGCCAGTCGGAACTGTTGCCTTAATGTACGTATCGGATTCAACGGTGAACGTTGCCGCCTTGCCGTTAAAGGTGACTTTGGTCGAGCCGGTCAGCCCGTAGCCGAGAAGGATGACGCGGGCTCCCGCCTTTGCTGCCACGGGCACGGTATGAATCAGCGGCCCCATCCCGTTTGAGTAGCTAAAGACGCTACCTGTGTACAAGTTAAGGCTGTTGGTCGTGGCCCCGATCAATGCACCGTCGGTGGCCTGCGCCAACGTATACTGGGGATAATATGCCGTGCAGCCCGAAGCAGTACAAAAACTGAAAAGCGAGCTGAACCCGCCGGTCGAAGTGATCTCGTAGATTGTCCCGGCGTTGTCGGCTGTCCCGCCTCCATCTGTCGTCCCGTACAAGTTGCCATCGCTGGCCTGGATCAGCCCGGAAACCGGGTTAGAGCCGTCGGTGGAGTCGAAGCTGTGCAGTGTAAGCATTCGGTGGGCAGCTGTAATTTCGAAGACGCTGCCGTACCCGTTGGCTCCGCCGCCAAAGGTTGTGCCGTAAAGGCTTCCGTTTGAACCCTGGATTAAAGCCCCGAACGGTTCCGAGCCATCAGCGCAGGCAGCTTGGGCGCAGAAGCTGTAGAGTGTCTTGAACAGCCCAGCCGGCGTGATTTCGTAGACCGTGCCAGCGGCGCTATGGACTCCCCCGGCGGATGCGGTCCCGTAGAGATTACCGTTGCTGGCTTGCACAAGCCCGGAGAGTGGACGAGAGCCATCTGTGCAAAGGTGCTGGGAACAGAAGCTATACAGGACCTGGAACCTACCTGCAGAAGTGATTTCGAAGATGGTGCCGACGCTATGGGTGCCGCCATTCGAAGTCGTTCCATAGAAATTCCCGTTACTGGCCTGCACCAGCCCAACTGGATACTCCCCATCCAAGCAAACCTTAGTCGGACAAAAACTGTACAGTGTGGTTATTTGGCCACCGATGGTCATCTTGAAGATTGTGCCACGGTTGCTCGTTCCGCCTATATTCGTTGTGCCATAGAAGTTTCCGTCGCTGCCCAGCGCCAGCGCCGACCAAGGGTTTGCCCCATCGGTGCAATTGGTCGTGGCGCAAAAGTTGTAGATGTCGCCCAACTTGCCCGCTGGGGTCACTTCGAAAACAACGCCGGCATTATTCTTTCCACCTTGGTAGGTCGTCCCGTAATAGTTGCCGTTCGTGGCCTGAATCAGGGATCCGTAGTATGGAGCTGTACCATTCCTGCCACTGAAGTTGGCGAGAGTGGTGAAGATCTGCGCCTGGCCGCACAACGTCAAGCCGAAGGTGACGGCTAAAACCATGAGGAGCGGCTGGAATAATTTCACCGACGTCATTTCGTTCTCTCCGTGGTTGGGAATGTCTAGACAACTGGGACCTTGTGCGGGAGCGCAGGGGAATCAAAGGGCATGTTCGCCGCAGGAAACTTTGCCCAAGGCGAAAGCGGCGGCGGTCCGTGCTGTGGAGTTGGACGACAAGCTTGCCGAAGCGCACGCCTCGCTGGCGGTGGTGAAGTTTTTTTATGACTGGGACTGGCCTGGGGCGGAGCGGGAGTTCCGCCGAGCGTTGGAACTCAACCCGCACTACGTGGGGGGACGTCCGTGGTACATCTTCGGACTGGCTGCAATGGGGCGGTACGAGGAGGTCGGCGCCGCTGTTGAGCGCGCGCTGGAATCGGATCGGCTGTCGCTGGCGATTCTTGTCGGTTGCGGATACAGCTTCTACCTTGCCCGGCAATACGACCGAGCCTTGGAACAAGCACAGGCCTGCCTGGAGCTGGATTCAAACTTCTACCAGGCTCACTACCTGCTGGGCTCGGTGTATGAGCAGCAAGGACGTTTGGATGACGCGATCGCGGAACTGCAAATGGCGGTTACGCTCTCGAATGGTGTGCCGCTTATGAGGGGGGCACTGGGACATGCATACGCGATTGCCGGGCGGCGCGACGAAGCCCTGGAGCAGCTCCAACAGCTCGCCAGCCGCACCGGGGGCAGTTACATTCCATCCTTCAACATTGCCATGATCCATACCGGACTGGGAGAGGTGGAGCTCGCCTTTCAGTTCCTGCAGCGCGCCTGCGAGGAGCGCGCCATCTGGCTGATCTTCCTAGGGGCGCATCCGGTCTTCGATGTCCTGCGACCGGACCCGCGCTTCGAGGTCCTGCTCAGCCGCATAGGCCTCGCACCCATTAATGCAGGCAAGCCGTCCACCAGCTAGAACTTAAAATCCACCCATCCAGAAACGTAGTTGACCGGGCGGGCTGGCCCGGTATTACGCAAGAACGAACCGGGAAAGAAATGGGTGTAGATCAGGATCACGCTCCAGTGGCGTTGAATTTTCCAGTCCACAATCGAGGTGGGTTGGCTGCCAATATATCGGCCATCGCCGGGGCCTCCATGACGGATAAAGTTGCCGCCCACTCCGTAAAGGCCGTCGCCCAGACTCTCTCGCCAAAAGAAATCCCAATCCTGGGTGAGAGCCAGGCGCGGGGTGAGGTGGTAAGTGACGACGGGGTCGAGCGAAAGCAGGTTGACGTGGCCATTGAGGTTGACCAGTTGGTGATAAAGACCGCGTGGAAATAAAGGGGAATTATATAGTTAACTCCCTCGTTTTTATCTTGACAACGGCTCGGGAGTAAAGTACATTTGCTTCATGAGCCGAAGCACAATCAGCACTTTTCAACTCTTTGAGATGTTCCCCACGGCGGAATCAGCGCGCATCTATTTGGAGTCTCGACTGTGGGCCAATGGGGCAACCTGTCCCGCCTGCAAATCTGGCGAGCGCATTACGACGCGGAAGGGTGGATTCTACCGCTGCAACGCCTGCCGTTTGGATTTTACCATCAGAACGGGAACCATCTTCGAGCGGTCGCACGTTCCCCTGAATAAGTGGCTCTACGCCATGTATTTGCTCGTGACGGCACGAAAGGGGATTTCTTCGATGCAACTGGCGAAGGAAATCGGCATCACGCAGAAGTCTGCATGGTTCGTGCTCCATCGGCTCCGCGAGGCTTGCGGCGGGAAGCTGGAAAAGCTGCGGGGCATGGTCGAGATTGATGAGACATTCATTGGCGGGAAAGAGGCTAACAAGCACGCGCACAAGAAGTTAAGGGCGGGCCGAGGGACGGTTGGCAAGACTGCCGTGGTGGGGATGCGGGAACGCGGTGGCAAGACTTTTGCGATGCCTCTAACCGGAACCGATGCAGCCGCGTTGCAATCGGCTATCCTGGCGAATGTCGAGGTTGGTTCTACCATATTCACCGATGAGCACTCTGGTTACGTTGGGCTGGACGGGCTGCTCTACCAGCACCATGCGGTAAATCATACGACTGGCGAATACAGCCGTGGAAGTTCCAGCACGAACGGGATTGAGAGCGTGTGGGCCGTCCTCAAGCGTGGCGTCTATGGCGTTTATCATCAGGTCAGCAAGAAGCACCTTGCCCGTTACGTGGATGAATTTACGTTTCGCCTGAACGATGGCGATGTAAAAAACCACACCTTAGATCGCCTCGATAGTTTTGTTGGGGCCATCGTCGGCAAGCGGCTGACCTATGAGGCGCTGACCGCATGAAAACTCCAATGGTTCTAGACGCGGTTGCTGACGTGGTACTAGCTTACAGGCCAAAGTCCAAGCAGAAAAAAGCCCGGTCGCGAGTTCTGGCTAACGGCAACGGCACGTCAACATATGCGCCGCTTAGCAGCGTGTGGGAAGGAACTGACGGACAACTGATTGAGGCGATGTTCGGGTTCTATGCCAACATCCCGCCTGAGCCGATTTTGGACGCCACCTACAATGCGGGGAGATTCTGGAAGGGTTCTAAGCGCCTCGTCATTTCGATGGACATTGACCCGCAGTACAAGCCGGATATTGTTGGGGATAATCGCAAGATGGTAGGTGTTCCCGCTGAAAAGTTTGGCGTGGTTGTGTACGACCCTCCCCATGTCGGTCCGCAAGGCCGCGACAAGAGCAAGAAGAGATTCGACGTTGACTTCGGGGCAACGGTTGAGTGCGGCAAGGAGCACGACTGGAATCTAAGTTATCTGTATCCGGACTTCTTGAAGCAGGCCAAGCGCGTGCTAAAGCCTAACGGTCTGCTGCTTGCAAAAATTACGGACATGGTGAATAACCACAAGTCCCGATGGCCGCACCGTGACTTTATGAAGATGGCCGAAGATGCGGGATTTATCGTATGCGACCTGATTATCAAGGTTCGGAAGGGACCGATGGTTTCAAGCAAGTGGAAGGAAGCGCACCACGCGCGAAAGCGACACTGCTTCTGGATTGTGTGCCGCAAGAGTGACGACTGTGAGCGTCAGTCACCGCAAGGGAAATAGCTCATTCCAGCGGCTCACGCGGGATGTTCCTGGGCGACCGCTGCCGGGAACTTTGCTGCCGAAACCGCTTGCATTCCATTCAGGCTTGTAATGCGTGATGAGCGCAAATTCGGCTGCGAACACCCACCACTCACTGGCGAACGTGAGATAGCGACACTTCATATCGGCAATGGTGATGTTCTGCCGTCCGCTGATTTTGGTCACATGTTCCCCAAACCGACCGCGCAATGTCCGCTTGCTTTTGGTTGTTCCCTTCGACGCCTTGCCTACGTAAACTAGTTCTCTCTTGTAGTACAGGACATAGATTCCGCTGGCCTGCGGTCCTGCGCCCCTTGCCAAAGGAAGGAGCGGACTGGTCTCAAGCTTCTCGACTACCTGCTCGCGGATACCCCTGTCGAGATCGAAGTCGAAATGATGTAGGTCGGTACCAGCGTCCGGCATGGCAAGTTTATCGTACCCGAAAACCGCGTAGTGGTGTAGCTTGAGGTAAAGGCGGTAGCAAATATGGCAAAGAGATTAGAGCTTCGCTGGGAAAAACTAGACCCCGGAATCCGAGAAGTCGTTCGCATATTGTGGGAGAATGGAATCGAAACCACAGAATCCTGCGAGGGCACGCGGGGTCATCCGTATCCCGAACCTACCGTTTGCTTCACCGGAGAATATGAGGCTGGGTTTAGAGCCTTAGCAATCGCTTCCGCACACGGCCTCAAGGTGGACGAGCTTCGCAGGTTGTGGAAAATCGTTGACGGGGAACCACGGGGGCCGGAATGGCAATTAACATTTCGTGACCCCATTGGTGGAGGTCTTCACCCGGTGGAAGACACCAGCGGTAAAATCAGGTTTGAGTGGGGGCCACTTCTCAAAACATGACCCCCGGTTGGTGTTATTTACCCTCGGAGTTCAACTTTGCACAATTTTTACAAAGTTCTT